>JAEXRD010000148.1 GCA_023438245.1 Pseudomonadota bacterium | reverse complement strand
GGAGGCGGGGGTACACCCGATCCCTTTCCGAACTCGGAAGTTAAGCCCGCCATCGCCGATGATACTGCGGTTCAATCGTGGGAAAGTAGGTCGCCGCCAAGACTTTATTTCAACAAAAAGGCCCGGTCAAAACCGGGCCTTTTTGCGTTCCAGGACAACGCTTCCGTCTCTCCAGCCTACTCCTTCTCCTTCAACGCTCCCTTGAGAAACAGCACCAGCGCCGTTTCCAGGTAGCTGTCCGCATCCACGCCCGCCCCCGCATCCTCGCCCAGGGCCTCCACCATCCTGTGGTTGAGTCGTTTGGCCGAGCTGAACCAGTGCTCCACCACTGAGAGCATCACCATCAGCAGGGCCTTGGGATCTATGCCGTCCTGGAGCCTGCCGCGGGCTTTGAGGTCGAGCAGGCGCTCGTAGGCCGCGCGCAGGTTCTTCAAGCGCTGCGGATTGCCCGTGCCCCCCTCGTTGTCCAGTTCGGCCAGGCTCTTCAGCAACCCGGGATCGCTGGCCAGGGACTGGTCGATGACGCGGATCAGGCGCACGCAGATCTCGTTCTCCGCCAGGAACCGATGATAGCCGCGCAGCGCCGCGGGCAGGAATTCGGGTGCGGACACGCCGGGCGAGACGAAGGCGTCCAGGCCCTCGTCGTGCTCGTCCAGCGCCGTATGCACGGCGTAGAGGAACAGCCTGCTCTTGGACTTGAAGTAGTGGTGGATGAGGCTCTGAGTGACGCCCGCGCGCTCGGCGATGTCGCTCAGGGCGACAGAACCGTAGTCCTGCCTGCCGAACACCTCGCGCGCGGCGTCAAGTATGGTCTGGCGCGTGCGTTCGGCGTTGCGGCCGCGTCCCTTGTCGATTTGGGGGCGTTTCGCCACGGTCACCTCCCTGTTGACTGGTCAGCCTATTAGGGGGTGCGGCGCAAGTCAACCGTCGTCAGGGCTTGGCCACGCCGACCCGCATGATGTGCAGCATGACCTCGTCCATGGCGGCGATGAAGCTGGCGATGTAGTCGCCCATGATCTGCATGATGAAGGTGAGGAACAGGAAGCCCACCATGATCTTCACCGGGAAGCCCATGACCATGACGTTCATCTGCGGGGCCATCTTGGAGATGAGCGCCAGGGCCAGGTCCGTGAGGAAAAGCGCCAGGATGACGGGGGCTGCGATGCGCACGCCCAGGATGAACATCTGCTTGGAAAAGAGCATGAGCTCGGTCATGAGCTTGGGCGTGAGGAACAGTCCTCCCGGCGGCACGATGTCGAAGCTCGCTCCCATGGCCTTGAGCAGGTGCAGGTGGCCGTTGAGCGACAGGAACGTGAGCATGGTGCACATGTAAAGGAAGTGCGTGGTCACGGGCTCCTGCATGCCGGTCATGGGGTCGATGGCGTTGACCATGGAGAAGCCCATCTGGAAATTGATGATCTGCCCGCCGATCTGCACCGCGGCGATGAGCATGCGCACGATGATGCCCAGGCACATGCCCAGGATGAGCTCGCCGGCGAACATCACCGCGATGTTCATGGCGTGGGCGGGGTACTGCTCTGCCGGGAAGGAGAGCTTGGGCCACAGCGCCAGCGTGAGCACGATGAGCAGCGTCGCCTTGACCACGTTTGGGATGGTGTCGCCGAAGAAGGGCATGATGAAGAGCACCACGCTGATGCGGAACAGCGTGAGGTAGAAGCTCAGGATGGTGCGTGGGTCGAACTGGAAGATGTCCATGCCGCTCGCTCGGGTGGGTGCGGGCGAAGCATTTGCGCCGCCTGGAATTCACTAGCGCAGCTTGGACCGGGCGTAAAGCGCGTTGAACAGGGGACGGGCTAGTTCAGGATGTAGCGCATGGGGTTCACGGGCACGCCGCTGATGCGTACTTCGTAGTGCAGGTGCGGGCCGGTGCTGCGCCCGGAGTCGCCGATGTGGGCGATGACCTGGCCGCGCTGCACCACCTGGCCGGGCTTGAGGTCCGTAGTCACGCGCTGGAGGTGGGCGTACCTGGTCACCAGGCCTGCGCCGTGGTTGATGTTCAGCACCAGGCCGTAGGATGGGTCTCGCTCGATGAAGGCCACTGTGCCGCGAGAGGGCGCGTAGATGGGCGTGCCGGCGGGGGCGGAGATGTCCAGGCCCTTGTGGAATTCGCGCTTGCTGGTGAAGGGGGAGGAGCGCCAGCCGAAAGTGGAGGTGATCCAGCCGCCGGCGGGCCACACCGAAGGCGTGGAATCCAGCACCTCGCGATTGGCGCGCAGGCGCTGGATGATCTCCTGCTGGCGAACTTCCTCAAGCCGCGCCTCCACCGAGAGCTGGCGCAGGAATTCGTTCATCTTGCGGGCCAGCAGCTCCTGGCGGTACAGCGGCAGGTAGCCCTTGGCCAGGTCGGTGCCGGGGCCGCCCTGGGCCGAGACCGTGGCCATGTTCTCCTGCTCCAGGTTGATCATGACGCGCAGCTTGGAGTCGAAGTCGCGGATGCGGCCCACGTCCTTCTGCAGGGTCACGAGCTTCTGGCTCAGGTTGAGCAGCTGTGATTTCTGTTCGGTGGCGGATTTTTCGGTGAGCGAGAGGCTGCGCTCCAGCGAGCCGCTGGAGGACAACTGCTTGAGCAGCACCAGGTTGCCGCCGAGCATGCCCGTGAGCAGCACGCCAAGCGCCATGAGCATCCAGCCGCGCAGCTGGATCTTGCGCGTGCGGCCCCGCTTCTCGCGGAAGACGACGATATGGAACCTGCCGAAAAACATGCCTTTTTCTTGGTCTCCAAAAAACTGTAGGGGATGCCTCTCCAAAGTGAATACATTTAGCCCATCAGGATAGGCCGGTCAAGTCGATGCCGTGGCGCTCGGCCTGGTAGCGCTTCAGCGCGCCGAACACGTTGTTGCGGATGCGCTTGCTCTTGCCCGTCTCCAGGGCCAGCCAGGCCTCGATCTCGCTGCGGCGGGTGTTGCCCGCCGAGGGGCAGGGATTGCACCAGACGGGCAGCTCCCACTGGCGCGCGGCGGCCTTGATGAAGCTCTTTTCCAGGAACAGGGCCGGGCGCACCACCTTGAGCCGCCCGCCGAAGAAGTCCTCGCAGGCGTTCATGCCGTCCACGCGTCCGTTCTGCACCACGTTCATGAAGAACGTGTTCACCAGATCGTCGGCGTTGTGGCCAAAGGCCAGGTGCGTCAGGCCGTACTCGCGGCAGAGGTCGAACAGCCGCTTGCGGCGCAGCATGCTGCAATAGAAGCACGCGGAGTTCTTCTTGTTCTCCTCGGAGTGCGCGCGGGGGCCGTGGTCGGCCAGCTCGATGTGGGCGCTGATGCCGTGGGCCACGCACCAGTCAACGAGCGGCCTGTGGCTATCCGCGTCGAAGCCGGGGTTGATGTGCAGGGCCATGATCTCGATGGGAAAGGGGATGATGGCCTTGCGGATGGTGAGGGTCTTGAGCAGCACGAAGCTGTCCACACCGCCGGAGGCCGCGACGCCGATGCGCGCGCCCGCCCCGGCCATGGCGGTCCGTTGCATGAGCATGCCCACGGTGCTCACACATTTCTTCTGGGCGAACGACAGCTTGCCTAAACGCGACATGCATTCCTCCACGTCCGGGCGGAATGCCCGGTGGGGCAGGATGTAGTCCAATCGCACTTGACATGCAAGTCGGTTGTCGGTTAACAAAAATTCCTTTGGTGAACTCCACTCATAACATTGTCCGCATGCTCCCGGTCAGCCCACTTCGCACGGGAGTTTTTTTTGGTCGAGCCGCTGGCTCCCAGGCCCGACGCGGCCATGCACACAACCCGGCCATGTCAACTCGGTAGGACGCCCTTGACGATCCGTACATCCCGTTTCGGGGTACTCCTTCTGCTTTCCCTGCTGGTGGCGCTGGTCATCGGGCTTGTCATCACCCACCAGCAGCAGGACATGGCCCTGGGCCTGTGGCCCCGGTTCGCCATAGACGAGGTTGCGGCCATCGACATCCGCGTGGGGGAGGACAACTTCCGCCTCAGCCACGAGCAAAGCGGCTGGGTGGTTCGCGACACCGACCAGGGCGAGGACGTGCCCCCCGTGCCTGCTGATCCGGCCCGCATCGAGGCCCTGCTGGGCGCCATAGCCCACAATCCGCCCATCCAGAACCTCGGGCCGCAGAACCCGGCGGAGGCCGCGTCCTATGGCTTCGACGCGCCTGCCGTGCGCATCGTGATCCGCTCCGGAGCCAAGGCCCTGCACGATGTCCAGATCCTTCTGGGCAAGGAGACCCCCGCCGGTGCCGGAGTCCACGCCCAGTGCTCGCTCCAGCCGGACAACGTGCTGCTGCTCGACGCCAGCGTGCTGCATCAGCTGGCCAAGCCGGCCGAGCACTACCACGACCTGCGCCTGCTGGATCTGCGCGCCGAGGAGGCCCAGCGCCTGAGCTTCACCAGCGGCACCAGCCTGGTGTGGGACCTGGAGCGCCGCGACGACGGCTACGTCTTCAATGCCCCGGAGTCGCTGCGCGGCTCCGGCGTCAGCGCCTCGGAGGTCCGGCTCTTTTTGCACAACCTGAGCGCCGTCTCAGCGGATACCATGCTGGCCAGGCCGGATCGGCAGCCCGCAGGCAGGCCGCAGTTCAGCATCGCCATCCAGACCGTGAAGGACAAGCCGCCACTCATGGTCGAGTTTTTCACTCCCACCGAGGGCTCGCCGGTGTACGGGCGTTCCACGCACCATCCGCTGGGCTTCCTGATGGACACGGAGAAGGTGAAAAACCTGTTCCGACAGACCTTTGACATGCAGTGGCGCGGCGTGCTCGGCTTCGACACCGCCCGAGTGGAGCGCGCGCGCATCTTCGCCCCCGGCGGCAACCAGACCCTGACTGTGGAGAAGACCGCTGGCGGCTGGGAGAACCGCGAGCAGGGACGCGTGGTGCCGGGTATTGACATCGCGCTGTGGCGACTTAAAGAGTTGCGCGTGGAGAGTGAACCGGTGACCCGCCTTGTGCCGCCGGTGGAGCAGAAGCTCATCTGCGAGTTGTTCGCCAGGGAAGAGAAGCCCCTGGTCGTGTTCACTTTTTTTGTCGATAACCGGCTCCCCGCGGGACAGTGCTGGCTCAAGGTGGGCCAGGAGGAACTGTTCTACCCCGTGGGCAGCCAGATCATAGATGACCTGCTGGGGCACCTGCCCCCGCGCCCGTCCAGGCCCGCCGCCCCCTCCCAGGGCGTTGAGCCGGGAACGGGCAAACCATAAGACCAAGCAAGGAGTCATTCATGGCGAGAATCACCGTCGAAGATTGCCTGGAGAAGGTCGGCAACCGCTTCCTCATCGTGCAGATGGCCATCAAGCGCGTGAAGCAGTACCGCGAGGGGTACGCGCCGCTGGTGGAGTCCAAGAACAAGGAGGCCGTCACCGCCCTGCGCGAGATCGCGGAAGGCAAGGTGCTTCCCGGCGATTCCATCCCCGAGGCGGGCATTTTCGTCGAGCCGACCAAGTAGGCCATGTCCAAGCGCGATTACTACGAGGTTCTGGGCGTTTCCAAGGGCGCAGGCGAGGACGAGCTCAAGAAGGCCTACCGCAAGCTGGCCCTGGAGTTCCACCCCGACCGCAACCAGGGCGACCCGGAGGCCGAATCCAAGTTCAAGGAGGCCGCCGAGGCCTACGACGTGCTGCGCGACCCCGAGAAGCGCCGCCGCTACGACACCTTCGGACACGAGGGCATGAACGGCGGCTACTCCGGGTTCAGCTCGTCCGAGGACATCTTCGGCTCCTTCAGCGACATTTTCGGTGAGTTCTTCGGCTTCGCCGCCGGTGGTCGCGGCGGGCGCCGCGCCCAGGCCGGGGCGGACCTGCGCTACAACCTGAACATCAGCTTCCGCCAGGCCGCCAAGGGCGACGAGGTGGAGCTGAAGATTCCCGTGAACGCGCCCTGCGAGGAGTGCAAGGGCACCGGCGCGCAGCCCGGCAGCGACATGACCGACTGCCGCCAGTGCCGCGGCACCGGCCACGTGCAGCAGGCCCAGGGCTTCTTCCGCATCTCCGTGACCTGCCCCAGCTGCCATGGCCGGGGCAAGATCATCTCCAAGTTCTGCACCGCCTGCCGGGGCGGCGGCCTCACCAGCAAGACCCGCGAGCTCAAGGTGCGCATTCCCGCCGGCGTGGACGACGGATCGCGCCTGCGCCTGCGCGGCGAGGGCGAGCCGGGCGTCAATGGCGGTCCTCCGGGCGACCTCTACGTGGTCATCAGCGTGGAGCCGGACAAGACCTTTGACCGCGACGGGCAGAATCTGATTCTGCGCCGTGAGATCACCTTCGTGCAGGCCTCCCTGGGCCACAAGATCGAGGTGCCCACCCTGGACGATCCCATCACCGTGGACATCCCCAAGGGCACCCAGAGCGGCGAGGTGTTCCAGCTGCGCGGCCTGGGCCTGCCCCACCCCGGCGGCGGGCGCAAGGGCGACATGCTCATCGAGATCAAGGTGCTCACCCCCACGGGCCTGTCCGCCAAGCAGGAGGAGCTCCTGCGCGAGTTCGCCCGCCTGGAGGAGGAGAAGCCGCTGACCAAGGCCAAGAACTTCTTCAAGAAGGCCAAGGACAAAGTGCTTGGCGAGGAGCGCCAGTGAGCGAGTTCACGCATCTGGATGAGCAGGGCCGCGCCCGCATGGTGGACGTTTCCGCCAAGGGCGAGAGCGTGCGCATCGCGCGGGTGCGCTGCTCCGTGCTGGTGAACGCCGAGACCATGCGCCTGCTGGTGCAGAAGGCCCTGCCCAAGGGCGAGGTGCTGGGAACCGCGCGCGTGGCGGGCATCCTGGCGGCCAAGCGCACCTCCGACCTCATCCCCATGTGCCACCCGCTGCCCCTGGACTTCGCCGACGTGACCTTCGAGATCGACGAGCCGGGCTGCCGAATCCTGGTGGAGGCCGAGGCCCGCACCAGCGCCAAGACCGGCGTGGAGATGGAGGCCCTGGTGGCCGCGCAGATCGCCGCCGCCACCATCTACGACATGTGCAAGGCCGTGCAGAAGGATATCCGCATCACCGACTGCCGACTGGTGTTCAAGTCCGGCGGCAAGTCCGGCACGTTCCAGGCCGACTAGCGCCTGCCCCAGAAAATGAAAGGCCCGCTCCGGAATTCCGGGGCGGGCCTTTTGTTTGGCTTGTTGCCGGGGCTAGAGGGCGCGCAGCACCTCTGCCAGGCCCTGGTGGCCACGGGCCAGCTGCTCCGGCGTGACGCAGGCCGGGGGCATGAGGTAGGCCACGTTGCCCATGGCCCGGATGAGCAGGCCGCGCTCCAGGCTCAGCGCCTTGATGCGCGGGCCCACGTCGGCATGGTAGTCGCTGCCGGAGTTGTCGGTACTGCCGACATTGACCGCCGCGATGGAGCCGAGGCGGCGAGGGCGGGTGACGCCGGGGATGCGCGCCACTTGCTCCAGCCACGGCCCGTGGGCCTCGTGGATGGCCCGGATGCGCGAAAGCGTGTCCTCGTCGCGGAACACCTGGAGCGAGGCCAGCCCGGCGGCGCAGCCCAGCGGGTTGGCGGTGTAGGAGTGGCCGTGGGCGAAGGCCGTGTGGAAGTCCGCGCCCAGGAAGCTCTCGTAGATGGCCGTGCTGGCCACGGTGGCGGCCAGCGGCAGGAATCCGCCCGTGATGCCCTTGGACAGGCACACGATGTCCGGCGTGAAGCCCACCTGTTCCAGCGCGAACATGGTGCCCGTGCGCCCGAAGCCGGTCATGACCTCGTCGAAGATCACCGGGATGCCGTGCTGGCGCACCAGCTCGCACAGGCGGCGCAGGAAGGCGGGACGGCACAGGCGCATGCCCGAGGCCCCCTGCACCAGCGGCTCGGCGATGAAGGCCGCCACCTCGCGTCCGTGCTCGTCCAGCACGCGCCGGGCTTCGGCCAGGGCCGCCTCCTCGCGCGCGTCCACTTCCGTGTCGCCGTCCCAGGTTTCCGGGAAGGGCAGGTGGCGCACCTCGAACAGCAGTTCCTCGAAGGGCGCGTAGAATCCTGACGTGCGGCCCACGCTCATGGCCCCGAAGGTGTCGCCGTGGTAGGCCCCTTCCAGCGCCAGGAACAGGCGGCGCGAGCCGCCGCCCTTGTTGCGCCAGCTCTGCCAGGCCATCTTGAGCGCGGCCTCCACCGCCGTGGAGCCGTTGTCGGTGTAGAACACGCGGTCCAGCGGGCGGGGCAGCAGGGCCACAAGCTCAGCCGCAAGCTTTGCGGCGGGCGGGTGGGTGAACCCGGCGAAGATGACGTGCTCCAGGGTGTGGGCCTGCTCGGCCAGGGCCCGGGCGATGGCCGGGTGCGCGTGGCCGTGCACGTTGACCCACCAGCTGCACGCGAAGTCCAGAATCTCGCGCCCGCTCTCCAGGAACAGGCTGGCCCCGCTGGCGCGCACCACGGGCAGCGGGTCCGGGGCCGTGGCCTCCTGGGTGAAGGGATGCCAGACGTGGCGCTTGTCCAGTTCAACGATGGACGCGGAATCGCTCATTCTTTCCACCTCACCCATTCCAGCGCCTCGGGCGAGGGCGGAACGGTCAGCAGGGCCTGGCGCGACAGGGCGGCCAGGCGCGGGATCTCGGCCAGTACACGGGTGTTGCCGAACTGCTCGATGGCCGCCCGGTTGGCCGGGTTGGGCTCGCCGCACAGGATCACGCCCAGCACGGGCAGGTGGCGCGCGCGCAGGGCCAGCAGCGTCAGGCAGGTGTGGTTGATGGTGCCCAGCCCGCTGCGGCCCACCACGAGCACCGGGGCGCGCAGGCGCTCCATGAGGTCGAGCATGGTCTGGCGGTCATTGAGCGGCACCAGCACGCCGCCTGCGCCCTCAATGACCAGCGGGCGCGTGGTCCGGGGGGAGGCGAAGTCGTCCAGGGAAATGTCGATGCCCTCCAGCCGCGCGGCTTCGGCCGGGGAGAGCGGCGCCTTCAGGACGTGGCGCTCGGGGTGGATGCGCGCACCGGAGAGCCGGGCCACGGTGTCCGCGTCGCGGTCGGGCGGGTGGCCGGACTGCACGGGCTTCCAGTAGTCCGCCCCGCTGTGCAGGCACAGCCAGGCGCAGGCCACGGTCTTGCCCGCGTCGGTGTCGGTTCCGGTGACGAAGACGCGCATCAGCCCTCCCTCTCGTCGTGCTGGGCAACGCAGTACAGCACGCGGGAGGTGGCGTCCATGCCCTGGGCGAAGCGCTGCAGCACCGGGCGGATGGGCCCTGGCCGGTAGCCTGGGCGGGGGTGGTCCGCGCCGATGCCCCGGAAGCTGTGCACGAACGCCTTGGCGCTGTCGTAGCGGCGCACGTGGGTGAGCGTGTGGTGGCGCAGGGTCAGGCCCGGCAGGGCGCGCAGGGACGAAAGCACGGCTTCCTCCTCCGGCAGGGGGATGAGGCCGGGCGTGCGCCCCAGGTCGGCGAAGGCCTGCCGCCACTCGGGAAAGCTGCCCGCAAGCAGCACCGAGAAGGCCAGGGCGCGGGCCTGCCCGGCAAGCGCGGCGATGCCCGCCACCGGGTCGGCGAACCACTGGAAGGCCAGGTTGGACACGATGAGCGCGGGCGGCTGGTCGAAGTGCGCCCGTTGGCCGTCGAGCACGGCGTAGGCCACGCCGGGGATGTCTCCCGTCCTGGCGCGGCAGGCCTGCACCATGTCCGGGGCGATGTCCGTGGCCAGGTAGGGGGCGCTGCCCGTGGCCAGCAGGCGCGTGAGCAGGCCGGTGCCGCAGCCGATCTCCACGACCGGGCCGCGCGGGAGGTCCTGGGCCAGGACGAAGGCGGCCAGCGTCTCGGCGGTGAGGCGCTGGAGATGGGCGTGGCGCTCGTAGTCGCGCGCCTTGCGCCCGAAGCGCTGGGCCACGCTCAGGGGCTTGCGGGCGCTAGCGGAGGCCATGGAGAAATTCCTGGACCAGGGCCAGGCAGTCGCCGGGCCGGGTCATGGGCAGGGCGTGGCCGCCGGAAGAACGTTCGCGGAGCCCGGCTCCGGGGATGCGCGCAACGGCTTCGCGGGCCAGGGCCACGGGCGCAATGCGGTCGTCCGCCGCGTGCAGCAGCAGGGTGGGGCAGGCGGGCGTGGCGCAAAGGTTCTGCGCCATCAACTCCGCGAGGTCGGCGCGCAGGCGTTCCAGGCCTTCCCCGGCGGGAGCGGGCGTGGCCCCGGCCTCCCTGAGGCCGCAGCGCCTGCGGAAGCGCGAGAGCACGTCCGCGGGGACGGATTCCAGGCGGTCGAGCATGGCCTGGAGCATGTCCGGCGGGGTGCCGTTCGCGTGGCCCGGAATCGGGCAGAAGTGCAGGAATGCCCCGATGCCGACCAGCGCGCGCCAGGGCAGGTTCATGGCCGCCAGCCGGGCGAAGCCCTGGGAATGGCCGATGCCGATCCAGCCGTCGGGGTTGTGCGGAACGGTCAGGGCTGCGGGGCCGAAATAGCCCGCGTCCAGCACGGCCACGGGGCGGTCGGCGAAGGAGGCCAGCCAGCCCTGCCAGGTGGCCGGGCCCAGGCCCCAGCCGTGCATGAGGACGATGCCGGTCATAGGTCGGCCAGGGCCTCCACGAGGCGCTCCAGGTCCTGGCGGCTGTGCGCGGCGGAAAGGCCCAGGCGCAGGCGCGAGGTGCCCTGCGGAACCGTGGGCGGGCGCACGGCGGAGACGCTGATGCCGCGTTCGGAGAGCCTTTCGCGGGCATTCACGGTACGCTCCGGATCGCCCAGGATCACGGGAACGATGTGCGTCGCCGAGGTTCCGGTGTCGTGTCCGGCGGCGTGCAGCACCTCGCGCAGCCAGCGGGCGTTCTCCAGCAGCGCGGCGCGCTCCGCGCCCAACTCGGGCAGCAGCTCCCAGGCGCGCAGGGCCGCGCCCACCACCAGCGGCGAGGGCGCGGTGGAAAAGATGAAGCCCCCGGCGCGGTTGACGATGTAGTCGCGCAGCACAGCGGCGCAGGCCACGTAGCCGCCGGACACGCCCACGGCCTTGGACAGCGTGCCCATGACCACGGTGGAGGGTGCCAGGGCCAGGGCCTCGGTGAGGCCGTACCCGCGCGGGCCGAACACGCCCGTGGCGTGGGCCTCGTCCAGGTACAGAAGCGCCCCGTGCTCCAGGGCCAGGGCCTGGAGCGCGCCCACGTCGGCCACGTCGCCGTCCATGCCGAACACCGTCTCGGACAGCAGGAACTTGGGCCTGGGGTCGTCCCGGTGCTTGTCCAGAAGCTCCGAGAGGTGCGCCAGGTCCAGGTGGCGGTAGCGGATCTGCCGGGCCTCGGCCAGGGCGCAGCCCAGGTGCATGCTGGCGTGGTTCAGCCGGTCGGAGAACACCAGCGGCTCGGCCCCCAGGGTTTGCCGGTCCAGCAGCGCGGCGATGCAGGCGGCGTTGGCCTGGTAGCCGGAGGAGAAGATCAGCGCGGACTCCGAGCCCTTGTCGAGCGCGATGCGCTCCTCGAAGGCCTCGTGCAGGGGCGTGTTGCCCGAGAGCAGGCGCGAGCCGGTGGCGCCCGCGCCATAGCGCTGGCCCGCCTCGATGGCGGCCTGCACCAGCTCCGGGCGGGCGGAGAGGGCCATATAGTCGTTGCCGGAGAAATCCAGCGCCGGAACGCTCGCCGCCTTGGGCAGACGGCGCTTCAGTCCCCTGGCCTCAAGGTCGGCCAGGGCGGAGGAGTAGGAGTCGAGAGCTTTGGTCATGGCGCCCACGCTTGCGTTTTCGAAAGTCCGGTCCTGCCCATGCGTGGCGGCGGACCGTTGAAACGGGGGGTGCCCCTGCCGGATCGACCTGCGCGGGTGCGCTACCAGAACATGCGCATGCGCACGCCCTGGCCCGCGATGTGCTCCTTGAGCTGGCGGATGGTGTACTCGCCGTAGTGCACGATGGAGGCGATGAGCGCAGCGCTGGCCCCGGCCCTGGTGAAGGCGTCGGCCATGTGCTGGGGGTTGCCCGCGCCGCCGGAGGCGATGACCGGGATGCGCACGTTTCTGGTGACGAGCCGGGTCAGCTCCAGGTCGTAGCCGTCCTTGGTGCCGTCGGCGTCGATGGAGTTCAGGCAGATTTCGCCCGCGCCCAGGGCCTCGCCGGTCTTGGCCCACTCCAGGGCGTCCAGGCCGGTGTACTTGCGGCCGCCGTGGATGACCACCTCGAAGCCGGAGGGGATCTGCTCGCTCTTGTCCACGCGCTTCACGTCCATGCCCAGCACCACGCACTGCGAGCCGAAGGCCGCCGCGCCCTCGCTGATGATGTCCGGGTTCTTCACCGCGCCGGAGTTCACCGAGCATTTCTCGGCCCCGGCCAGCAGCACCGCGCGCATGTCGGCCACGGAATTGATGCCGCCGCCCACGGAGAAGGGGATGAAGATCTGGCTGGCCACGCGCTCCACGACGTCGAGGAAGATGCCCCGGCCCTCGCTGGAGGCGGTGATGTCGTAGAACACGATCTCGTCGGCGCCCTGCTCGTAGTACATGCGCGCGGTCTCGACGGGATCGCCGATGTCCACGTTGCCCTGGAACTTCACGCCCTTGGTGAGCTTGCCGTTGCGCACATCGAGGCAGGGGATGACACGTTTACTGAGCATTGGCGGCCTCCGCTGACAGGACATCGAATCGAAAGGCACGCTTACTCAGCATGGGCGGCCTCCAGGCAGTAGTCGTGGAAATTCTTCAGCAGCGCCAATCCGGGCTTGCCGCTCTTTTCCGGGTGGAACTGCACGGCCCACAGGCCTTTGCGCCCGTGCACGGAGCAGAAGCTCTCGCCGTAGGTGGTCTCGCCGATGACATAGGCCGGGTCCGGCGCGGGGTGGTAGGAGTGCACGAAATAGAATTCCGCGCCCGAGGGGATGCCCTTGAACAGCTCGCATTCGGCCTTGAGCTCCACGCTGTTCCAGCCCATGTGCGGCACGCGGATGGGGGTGCCGTCCTCCTCGGCCCAGGCCGGGTTGAACAGGCGGCACTCGCCGGGGATGACGGACAGGGTGCGGGTGTTGTTCTCCTCGCAGTAGTCCAACAGAATCTGGCAGCCCACGCAGATGCCGAGCAGGGGCTTCTCCTGCCAGATGAGGCCTTTCAGGACCTCGTCCAGCCCGCCGCTGGTGAGCTCGTCCATGGCCTGGCCCGCGGCGCCAACGCCGGGGAAGATGATGCCGTGGGCGCTGGCGAGGATGTCAGGATCGTTGGTGATGGCGTTTTCGATGCCCAGGTGGTCCAGGGCGCGGCGCACGCTGGTCTGGTTGCCGGCCTTGTAGTCGAGAATGGCGAGCATGCAGGCTCCTTGTGGCTTGTGTCTCACCGGGACTAGTCAATTTCCCGTGCGATGACAAGAGGCGGGCCTGCAGGCCACAAAAATGTAAGCGGAATCAGCGGGCAAGAACGCGCAGGATGAGGTCGCCGGTGAAGGGGCCGAGCTTGCGGCCCAGGCCTTTCAGGCGGATGGGGCGGCCCACGACAAAGTCCGGCGGCAGGGTGATCTCAACGGTTTTGGGCTCGCCGAAGCGCGGGCTGACCGTGAGGCGCAGGGTGCGGCCCGGACCCAGGGCGTGGGCGGGGTAGTGCACGGTCTCCTCGGAGTCGAGCTGGCCGCGCACCCAGCCCTTGATGCCGCCAACCAGGCCTCCGGTCATGTCCAGGTCCACGGACTTTTCGCCCCACTGGATGTTCAGGCGGCGGCGTTTGGGCTCGGCCTGGGCGCTGTCCGCCGTGGGCCGGGGCTGGAAGCCGAACGGGCCGGGCTGCGGTCCGCCGGTGGGCGGCGTCGCCGAGGCGCCGGGCCTGCCCGTGTTTCCGGTGCGCAGCTGGCTGTAGATGTCCTCGAACACCTGGCGGGCGAAGGGGTCGGAGAGCAGGTCGCGCAGCACCTCCTCCTCGCGGAAATAGAAGCCGCCGCCCGATTTTGCGCCGGAGGCGGAAGGCCCGGCGGACGCCTTTTGCTTGGCGTAGGCCTTCTCGGCCTTGGCCTTCTGGCCCTTGTCCGCCTTGGCTTCCTGCTGCGCGCGGCCCTGGGTGCCTCCGCCTGCGCTGGCGTTCCCGTCCTTCAGGGTGTGGGAGAGCAGCACGTAGGCCTCGTTGAGCCTGCGGAACTCCTCGGCGGCCTTGGGCGAGGGGTTGAGGTCCGGGTGCAGGCGGAAGGCCTGCTTGCGGAAGGCGGTCTTGACCTCCTCCAGCCCGGCCCCCTGCGGCACCTGCAGGATGCGGTAGCAGTCCTGGACGTTCATGCTGGCCGCCTAGCCCTTGCCGTTCAGGATCTGGTCGGGGTCCAGCACCAGGGCGTGCGGGGCCTCGGGGCCCGGTGAGTGCACGAGGCCGTGCTCGCGCAGGTAGGCCACGCCCTGTTCCACGAACACTCGGTGGCCGCTTTTGGCGTTGACGCCCTTGCAGTCGGTCTGGATCATCTCCCAGCTCACCGCGTCGATGAGGTTGCCCCGGAAGAACGGCCAGGCGCGGCAGATATCCGGCCTGCCGGGATGCTCCGCGCAGCCGTGCCCGGCGCGGAAGAACACGCAGAAGCCGTCCGGGCCGACCTTGAGGCGGTACTTGTCCCCGGCGCGCTCGGCGTAGCGGGCGAGCATCTCGCCCTCGGCCAGGTTCAGGTGCGTGGCCAGCCGGGCGCGGTCCTTGGCGGTCATGACGATGCCGCCCTCGCCGTGGCAGCAGTGGCCGCAGCGCTGGCAGTCGAAGGCCTGGACGGACTCACTCATGGCCGGGGCCTCCCAGGAGCCGCCGGTGGTCCACCATGAGGCAGCGGTCCTCGATGACGGTGACGCCGGACCCGGCCAGAAGCTGGCGGGCGGCGGCGCTGAAGATGCCGGTCTGCATCCAGAAGCAGCGCGGCCGGGTGGCCAACTGCAGCAGCTCCTCGGCGTGGGCGGCGCAGTGCTCGGGCGCGCGGAACACGTCCACCAGGTCGACGGGCTCCGGGATGTCCAGGATGCTCTTGTAGGTGGGCAGGCCCCAGACCTCCGTTCGCGCCGGATGCACGGGAATGACCCGGTATCCGGCCCCGATGAGGTAGCGGCCCACCATGTCCACGGGCTGGCCGGGCTTGTCCTTGGCCCCGATGACGGCGATGGTCTTGACCTCGCCCAGCAGGGCGGCTAGCTCTTTTTCGCTGTGCAGCATGTGCTCCTCGCGCCCTTGGGCGGATGGTTTCGGCACATGCCCTGTATCGTAAACGCAAGCCATTGCCTAGACCCCGGCCCGGCCGGAGCAAGACCGCACAAGGAGCCCCCCGATGTTCGAAGCCCTGGCCACCATCCCCGCCGAGGAACTCGCCCTGCGCCACGAGCGCTGCCGCCGCCTGCTGCGCGAGCTGGCCCCGGAGGCGGGCGGCCTGCTCGTGTTCGCCCGCACCAGCGTCTACTACCTCACCGGCACCCTGGGCATGGGCTGCGTGTGGCTGCCGCTGCATGGCGAGCCGCTGCTGCTGCTGCGCAAGGGCCTGGACCGCGCCGCGCTGGAGGCTCCGTCCGTGCGCGCCGTGGGCTACAAGTCCTACAAGGACCTGCCGGGCCTGGCGGGCGAGGCCGGGGTTCCCTTCCCGGACTGCATCGCCGTGGACATGGCCGGGCTGACCTGGCAGCTGGGCGACATGCTGGCCTCCCGGCTTGCGAACATCCGCTTCGTGCCCGGCGACTTGCCCCTCTCCGTGGCCCAGAGCCTCAAGAGCGAGTGGGAGCTGGCCATCATGCGCCACTGCGGCGCGCGCCACCACATGGCCCTGCACGACGTGCTGCCCCGCGCGCTCAAGCCCGGCATGACCGAGCGCGAGGTGGCGCACCTGGCCTGGGCCGTGTTCTACGAGCTGGGCCACCAGGGCATCCTGCGCATGAACGCCTTCGGCGAGGAATGCTTCCTGGGCCATGTCTCGGCGGGGGATTCCGGCAACTACCCCAGCAGCTTCAACGGCCCCCTCGGCCTGCGCGGGGAGCACCCGGCGGTGCCGGTCATGGGCTACGCGGGCAAGGTCTGGAAGCGCGGCGAGCCGCTGGGGCTGGACATCGGCTTCCAGGTCGAGGGCTACCACACGGACAAGACCCAGCAGTACTGGGCCGGGCCGGAGGGCAGCATTCCCGGCGAGGTGGCCAGCGCCCACAGCTTCTGCATGGACGTGCAGGCCTGGGCCGCCGAGAACCTGCGCCCCGGCGCGCTGGTCAGCGAGATCTGGGCGCATGTGCTGAAGTGGGCCATCAAGGCCGGGTTCGGCGAGGGCTTCATGGGCCTGGGCGAGAACAAGGTGCCCTTCCTGGGCCACGGCATCGGCCTGGCCATCGACGGCTGGCCCGCCATCGCCAAGGGCTTCGACAGGCCCGTGGAGGCCGGGCAGTGCTTCGCCCTGGAGCCCAAGCACGGCATTCCCGGCGTGGGCATGGTGGGGGTGGAGAACACCTTCGAGGTGCGCGCGTCCGGTCCGGCGGCGTGCCTCACCGGCGACGACTACCGCATGATTTGCGTGGAGTAGGGCGCTTCAAAAGCGTTAGGACGAGGCGATCATCTGCATCTGCGGCGGCTGCAAGAGCCAGCGCAGGGTGCCCCCGCGCGCGGCCAGGTTGGGCACGGAGACGCAGAGCAGCGCGCCGTTCTCCAGTCCCAGCGACAGCCGGGGGCCGGTGGAGAGCAGGTGCGAGGCCACGTCGCCCAACAGCGGCAGGTGGCCCACCAGCATCACGGCCTGGTAGCGTTCCAGCGGGCGCAGGCCTTCCAGGCAGGCCTTGAGGCTGGTGCTGGGCTCCAGCGCGGGCAGCGAGCCCACGGCGCTGGCGCTGTAGCCCATGCCCTCGGCGATGATGCGCGCGGTTTGCGCGGCGGCGGTGCGCGGGCTGCACACCAGGGCGTCGAACCACAGACCCATGACGCGCATGGCCCGGGCCGAGGCGGTCAGCTGGTCGCGGCCCACGGGGGAGAGCGGCTGGTCGGGGTTCACCTCCGCCGGGAGGCAGGGGCCGTGCTGCATGATGTACAGGTTCATGGCGTCCTCCGCGGCTGCCTGGACAGGGTTCGTCCAGCTGACGAATACTCCATCGACTACGCTTCCGCAAGCAAGGCGAAGGCCTGCCCTTGCCAGGGCTGTTTAAGCATGATATCAATGGGTTTGATTCTCCGCGCCGCAGGCATTGATGGAGCCGGTTTCTTCTGGCGCGGGCAAGGGCCCTTCGGAGGTTGACGTGATCCATTTCCTCCACCTGATCCGCCTCCCGCATCGACTGGGTCGAGCCGTCCCCGGCGCCGCGCTCGCCCTCGCTGGCCTCCTGTTCTGCGTCTCGACCGCGCTGGCCGAGCCGCTGCACGTTTCCGCCCCGCTGGACCCGGCCCTGCCGCAGGCCCAGTCGCGGCAGCAGGCCCTGGACCGGGCCATGGCCGAGGCTGTGCTGCAGGATGCCCTGCGCGTGCTGCCCGCGCCGCTCTCCCCGCCCAGGGCCGAGGTCCTGCGCCGCCACCTTGAGCCCAAGAGCCGCGAGCTGGTGCTGAGCTACCAGGAGACCGTGGCCAAGCCCCAGCCGCCCGCCGAGGGCCAGGCCGCGCCCGCTCCGGCCTCTTCCGCGACCACTGGCCCGGCAACCGCGCTGGCCTTCGACATCGAGGTGAACCGGCCCGCCCTGCGCGCCCAGCTGCAGGCCTTGGGACTGCTCTCCGGCGGCGCGCGCGGCTACGCCCTGCGCCTTGGCCCCGGCGTGGCCGAGGGCCAGCTGAGGGCCCTGGACGAGCTGAACCTGCTCATGGGGCTGGAACGGGCTGCCGCCGGAAGCCCGGCCCCGCTGGACATCACGCTGGAAAAGCTGCCCCAGGGCTACTACAAGGCCGTACTGCGCCAGGCCGCGCCCGGAGGCCAGCCCCTGGCCGCCGACGGCTCGGACCTGCCCGCGGTGTGGCGCAACCTCTTCGCCATGCTGTTTTCCGGGCGCGACTACCGGCCCGGAGGCGCGGCGCGCCCCCTGGAGATCAGCGGCTGGAAGGCCGTGGACGGGGTGCTCGATTTCGACCGCCTGCTGGCCTCCTGGGACGACTGCGTGCAGGACGCGCGGCTGGCCTCGACCCTCATGGCCGACGGCGGCATCACCGGGCGCTGGACCGCCCGCGTCACCAACCAGGCGCGGCTTTCCGCCCGGCTGGCCGAGACCCTGCCCGCGCGCGGCCTGAAGCTTGCGCGCCCCGAATCCCCTGACGGAGGCGCGCCCCGGCCATGACAGCGACATCGGCCTGGACCATCCCCAACCTGCTCACTGTGACGCGCATCCTGCTCACGCCGGGGTTCGTCATGGCCTTTGTGGACAGGCGCTTCGACCTGGCCTGGGTGCTCTTCGCCGTGGCGGGCCTGACCGACGCGCTGGACGGCCTGCTTGCGCGCATCCTGCGGCAGCGCACCACCTTCGGGGCCATGCTGGACCCGCTGGCGGACAAGGTGCTGCTGGTGACCTCGTTTTTGTGCCTGGCCTTCCAGGACTGGCTGCCGCCCTGGCTGGCGGTGCTGGTGGTCAGCCGCGACGTCATCATCGTGGGCGGGCTTTCGCTGCTGCAGTACAGCGGCGTGGATGTGCGGGGCTCCATCCGCCCGGTGTGGTTCAGCAAGCTGGCCACCCTGGCGCAGATCTCGCTGGTGCTGCTGATCATGGTGGAGCACAGCCTGGGCGTGGCCTACCCGGTGTCGCGGTTCTGGCTCATCACCGTGGTGGCTGTGCTCACGGCCGTTTCCGGCGTGTACTATGTGCAGTTGGGGTTCCGGCTCATTCCGCCGAGCGGCCTGAACGGCCAGCAGAACGGCCAGCAGAAGAACGGAAGGAACGGCGCGGGAAGGGTCTAGGGCTTGGCGTCCTTGTCCGGATAGGCCGGGGGCTTGCGCTGGTCGCGCGGGGTGACGTCGATCTCGTCGGGCTCGCTGAGCGAGCGCTTGAAGCCGCGGATGGCCTGGCCCAGGCCGGTGCCGATCTCCGGCAGCTTGTTCTTGCCGCTGATGACGAGCACGATGATGACAAGGATGAGAATGCCGGTGATGCCGCCCATGGTGCGCCTCCAGGCAGCCCAATACTCCCGGCGGGCCGTGGGGTCAACGCCCGCGGCCACCCCCGCGGCCACCCCCGAGGTCACTCCTCCGCCCGCGCTTTACATCGGCGTGGCCGGAGCTTACACAGGCCGCCGGAGGCGCGAGATGTGCACAGTACCCGCCGCGCTCGCACGTGGCTGATTTGACTGACATGGGGCGTCTGGTCCGCCTGCCGGGCTCGGCCTGCCGCCATTTCGAGCGGGGCCGCTGCCTGTACGAGGAGGCCCTCAATCCCGGCTACAACCGCCAATGGCGCTGCGCCGTGCTGGTGGGCTGGGAGGCGGCCTACGACGAATTTCTGGACCGCGCCGACCGCTTCGGCATCCGGGAATCGGAGCTGGCGGGGCTGTTGCGCCGCCGCTTCGAGCGCCTCACCGGGGCCGAGGTGGACTGCGAGCACTACGCGCCCGGCGCGGACGCCTCGCTGCCCGAGTGCCTGTTGCTGGTGGGCGAATTGTGCCTGCTCAAGCTGCCGGAATGCGGCGGGGTGTGCCGCAATTTCTCGCCCATGCCGAATGATCCGACGACCGACGCGCCCATGACCCAAGACTGAACCAGGAGCCGCCACATGCTGCTGTATTTCCCGAATCTTTTGCCCCAGTCCCTGAGCGACGCGGCCCGCGCCACCCTGCCCGAGGGAGTCCGCTTCCTGGACCCCGGCCTGGCCCGGCCCGGCAGCCCGGAGCACCTGATGCCCGAGGGCGCGCCCTACGACCGCCGCAACGCCCGGGCGCTGCTCTCCGATACGCTCAATTTCGGCCTGTCCGTGGCCAACCCGCGCGACATCGCGGCCCAGGGGCTGATCCGCGAGGAGGAGGCCCTGTCCAAGGAAGGCAGCCTGGCTGTATTGAGCGAGGTGGAGCGCGTCATTTCCGGCGCCGACGAGAAGGCGTCCGCCGCGCCCGACGCCCTGGAGCAGGCCCGCAGGCAGGCGCAGATGCTGCTCTTGCTGGCCTGGAACCTGGAGGAACGGGCCATCGAGCTCAGGGGCATCGGCCAGGGGCTGTCCGATTCCTGGGAACGGCTGGGCAAGAGCGTGGCCCTGGGCGAGGCCGACGTGGACGAGGAGAGCGACGTGGAGGCGCTGGAGGTCGGGCGCCTGCTCTCCGGCCTGGGCGTGCCCGACGCCGCCCCGGCTCCCGCGCCCTGGCGGCGCGTGCTGGAGGCCATGGCCGTGCTTGCGCCCGGGGGCGTGTTCCTCACCGCCGACGCCGCCGTGGCCGCCGACCTGGCCGAGGGCGGGACGCTGGCCGCCGCCAGCCCCGTCGAGGTCCGCGTGGAGGGCCTGGCGGAGCCCGTGGCCGCGCGCCGCGCACCGGCCTGGAAGTTCCTGGGCCTGGACCACGCGCCGGAGACCCGCCCCTGGCTGGAGGGCGAGATCAGCGTGGCCGTCATCGCTGGGGAAGGGCAGGGGGCCTAGGTCGCATGCTGCTCACCGACCAAACGGACGCAAGCTTTCTGCGCGGGGTGCGCGGGGTCATCTTCGACTGCGACGGCGTGCTCATCGACTCCTACGAGGCCAACCGCGCCTACTACAACCAGTACCGCAAGCACTTCGGCCTGCCGCCCATGAACAAGGAGGAGGCCGACGCAACGCACATCCTCAACGTGTTCGAGTCCATCCGCCGCATCATCCCGGAGCACCTCTACGACCAGGCCGTGGCCTACCGCGACCGGCTGGACTACCGCGAGATCATGCCCTACCTGCGGCGCGAGCCCGGGGTGCGGCGCTTCGTGCGCTGGCTCTCCGGCGCCGGGCTGCTGCTGGCCGTGAACACCAACCGCATGGACACCATGCCGCTGGTGCTCCAGGCCATCGAGCTGGAGGGCCTGTTCCACCCGGTCATGACCTCGGCCACGGTGACGCGCTCCAAGCCCGATCCCGAGGGCGTGGAGAAGATCCTGGCGGCCTGGGGCGTTGCGCGCGGCGAGGTGGCCTTCCTGGGCGACTCCAGCGTGGACGAGCAGACGGCCAGGAACGCGGGCGTGCCCTTCTGGGCCTTCAAGAATCCGGCGCTGCGGGCCGACCTGCACGTGCCCGGCTTCCCCGAGCTGCACCGCGCCTTTGCCCGGGCCTTTCCGGAACGCGACGAGCAATCGTAGGGACTTGATTCTTGGCCGGGGGTGTGCCAAGAAAGAGTCAGACGCAGGGTCGCCTGATTCACGCGGCGCTGCCTGATCCGGAGGCTTGATGTCCTATCTGATGATTGTTCTCGTGAAGCTCGTGCAGTTCACGACCACGATTCTCTCTCTCTACATGTGGGCGGCCATCATAGCGGCGCTGCTCAGCTGGGTGAACCCCGACCCGTACAACCCCATCGTGCGCTTCCTGCGCAACATCACCGACCCGGTGTATTCCCGCATCCGGCGCTGGATGCCCTTTGTCATGCTGGGCGGCATGGACTTGTCGCCCCTTGTGGTGATTTTCGGCATCCAGATCATCAACGCCCTGCTGGAGCGGCTGGTGTACGACATGAGCATGTCCGCCCGCGTCATGGGCATGTAGGGGGCCGTGGTGACCATCTCCAAAATCGACCTGCTCAACCGCAAGTTTTCCAAGCGCATGTGGGGCTACGCCCCGGACGAGGTCGACCAGCTCCTGCAGGAGGTGGCCGAGATGCTCGGCAGCGTGGCCGAGGAGCGCAAGTCCCTGGTCAAGAAGGTCAAGCGCATGGAGGGCGCGGTGGAAGACTTCCGCCAGCGCGACGAGACCCTGCGCGACACCCTCATGAGCACCCAGAAGATGGTGGACGACATCAAGGCCGGCGCCCAGCGCGAGGCCCAGCTCATTCTTGAGGAGGCCCGGTCCAAGGCCGAGGGCATGGTCCAGCAGGGGCACACCCGCCTGGCCCAGCTCTACGAGGACATCGAGAATTTGAAGCGCCAGCGCAGCCAGTTCGAGATCCAGCTGCGCGGGCTCATCGAGGCGCACCTGCGCATGTTGGAGTCCGGCGACCCCGCCGAGTCGCGGCTGGAGTCGCTTGAGTCGAAACTGAAATGTATGCGCAAGGCGGAGTAGCCCGGCGGTGAAAACCGATCCCGGCGCCCTGCCTGAGTACGCGCGCGCCGCCGGAGCAGGCGGCTGGCTGGTGAAGGTCTGGGTCCAACCCGGCGCGAAGAAGACGGAACTGGCCGGAATGTATCAGGGAAGCCTGAAGATCCGGCTGTCGGCCCCGGCGGTGGACAACAAGGCCAACACGGCCCTGGTGGAGTATGTGGCGGCCCTGCTTGGCTTGAGGAAAAGCCAGGTGACGCTGGAGTCGGGGCATGCCGCCCGTGGCAAGACGCTGCGGGTCGAGTGCGAGAAAACGCCGGTGTGGCCTTCGGTCACGGACTGAGGGAAGCCCGGAAGGCAAACCTCCAAATGAAGGAGATTGAGTATGGAAACCATCGACCGCACCCTCATCGAAAAGTACGCCGCCCAGGACGCCGAACTTTCCGCCCTGTGGGCGCAGCATTTGGGATATGAGAAGATGATCGAGAAGCTAGAAGGCAAGCACCTAAGTCCCGTGGTCGACCAGGAGATCAAGGAACTGAAGAAGAAGAAGCTTGCCGGAAAGACGAAACTGCAAGCCTTGCTGGATAAGTATCGTCAACAGGAGGCGTAAGCCCATGGAGCTCAGCGGAGCTCAAATTCTTCTCGAATGTCTGAAACGTGAAGGAGTGGAGGTCGTCTTCGGGTTCCCCGGCGGAGCCGTCATAGACATATACAACGAGCTGCCGAACTCCTCCCTCAAGCATGTTCTCGTGCGCCACGAACAGGGCGCCATACACGCGGCGGACGGATTCGCGCGTGCCTCAGGCAAGGTCGGCGTATGCCTGGTGACCAGCGGCCCAGGGGCCACGAACACGGTCACCGGCATCGCCACCGCCTACATGGACTCCATCCCGGTGGTCATCCTCACCGGGCAGGTGCCCACGCCGCTCATCGGCAACGATGCCTTCCAGGAAGTGGACATCGTGGGCATCACCCGTCCCTGCACCAAGCACAACTACCTGGTGAAGGACGTGCGCGAACTGGCGCACGTCATCCGCCAGGCCTTCTATCTGGCCCGCACCGGCCGCCCCGGGCCCGTGCTGGTGGACCTGCCCAAGGACATCATGCAGCACAAGACGAAGTTCGTCTGGCCCGATGACGTCCGCATGCGCAGCTACAACCCCAATCTGCGGCCACACGCCGGGCAGATCAAGAAGGTCGCCCAGCTCATCCGCGACGCCGAGCGGCCCATCATCTACGCCGGCGGCGGCGTCATCACCAGCAAGGCGCACGAGTCGCTGACCTGGCTGGCCAAGAACCTGCACATCCCGGTGACGGCCACCCTCATGGGCCTGGGCTGCTTCCCCGGCGACGACCCGCTGTTCCTGGGCATGCTGGGCATGCACGGAACCTATGCGGCCAACATGGCCATCAACAACGCCGACCTGGTGCTGGCCGTGGGCGCGCGCTTCGACGACCGCGTCACCGGCAAGGTCAGCACCTTCGCCCCCAAGGCCCAGCTCGTGCACATCGACATCGACCCCACGAGCATCCAGAAGAACGTCAGCGTGCACGTGCCGCTGGTCAGCGACTGCAAGCTGGCCCTGGAGGCCCTGAAGGAGGAGCTGGAGCCCAGCCTGAAGGACTACGACTTCGAGGCCGGGCACCTGCCCTGGCTGTCCAAGGTGCACGCCTGGGCCAAGGAGCATCCGCTGACCTACCGCCAGAGCGAGACCAGCATCAAGCCGCAGTACGTGGTGGAGAAGCTCTACGAGCTCACCGGCGGCGACGCCGTGATCTCCACCGAGGTGGGCCAGAACCAGATGTGGGCGGCGCAGTTCTACAAGTTCAAGCGCCCCAACACCTTCCTGTCCTCCGGCGGCCTGGGCACCATGGGCTACGGCTTCCCCGCGGCCATCGGCGCGCAGTTCGCCTGCCCGGACAAGCTGGTCATCGACGTGGCGGGCGACGGCTCCATCCAGATGAACATCCAGGAGCTGGCCACCAGCGTGTGCAACAACCTGGGCGTCAAGATCGTCATTCTGAACAACGGCTTCCTGGGCATGGTGCGCCAGTGGCAGGAGCTGTTCTACAAGCGCAACTACTGCGAGACCTGCATGGACGCCCAGCCGGACTTCGTGAAGCTGGCCGAGGCCTACGGGGCCACGGGCTTCCGCATCACCGAGAAGGCCGACGTGGAACGCGTGCTGAAGCAGGCGCTGGAAACCCCCGGAACCGTCATTGTGGACGTGCGTGTGGAAAAGGAGGAGAACGTGTACCCCATGGTGCCCGCCGGAGCCTCCCTGACCGACATGCTGCTGGTGTAGGGAGGGCAGGAACATGAAACATACGCTCTCCGTCACCGTGGAAAACGAGCCGGGCGTGCTCTCGCGCGTGGCTGGCCTGTTCTCCGGCCGCGGGTTCAACATCGAATCGCTCAACGTCGGCCCCACGCTCGATCCGGGCGTGTCCGTCATGACCATCAGCACCGAGGGCGACGAGCAGATCATCGAGCAGATCGTCAAGCAACTGCGCAAGCTCATCACGGTCATCAAGGTCGTGGACCTGACCGAGATGAAGAGCGTGCAGCGCGAGATGATGATGCTCAAGGTCAACGCCAACGACGCCAACAGGGCGGAGATTCTGCGCACCGTGGACATCTTCCGCTGCAAGGTGGTGGACGTGAGCATCGACGAGCTGACCATCGAGGTCACGGGCAACCATGAGAAGCTCGCGGCCATCATCGGCCTGCTCACCCGCTTCGGCATCAAGGAGATCGCCCGTTCGGGCATGGTGGCCATGAAGCGCTCCATGCAGGGCTAGGGCAGAGGCTTTCCGCTTCCAGCAACCCCGTCAACAAGCGGGGCCCTGCCCTGCGAATCATAAGGAGAAATATCATGAAGGTTTACTACGAGAACGACGCCGACCTGGGCCTCTTGAAGGGCAAGACCGTGGCCGTCATCGGCTATGGCAGCCAGGGCCACGCCCACGCCCAGAACCTGCGCGATTCCGGCGTCAACGTCGTCGTGGGCCAGCGCCCCGGCGGCGCCAACTACGCCCTGGCCAAGGAGCACGGCTTCGAGCCCGTGAGCGCCCGCGAGGCCGCCGAGAAGGCCGACCTGATCATGATCCTGGCCCAGGACCAGCTCCAGAAATTCATCTACGACACCGAGGTGAAGCCCGTGCTCACCGCCGGCAAGGCCCTGGCCTTCGGCCACGGCTTCAACATCCACTTCGGCCAGATCAAGCCGCCCGCGGACGTGGACGTCATCATGATCGCGCCCAAGGGCCCCGGCCACATGGTGCGCCGCACCTACACCGAGGGCGGCGCCGTGCCCGCCCTGGTGGCCGTGCACCAGAACGCCACCGGCAACGCGCTGAACGTGGCCCTGGCCTATGCCAAGGGCATCGGCGCCACCCGCTCCGGCGTCATCGAGACCAACTTCTGCGAGGAGACCGAGACCGACCTGTTCGGCGAGCAGGCCGTTCTGTGCGGCGGCTGCACCGCGCTCATCCAGGCCGGGTTCGAGACTCTTGTGGAGGCCGGCTACCAGCCCGAGATGGCCTACTTCGAGTGCCTGCATGAGATGAAGCTCATCGTCGACCTGTTGTACGAAGGCGGCATGGCCAAGATGCGCCACTCCATCAGCGACACCGCCGAGTACGGCGACTTCACCCGTGGTCCCCGCGTCATCACCGAGGAGACCAAGAAGGAGATGAAGAAAATCCTGACGGAAATCCAGACCGGCGAGTTCGCCAAGGAATTCATCCTGGAGAACCAGGCCGGACAGCCCACTCTGCATGCCAAGCGCCGCATCGCGGCCGAGCATGACATTGAGGTTGTGGGCGGGAAGCTGCGCGGCATGATGAGCTGGCTCAAGAAGTAGCGCACTGCTCGATACAGACGATCAAGGGCCTCCATCCGGGGGCCCTTTTTTATTTGGCGCACAGTACATTGAAACGATTGCTTGAGAGACGCCAGCAACCTATGCAGCAGGTGATGCCTTTGCAAAGAGTAAACTTCCTATGGTACCATTGACGTTGTGCATGTCTAATGGTATCGGCCCAACAGTGAACAAGCATTCGAAGTACCCCGCGTATGCGTGAACAAGCGTAAAAGGAGTGCACATGGACGATTATTTGAAGGAAGCTCTTGAGATTGTGAAGGCTCAAGCCAGCGTCCGCACCATGACCGAGGATGAGATCACCTCCATGGTTCGCAAGCTGGCGCGCGGCATCCGTGAAATCGACGGCGGCACCATGGCTCCCGTTGAGGAAGAGGAGATCGCCTGCGATCCGGCCAAGAGCGTTCGCGAGAAGTCCATCACCTGCTGCGAGTGTGGCAAGTCGTTCAAGATCATCACCAAGAAGCACCTGGCCAGCCACGGGCTTGACCCCAACCAGTACCGCGAGAAGTTCGGCTTCAAGAAGGGCATGCCCCTGGTGTGCAAGGCCCTGCAGCGCGATCGCCGCAAGAAGATGAAGGACATGCAGCTCTGGACCAAGCGCGGCAAGGCCAAGGCCAAGACCAAGTAGCGCCGGAACGTCGCATGCTGACCACCGGCATAGCAGCACGGATGCGCCGTGCGGGCGCCTTGGCGCTGGCCATGGCGCTTTTGTTCGCCGCCTCGGCGCTGGCCCAGGACCCCGGCGAGGACCGCGACGCCGAACTGCGCATCGTGGGCATGGTGGAGCCCATCCGGCTCGATCCGAGCATCCGCCTGGACATGCGCTACGCCACCGCCAACAACTTCACCGGCGTGCAGGTCTATCCGTCGGGGCGCTGCTACCTGCGCGAGGACATCGCCAAGCGCCTGGTCGCGGCCAACAGGGCTCTGCGCCTCAAGGGCCTGGGGCTGAAGCTGTACGACTGCTACAGGCCGTTTTCCGTGCAGGAGGCCTTCTGGCGGATCATGCCGGACGAGCGGTATGTGTTGGAGCCCCGGCGCGAGAACGGCGTCATGGTCAAGAGTTCGCGGCACAACCGCGGCGCGGCGGTGGACGCCACCCTGGTGGACCGCAAGGGCCGGGAGCTGCCCATGCCCACGGAGTTCGACGACTTCTCCGAGAAGGCCCACCGCGGCAGCAAGGCGGCCAGCCCGGAGGCCCGTCGCAACAGCGCGGTGCTGGAGCGCGCCATGGCCGAACAGGGCTTTGTGGGGCTGCCCACCGAGTGGTGGCACTTCGATGGTCCGGGCTGGGAAGCCTACGAGCCGCTGGACCTGCCCCTGCCCGAGGAGAAATAGCGACCCGCGGCGGGAACCATTCCCGCATGCCTCCAATGAAGAAGGCCGCCCCCGAGGGGGCGGCCTTTGTTCGTTCTGGCGGAGGGTGCGCAGCCGCTGCTAGCGGATGAACAGCATCTCCTGGTAGCTGGGCAGGGCCCACAGGTCGTCGGCGACCACGGACTCGAGGCCGTCGGCAAAGCCGCGAAGCTCGGCCATGGCCGGGAGCACCTTGTCGCAGAGGTGCTTGGCCTCGGCGTGGGTGTTCTTGGCCTCGTGGTCGAGCAGCTTCTCCAGCTTGGCCACGGCGGTCTGCATGCCGCGCAGCTTGGCGGTCACGTCTTCCAGGGTGCCCATCTTGTAGTCGTGCCCGATGGTCTTCAGGTTGGCGCAGGCGGCGGCCAGTTCGCTCTGGTAGCGCATGGCGGCGGGGAAGATGATGGTGGTGGCCATGCGGATCATCAGCGCGGCCTCGGTCTTCAGGGTCTTGGCGTACATCTCGAGGTAGATTTCCTCGCGGCTATGCAGCTCGGCCTCGGTGAGGACGCCGTACTTGGTGAACAGCTCGATCACCGGCTTGGTGGTGAGCACGGGCAGAGCCTCGGGGGTGGTCTTCAGGTTGGGCAGGCCGCGCTTGGCCGCTTCCTTGTGCCAGGCCTCGGAGTAGCCGTCGCCGTTGAAGATGATGGCGTCGTGCTCCTTCATGATCTTCTGCAGCAGGGTCTGCACCGCGGCGTTGAGCTTCTTGGAGTCGCCCTTGGTGGCCTTCTCCAGTTCCGTGGCGATGTAGTCCAGGGAATCGCTCATCATGGTGTTCAGGGCCACCAGGGAGCCGGCGATGGACTGGGAGGAACCCACGGCGCGGAACTCGAAGCGGTTGCCGGTGAAGGCGAAGGGGCTGGTGCGGTTGCGGTCGCCCGGATCCATGGGCAGCGGGGGCAGGGTGTCCACGCCGATGTTCATGACGCCCTTGGACTGGGAACCCTTGAGCTTGCCCTTCTTGATCTGGTCGAACACGTCGGCCAGCTGGGCGCCCAGGTACATGCTCATGATGGCCGGAGGAGCCTCGTTGGCGCCCAGGCGGTGGTCATTGGAGGCGGTGGCCACGGTGGCGCGCAGCATGGCGCCGTACTTGTGCAGGGCGCGGATGGCGGCGGCGCAGAACACCAGGAACTGGGCGTTGTCGTGCGGGTTGTCGCCCGGATCGAACAGGCTGCCCAGCTCGGCGTTGCCGATGGAGTAGTTCAGGTGCTTGCCCGAGCCGTTGATGCCCGCGAAGGGCTTCTCGTGCAGCAGGCAGATCATGCCGTAGCGCTTGGCCACGCTGCGCAGGGTGGTCATGACCATCTGGTTGTGGTCGGTGGCCAGGTTGCCCAGCTCGTAGATGGGGGCGATTTCGAACTGGCTGGGGGCCACTTCGTTGTGGCGGGTCTTCACCGGCACGCCCAGCTTGAACAGCTCGCGCTCCACTTCCATCATGAAGGAGAGCACGCGGCGGGGCACCACGCCGAAGTACTGGTCCTCGAACTCCTGGCCCTTGGGGGGCTTGGCGCCGAAGAGGCTGCGGCCGGCGATGAGCAGGTCGGGGCGGGAGAACACGAAGTTGCGGTCGATGAGGAAGTATTCCTGCTCGGGACCGGCGAAGGAGGTGACGGGGAGCTTGGTCTCCACGCCGAAAAGCTTGAGCACGCGCTTGGCCTGGACGTTCAGGGCCTGGTTGGAGCGCAGCAGCGGGGTCTTCTTGTCCAGGGCCTCGCCGGACCAGGACACGAAGGCGGTGGGGATGCACAGGAAGGTGCCGTTGGGATTCTCCAGGATGTAGGCGGGGCTGGTGACGTCCCAGGCGGTGTAGCCGCGGGCTTCGAAGGTGGAGCGCAGGCCGCCGGAGGGGAAGCTGGAGGCGTCGGGCTCGCCCTGGATGAGCAGCTTGCCGGAGAATTCGGCCACGGCGCCGCCCTTGCCGTCGGGCACCAGGAAGGCGTCGTGCTTCTCGGCGGTCATGCCGGTGAGCGGGTAGAACACGTGGGTGAAGTGGGTGGCGCCCTTCTCGATGGCCCAGTCCTTCATGGCGTTGGCCACCACGTCGGCGATGGAGGCGTCCAGCTTCGCGCCCAGCTCGATGGTCTTTTTCAGGGACTTGTAGATGTCCTTGGGAAGGCGGTCCTTCATGACCTTGTCGCTGAAGACGTTGGAGCCGAAAATGTCGGTGGGCTTGGTGTCGTGGTAGTTGAGGGGGGCGTGCGCCGGTTTGAAGTTGATGATTGCCGAAATGGCGTTGAGGCGTGCCTGGATTCCGCTCATGGTGGCTGTCTCCTGTCTTCGAAGTTGGGGCGTTTTGGCAATTCTGTGAGAAAATTGCGCCAGTGCCGCTAGCCTCTCCAGATTCCTCTTGGAATCTAGCCCAAAAACACACTGCAATCAAGGCGGGTTCGCGGGGAGAGGGAGCGCAGACGCCATCCCCGTATCGCCGTCTGTTTTGTCATGTGTAATCAAGAAACGGGCCAACTTGAATTGTGCTTATGTTTAAGTATGTTACAGGATTCAGCTATGCGTTTGCCCGGGCTGTGCTTACAAAAATGGAGATTTGCATGGTGTGGTTTCTGTTGTATTGACAAAAATGGAAGAAATGGCTTCGGCTGGCAATAAAAAAGCCCGGCCATGGCTGACCGGGCTTTGATTTGAAGGCGGTGGCGCTGGCTAGAATTTGTAGCCGATGGAGAAGCCCGCCATGTAGGCGCGGCTGTTCTTGATCTCGCCGGGCCCGTCACCGGCAAGGCCCGTGTCTACGAGGTTGATGCTGCGATGGTTGTTCATGAGGTACATCACAGAGAAGTCGTAGCTCATCTTGCCGTCCTGGATGCCGAAGCCCGCGCTGTAGATCTTGCGGTCGCTGGAGGGCAGCATGTAGTCCTCGTAGCCCTTGCGGATGGGGTCCTGGTCCCACACGAAGCCTGCGCGCAGGGCCAGCCAGTCCAGCACCTGGTGCTCGCCGCCGAGCTGAACGCGCCACACGTTGCGCCAGTTCTTCTCGCTGACGGTGGTGCCTGCGGTGCTGCCGCCAAGTCTGTACTCGAAATCGTAGGTCAGCTTGTCGTAGTCCTGCCACTGGGTGAAGATCAGGTCGGCCTCAAGCTTCCACTTCTTGGTGGGTTTGTAGGCCAGGCCAAGGGCGTAGGAGGCGGGCAGGTCGAGCTTCATCGCCAGGCTTCCGTCCATCGCCAAACCGGCGGTGGGCCTGTCGTACTTGACCGTGCCTTTGTCGGTGTGCTTCTGCGTGGTGTGGTAGGTGAACCCGACGGACCACTCGTCGTTGAGGATGTAGTGCAGTCCCAGCTGGCCGCCCACGCCCAGGCCGGAGACATTCATCCGCATGTCGCGGTTGCCGAAACCGCCCGTCAGCTTCCGGCGCAGGTCGGCGGAGCTGTAGAGCAGCTCGATGCCGCCGGAGAGGGAGAGGCTGTCCGTGATCTTGTAGGCCAGGTTGGGGGCCAGGGAGAAGGTCATGAGGTCGGCTTTGTAGATGTTGCCCGCGCCGCCCCAGTCGCTGTCGTACTGCGTGCCCACGCCGAAGCGCGAGAACAGGCCGATGCCGAACCAGGCGCGGTCGTTGAGCTGGTGCGTGAGGTAGGCGTGGGGGGGCAGGTAGACGTTGGTGTGGGTGGTGTCCCAGGAGGTGTTGTTGTGTCTCACCTGGCCCACGGGGACGATGGCGGTGGCGCCGACCATGGTCTGGGTGCCGGGGAGCTGGGTCATGCCAGCGGGATTATAGGCCACGGCGGAGGCGTCGTCGGCCAGGGCGATCATGGCGCCGCCCATGGCGTTGGCGCGGGCGCCATACTCGTACAGGGCGAAGCCGCCCGCGAAGGACTTGGTGGGCAGCGAAAGGATGAGGGCCAGGGCGAAGAGGTAGGGCGTGAATTTGGATTTGCTGCGTTTGGTGAACATGAATCTCCCTCTCGTGAAATTAATTCCAAATGTTAATGTGCTGCATTTTCATGAGTAATCAAAAAAGTCGTTGTCAATTACCAGCTCGGGGAGGATTTGTAAACGTCTTCGGCCGCTTTTGGGCAAAAAAGAAGGGCGCATTGCTGCGCCCTTCTTAGGGAAACCGGACACCCGGGCTCGGACCGCTACCGCTGCTTCCTTTCGGACCTGACGGGGTTCACGGCGAACCCGCCGTCCGGCTTCCCCGGATGTAAAAACTGAGAGAAAAGTGGCGGAGAGGAGAGGATTTGAACCTCCGGTACCCTTTCGGGTACACACACTTTCCAGGCGTGCTCCTTAGGCCGGTCTCGGACACCTCTCCGCGAGGAAGTTGCAATTAATCTGAATCGGGCCGGGTGGCAAGCGAAAAATGCACCGGTCCGCAAAATCCTTACGCGCCGGGCAGCACGATGCTCCCGCGCAGCTCCTCCATGCTCGCCGCCCGAGCCTTGAGCATCACCCGCTGCAGGTCGTCCACGATGCGGAAACTCTGGTCCGGCCGGAGGAAATTGGCAGTGCCCACCTGCACGGCGTGCGCGCCCACGGTGATGAACTCCAGCGCGTCCTCGGCGCTGACGATGCCGCCGATGCCGATGATGGGGATCTTGACCGCGCGCGCGGCCTGGAACACGCAGCGCAGGGCCACGGGCTTGATGGCCGGGCCGGACAGCCCGCCCACCACGTTGGCCAGCCTGGGCTTGCGGGTCACGATGTCCACGGCCATGCCCAGCAGCGTGTTGATGAGCGACACCGCGTCGGCCCCGCCGGATTCGGCGGCGCGGGCGCAGGCGGCGATGTCCGTGACGTTGGGCGAGAGCTTGACGATGACCGGCTTGCCCGCGGCGCGTTTCTTCACCGCCTCCGTGACCTTGGAAATCTGCGCCGGGTCCTGGCCGAAGGCCGAGCCGCCCTGGCTCACGTTGGGGCAGGAGACGTTGACCTCCAGGGCCGCCACGCCTTCCTCCGCCGCCAGCACGCCCGCCAGGTCGCCGAACTCCTCCGCCGAGCAGGCGTACAGGTTGGCGATGACGGCGGTTTCGCGCCAGGGCAGGAGCGGCAGCTTGTCCTTGATGAACACCTCCACGCCAGGATTCTGGATGCCGATGGCGTTGAGCATGCCGCAGGGCGTCTCCACGATGCGCGGCATGGGGTTGCCCTCGCGGGGCTTGAGCGACAGGCCCTTGACCACGATGCCGCCCAGACGCTTCAGGTCGCCGAAATTCATGAATTCCAGGCCGAAGCCGAAGGTGCCGGAGGCCGTGATGATGGGGTTCTTGAGCACCAGCCCGGCGAATTCCACGCGCAGATCCATTCCGGGCCTCCCTTAGAGCTGCACGGCGTCGGCCTTGAAGACCGGGCCGCGCGCGCAGACTTGCACGTGTTTGCCGTCGCCGTCCTTGCACACGCAGCCCAGGCATGCGCCCACGCCGCAGGCCATGCTCTTCTCCAGCGAGAGCTCGGCCCGCTGGCCCGTGGCCAGGGCGTGCTGCTGGATGGTGCGCAGGAACGGGGTGGGCCCGCAGGCCAGCGTGACGCCGCCGTGGTTCTCGTCCATGAGCGCCTTGATGCGCTCGATGATCAGCGGCAGGTCCTCGGGCGACTTCTCCTGCAGGGACTCGGCACGCGCCTTGCCCGCCATGTCCATGAAGGGGTAGCAATCGATGGACGGGCGGTGGGCGAAGAACAGGCGCAGGAACTCCGGCGTGGGGTGGCGCTCGATGTAGCCGCGGAAGGGGGCCAGGCCCATGCCGCCCGCCAGGAGCAGGGTGGGCGTCTCCTCCGGCATGGAGAAGCCGTTGCCCAGCGGGCCCCACACGGCCACGGTGTCGCCCTCGGCCAGCTTGGCCAAGCGGGCTGTGCCGCGCCCCACCACCTGGAAGAAGAAGGTGAGGGTGTCCTCGTCGACCCGGCTGATGGAGAAGGGCCGTCCCCAGTTCAGCTCCAGCCCCCAGTCCTGCGGGCGGATCATGGCGAACTGGCCGGGCTTGTAGCCCTGCCAGCCGGGGTTTTCCAGGGTAAGCTCCACAAAGTCGCTCGGGTCTTCCCACGCGCCCAGGAAGCGCAGGGAGAGCACCTTGACTTCACGGCAATTTCTGACCACCATGTACCTTCCTTAAAGTGCGCCTGTCGTATGGTCCGCCGTCCCTCATGAAACGGCGCCAATTCACCTCAATACAGCCAAGGACACCCGTGCAGAACGCTCCGCACCGCCCAGAGATCATGGCCCCCGCCGGGGACCGCGCCAGCTTCCTGGCGGCCATTGCCGCCGGGGCCGACGCCGTCTACCTGGGCCTGAAACATTTCTCCGCCCGCATGCAGGCCAAGAACTTCGGCCTGGGCGAGCTGGCCGCGCTCACCCAGTACGCCCACGCCAAGGGCGTGCGCGTGTACGTGACCATGAACGTGCTGCTCAAGCCCGGCGACGCCCGCGCCGCCGGAGGCCTCATCGAGCGCCTGGCCCGCATGGTCCGGCCCGATGCGCTCATCGTGCAGGACCTGGGCCTCATCCCCGTCATCCGGCAGGCCGGATTCGAGGGCGAAATCCACATCTCCACCCTGGCCAACGCCACCCATCCCGCTGCCCTGGCCGTGGCCAAGCAGCTGGGGGCCAGCCGCGTGGTGCTCCCGCGCGAGCTGAACCTGGACGAGGCCAAGCTCATGGCCGAGGCCTGCCCCGAGGGCCTGGGCCTGGAGCTGTTCGTCCACGGCGCGCTGTGCCACTGCGTGTCCGGCCGCTGCTGGTGGAGCAGCTTTTTCGGCGGCAAGAGCGGCCTGCGCGGGCGGTGTGTCCAGCCCTGCCGCCGCTTGTACAGGCAAGGCGGGGCCAAAAGCAAGCCCGAGCGGCTGTTCTCGTGCCAGGACCTGTCGCTGGACGTGCTGACCAAGCCGCTGCTGGACATTCCGCAGATCGGCTCCTGGAAGATCGAGGGCCGCAAGAAGGGCCCGCACTACGTCTATTATGTGGTGACGGCCTACCGCATGCTGCGCGACCAGCCCGGCGACGCCACCGTGCGCAAGTCGGCCCTGAGCCTCATCGAGCAGGCGTTGGGGCGGCCCGGCACCCACGGGGTGTTCCTGCCGCAGCGGCCCCATCCGCCGGTGCGGCCGGAGCAGGAGACCGCCTCGGGCCAGCTCGTGGGCCAGATCCGGCGCGAGCCGGGCGGGCGCTGCCACGTGGCCACCCGCGCCGAGCTCATGCCCGGCGACCTCATCCGCCTGGGCTGCGAGGACGACCCCTGGCACCAGACCATTCCCATCCGCCGCCGCGTGCCCAAGGGCGGCAGGCTCGATATCCGGGCCGACGAGAAGACGGGGGGCAAGTTCGGCCCGCCGAGCAAGGCCCCGGTGTTCCTCATCGACCGCCGCGAGCCGGAGCTGATGAAGCTCATCGCGGGCATGGAGCGCGAGCTGGGCAACATCGTGGAGGCCCCGGAAAAGGAGGCGTCCGATTTCTCGCCCCGGCCCATTCCCCCGGCGCGGCGTCAGAATCCCGTGGACATGCAGCTGTTCCGCTCGCTGCCCAAGGGCGCTGGAAAATCCGCCAAGGCCCCGGACGTGGCCCTGTGGCTGGAGCGCTCGGCCCTGCTGGACACGCCCCGCGGGCTGGCCCCCAAGGTCTGGTGGTGGCTGCCGCCGGTCATCTGGCCCGGCGAGGAGGAGCGCTACGCCCGCATCATCGCCGAGGCGAGGGAACGTGGGGCGCGCACCTTCGTGTGCAACGCGCCCTGGCAGGCCGGGCTGTTCCCGCAGCGCGAGGGCCTGCGCCTGGTGTCCGGGCCGTTCTGCAACCTGGCCAGCGGCCAGGCGGCGGCGCAGTATGCCGAGCTCGGGTTCCAGGCGGCCTTCGTCAGCCCGGAGCTCTCCGGCGAGGAGATCCTCTCCCTGCCCGCGCTCTCGCCCATTCCGCTGGGCATCGTCACCGGCGGGTTCTGGCCGCTGGGCATCACGCGCATCCTGGCCGAGGAGGTGCGCCTGGAGGAGCCGGTCCTGAGCCCCCGCGGCGAGGCCGCCTGGGTGCGCAAGTTCGGCGGCAACCACTGGATCTTCCCCGGCTGGGAGCTGGACATCAGCGCCAGGCGCGCGGAACTGGAGAAGGCGGGCTACGCCTACTTCTGCGCCATTCGCGAGAACTGGCCGCGGTTCCTGGAGAGCGCGCCGCGCACCAGCGTGTTCAACTGGGACCAGGGACTTCTGTAGGAGGGAGCATGAAGCCGCTCGTGGGGATCAGCCGCTGCCTGCTGGGCGACAAGGTGCGCTACGATGGCGGCCACAAGCTGGACCGTTTCCTGGTCGGCGGGCTGGGGGCCTTCGTGGACTACGCGCCCGTGTGCCCGGAGGTGGAGTGCGGCCTGCCGGTCCCGCGCGAGGCCATGCGCCTTGTGGGCGACCCCGCCGCGCCCCGGCTGGTGACCATCAAGGGAGGCGCGGACCACACGGAGCGCATGCAGGCCTGGGCCGAGGCCCGCGTGGAGGAATTGGCCGCGCTGCCTTTGTGCGGCTTCGTGTTCAAGTCCGGCTCGCCGTCGAGCGGCATGGAGCGGGTCAAGGTGTACCCGCCGGAAGGCGGCATGGCCCAGCTCAAGGGCGTGGGCCTGTTCGCCGCCGCGCTGATGCGCCGCCTGCCCCGGCTTCCCGTGGAGGAGGAGGGCAGGCTCAACGATCCCGGCCTGCGCGAGAACTTCATCGAGCGCCTGTTCGTCATGCACCGCTGGCGCGAGCTCACTGCGCAGGGTCTCACCCTGGGCGGGCTGGTGGACTTCCACACCCGGCACAAGCTGCTGGTCATGGCCCACAGCCCCAGGCACTACACGGCGCTCGGTCGCATGGTGGCCCAGGCCAAGGGCCGCGCCCTGGACGAGCTGGCCGGGGAGTACCTGGCCCTGCTCATGGAGGGGCTCAGGCTCGCCGCCACGGTGAAGAAGAACGTCAACGCGCTGTCCCATGTCATGGGCTACTTCAAGAAGCAGCTGACCCCGGACGAGAAGGCCGAGCTGCTGGAAGTGCTGGATGGCTACGCCCGGGAACTGTTGCCGCTCATAGTCCCTGTGACTTTGCTCAACCACTACGTGAGGAAATTCGGGCAGGAGTATCTGGCCGGGCAGTGGTATTTGCGGCCCCACCCGGCGGAGCTCAAGCTGCGCAACCACGCCTGATCTTCGGGAGGTTTCCATGTCCGGTCCGGTCCGCCAGATCTCCGTCGACGAGGCCCGCTCCTTCCTGGAGTCCACCCGCATCGGGGCGCGCACGCTGCTCGATGTGCGCCAGGACTTCGAGTACGAGGAGGGCCACCTGCCCGGCGCGGTGCACATCCCCCTGCCGGAGCTTGCCGACCGCCTGGACGAGCTGGACCCGGCCAAGCCCGCGCTGGTGTACTGCCTCTCCGGCGGGCGCAGCCTGGCCGGGGCGAACATGCTGGCCGGGGCGGGTTTTGCCGATGTGCTGAGCATGAAGGGCGGCATGAGCGCCTGGAATGGGGCGCAGGCCACCGGCCCGCGCGACCTGGGCCTGGACAGCCTGCTCGGCGCGGCGACTCCGCTGGAGGCTTTGGCCCGGGCCTGGGGCATGGAACTGGCGCTGGAGGCCTTCTACCAGGCGCTGTCCGGGCGTGCCTCCGACGAGGAGATGCAGGGCGTCTTCGCCCGGCTGGCCGGGTTCGAGGTGCGCCACCGCACGGCCATCCTGAACAGCGCCCGCAAGCAGCGGGGATTCGTGGACGACGCGGCCTTCGAAGCCCTGGCGCGCGGCGGCATGCCGTCCGGAACCCTGGAGGGCGGCGTGGGCGCTGACGAGTACCTGGGCCTTATGAGCGACCCCTCGGATTTGGGCGAGGCGCTGGAGCTGGCCATGGCCATCGAAGCCCAGGCGCTGGACCTGTACACCCGCCGCGCGGCCAAGGCGGAAGACGAAGAGCTGGGCGCCGCGTTCCGGTTGCTGGCGGCCGAGGAGAAGGCCCACCTGCAGTTGCTCGGTAGATTCGTCAGCGGCAGGCGGTCCTTCTAGCCCCGGCGCTTCTGCAGCAGATTCCCGCCCAGAATCAGCGCCAGCCCGCCTAGCGTGGTGGCGTGGATGGTCTCGCCCAGGATGAGGTGGATGAGCACCAGCGACAGGAAGGGCGACAGGAAGATGAGGTTGCCGATGCGCGCTGTGCTGCTGGTCAGCCGCATGGCCGAGAGCCAGAGCACGAAGCTCACGCCCATCTCGAACACCCCCACGTAGGCGCCTGCCAGCAGGCCGGGCAACAGCCCGGGAAGCGTCAGCGGCGGCAGCTCCGAGAACGTGAGCGTGGCCCCCAGGATCAGCGGCAGCGCGGCGCAGAAGTTGAGGAACAGCGCCAGCACCGGGTCCGTGGCGATGCGCGTGTTGCCGATCCAGTACAGCGCCCAGACCAGCGTGCTGACCAGCGCCAGCCCCACCCCGAGCGGACTGCCGAACTCCAGCCGCAACAGCGCCGCCGGGTCGCCCTGGGCCGAGAGCGCCACCACGCCCAGGTAGCTGACGCAGATGGCGGCGAGGTCCCGGCGGGTGAGCTTCTGGCCCAGGAGCGGCACGGACAGGAGCGAAAGCGTGATGGCCCAGGTGTAGTTGAGCGGCTGGGCGACTTGTGCGGGCAGCAGGGCGTAGGCCTTGAACAGGATGAGGTAGTACAGGAAGGGGTTGAGCGCGCCCAGCGCCGCGTTGCGCAGGAGCTCGCCCCTGGTGAGGGTGCGCAGCAGGCCGAGCTTGCCCTGAACGGCCAGGATGGCGCCCAGCGTCAGCACGGAGACGACATCGGCCACGAGCAGGAGCTGCAGGTGGTCCAGGTGGCGCAGCGCGATCTTGAAGGCCGAGGCCACGGTGCTCCAGATGAGCACCGTGCCCAGGCCGAAGAGCAGGGCGCGCCTGTCGTCGAAGGTGCGCGCCAGCTGGACGGGAGCGTTCATCAGATGATCACGTGCCTGCGGATGTGCTCCACGGCCTCCTCGCAGGAGTCCGTGACCAGGAACAGGTCCAGGTCCTTGGGATTGCAGTAGCCGTCGGTGACCAGCCGGGCCTTGAACCAGTCCACCAGCCCGGCCCAGAAGTCCTTGCCCATGAGCACGATGGGGAACTTCTTGATGCGCTTGGTCTGGATGAGCACGAGGGCCTCGGAGAGCTCGTCCAGCGTGCCGAAGCCGCCGGGCATGGCGATGTAGGCCATGGCGTACTTGATGAACATGAGCTTGCGCACGAAGAAATAGCGGAAGTCGCAGCGGGTGGTCAGGAACTGGTTGTTCTTCTGCTCCAGCGGCAGGTGGATGTGCAGGCCCACGGAGCTGCCACCGGCCTCGAACGCGCCCTTGTTCCCGGCCTCCATGAGGCCCGGGCCGCCGCCGGTGATGACCGTGAAGCCGCCCTCCACCAGCAGGCGCGAGAGCTCCTCGGTCTTCTTGTACCAGGCCTCCTCGGGCCCCACGCGGGCGGAGCCGAACACCGAAACCGCCGGGCCGATGTCGTTCAGGGTTTCGAAGCCGTCCACGATCTCGGAGAGGATCTTGAACAGGCGCCAGGACTCCTGCATGGAGAGGTCGTCGATGAGGTACTGCTTGGATGCGGGCATTGGCGTCTCCTGGTGGTGAAAGTGGTTGCGGCCCGGCGTGATTCGAGGGTAGAGGGGACTTCTTGCCGGGGCGCGCGCCGCAACCCTTGTACACGGAAAGGACGGCGACTGGAAGCGACCGGACGGCGAGGATTTTTTCGTTGCCTCCCGCCAACCACCGTCAATGAGGTGTCCATGAAGATCAGCTTTCTGGGCGCGGCCCAGGCCGTCACGGGATCGTGCTACATCCTGGAGGCCGGGGGCGCCCGCTTCGCCGTGGATTGCGGCATGCACCAGGGCAATGCCGAGATCGAGAAGCGCAACCTGCGCATGGACAACTACAGCCCCGAGACCATAGATTTCGTGCTCGTCACCCACGCGCACATCGACCACATCGGGCTTCTGCCCCGGCTTGTGGGCGCGGGCTTTTCGGGGCGCATCTACGCCACCCCGCCCACCAGCGACCTGATGCAGATCCTGCTGCTCGACAGCGCCCACATCCAGGAGATGGAGGCCGAGCAGCGCCAGCGCCGCGGCCTGCGCAAGGGCAAGTTCCAGGCCCCGCCGCCCCCGCCCCAGACCACGGGCGAGCGCCGCGGCAAGGGCCAGGCCAAGACCGCCTTCCCGCTGGTGGAGCGCCGCGCCGACATGCAGGCCCAGCCGCTGTACACCACCCAGGACGCCCTGGCCACCTTCCCGCTCATCCACAAGGTGGACTACGACACCACCTTCGAGCCCGCGCCGGGCATCCGCGTGACCTACCGCGACGCCGGGCACATCCTGGGGTCGGCCTTCCTGGAGATCACCTGCGTGGAGGACGGCAAGCCCACCAAGATGGTGTTCTCCGGCGACCTGGGCAGGCCCGACCAGCTCATCGTGCGCGACCCCAGCACCGGCGGCAGCGCGGACTACGTGCTGCTGGAGTCCACCTACGGCGACCGCAACCACAAGAGCACCGAGTCCAGCCGCGGCGAACTGGCCGAGGCCATCGCCTACAGCTACGGAAAGCGCGAGAAGGTCATCATCCCGGCCTTCGCCGTGGAGCGCACCCAGCAGATCCTGTACACGCTGTTCCTGCTCTCGCAGGAGGGCAAGCTGCCCGCGGACATGCCCGTGTACCTGGACAGCCCGCTGGCCATCCAGGCCACGGAGATCTTCCGCAAGCACCAGCAGTATTTCGACGACGACGCCCAGGCCCTGCTGAAGGCCGGGAAGAACCCGCTCTCCCTGCCCAACCTGCGCTTCAGCCAGAGCACCGAGGAATCGCGCGCGCTCAATGCCCTTACCGGCCCGGCCATCATCATCTCGGCCAGCGGCATGGCCAACGCCGGGCGCATCCGCCACCACCTGCGCCACAACCTCTGGCGCAAGGGCGCGTCCGTGGTGTTCTGCGGCTACCAGGGCGTGGGCACGCCGGGCCGCAAGATCGTGGACGGCGCCAAGAGCATCACCATCTTCGGCGAGGAGATCGCCATCGCCGCCAGGATCTTCACCATCGGCGGCTTCTCCGCCCACGCCGGGCAGGAGGAGATCCTGACCTGGCTGAAGAGCTTCGACGGCAAGCAGACCCAGGTCATCCTCATCCACGGCGAGGAAAAGGCGCTCACCACGCTCTCCGGGCTCATCCACGACCAGTTGGGCCTTTCCGTGCACGTGCCGCAGTACCTGGAGGAGCTGACGCTCAAGCCCGGCAAGGACATGGTGCCCGTGCTGGACGAGACCCGCGCCGAGCCGCGCATCGACTGGGACTTCCTCATGGCCGACTCCAAGAACCTGGTGGCCGAGTTCCACAAGCGCATGGAGCGGGCCAAGGACAGGCCCTGGGTGGCCCAGACCGAGCTGCGCGACCGCTTCCTGGACCTGAACCGGCGCATGGTGGAGCTCATCAGCGAGCTGTAGGAGCGAGGTATGCGCGTCATCGCAGGGGAATTCGGAGGCCGGGAGATCCGCACCGTGGAGGGGCCGGGCTATCGTCCGGCCACGGCCAAGGTGCGCCAGGCCCTTTTCTCCATGCTGGAGGCGCGCGGGGTGCACTGGCCCGATACCCGCGTGCTGGACCTGTTCGCGGGCAGCGGCAGCCTGGCGGTGGAGAGCTTGAGCCGCGGCGCGCCGCACGCCTGCCTGGTGGAGAAGAACCCCCGCGCCGTGGCCTGCATCAAGCGCACGCTCTCCGAGCTGGGCCTGGGGCCGGAGCGGGCGCGCGTGCTCTCCGGCGATCTGTTCCAGCTCTTGAACAAAACGCCGGATGTGGCGTATGATCTGATCTTCATCGACCCGCCCTATGGGAAGGATCTGCTGCCCCCGGCCCTGGCCAAGGCGCTGGAACGCGGCTGGATCGCCCCCGAGGCCTTCGTGGTGGCCGAGGTGGAGGCGCGGGCCGAAGTGGGGGAGCCCCCCTCCCAACTCATCCCGCAGGCCGAAAGGCTCTACGGGCAGACGAGGATACTGCTGTGGCTGAACTCGACCCAAGGCTCGCCATCTATCCCGGCACCTTCGATCCCCTGACCTACGGCCACATGAGCCTCATCAAGCGCGGGCTCAAGATCTTCGACACCGTGGTGCTGGCCGTGGCCAAGAGCACGCCCAAGAAGACCTGCTTTGCGCTGGAGGAGCGCGTGGCCATGGCCCAGGAGGCCTTCTCCGGCGAGCCGCGCATCCTGGTGGAGCCCTTCGACGGCCTGCTGGTGGACTACGTGGTGCACCGGGGGGCCGGGGCCATCCTGCGCGGGCTGCGCGCGGTGTCCGACTTCGAGTACGAGTTCCAGATGGCGCTGATGAACCGCCGCCTGTCCCGAGAGGTGCAGACCGTGTTCCTCATGACCGACTACAAGTGGATGTACCTGAGTTCCACCATCGTGAAGGAGGTGGCGCTGCGCGGCGGCAACGTGCGCGGGCTGGTGCCCGAGGCCGTGTACCAGCGGCTCGTGCAGAAGCACGCCGAGACCGGCGGGGGCTGCTGATCCCCATGTCCGGCCTGCGCGCGGTGTGCATCCTGGGGCCCACGGGCTCCGGCAAGACCGAGGGGGCCCTGGCCCTGGCCGGGGCCATGCCCGTGGCGGTCATCAACTACGACTCGCGCCAGGTCTACCGCGATTTCCCCATCGTCACCGCCCAGCCCGAGGCCCACGAGCAGGACGTCTGCCCGCACCGGCTGTACGGCTTCGTGCCCACCGCCGAGCCCATGACCGCCGCCCGCTTCGCCGAACTGGCGCGGGCTGAGATCTCGAAAGCCACGGAGGAGGGCCGGGTTCCGGTGCTGGTGGGCGGCACGGGGCTGTACGTGCGCGCGCTGGAGCGCGGGCTGGCGGAGATTCCGCCCATTCCGCCGGAGGTGCGCGCCTGGGTGCTGGAGCGCATGGGCAAGGAGGGCCCGCAGGCCCTGCACGCCGACCTGGCCAAGGGCGACGCCGTGACCGCCGCGCGCCTGCATCCCAACGACACCCAGCGCATCGCCCGGGCCCTGGAGGTGCTCCTGGGCACCGGCAAGCCGCTCTCGGCCTGGTTCGAGGAGCAGCGCCAGGGCGACGAGGGCGTGGAGCTGTGCAAGGTCGGCATTTCCACCACCCTGCGCGAGCTGGAGCCCAGGCTCAAGGCCCGCATCGGCGTGATGCTTCAGCGCGGGGCGCTGGCCGAGGTGCGCAACGCCTGGGAGGCCTGCCCGGACCGCGAGGCACCGGGGTACAGCGGCATCGGCTGCAAGGAGCTCCTGGCCCACATCCTGGGCGAGGCCACGCTGGAGGAGGCCTGCGACCTTTGGTACCGCAACACGCGCGCCTACGCCAAGCGCCAGCTCACCTGGTTCGCCAAGGAGCCGGAGGTGCGCTGGCTGCGCGTGGAGGGCCTGGCCCGCCTGCCGGAGCTGGTGCGCGCCTGGTGGGAGCGAACCTAAACCTTACCGCCTGTCGAAGGCCGCCTGGTAGATCTCGCGCAGGTCGTCGGCGGTCATGGCCGCGGGCGTGTTCACAAAGCCCCGGGTGTTCACCAGCGCCAGCGCCGCCTGGGTGAACTCCTCCACCTGGTCCTCGCTGAAGCCCAACTCCTCCGGGTGCAGGTCGCCCAGCCCGGAGGCCTCGATGAGCGCCTCCAGCGCCGTGAGGAAGGGGTGCTCCTCGGCGTCCTCCTCCAGCCCGAAGCCCATGGCCACGGCCAGGTTCAGCAGCCGCTCGTAGGTTTCCTCGTCGTTTTCCGCCAGCTGGGCCAGCCGGGCGAAGTAGGGCCGCGAGAGCACCACCAGCCCGCCGCCGTGGGGCGAGTCCGGGTTGGAGCCGCTGAAGGAATATTCCAGCGAGTGCTGGGAAATGGGCGAGGAGATGGTCAGGCACATGCCCGCCGCAGTGCTGGCCCAGGCCATGGCCGTGCGCGCGTTGAGGTCGCTGCCGTCCTCCACCGCCGTGGGCAAAAACCGCGCGATGAGGCTCACGGCCTCCAGGCAGAGCATGTCGGTCATGGGCTGGTGCACCCTGGACAGGAAGCACTCCACGGCGTGGAAGAAGGCGTCCATGCCGGTGAGCGCCGTGAGCCGGGGCGGGCAGGAGGAGGAGAGCTGCGGGTCCACGATGGCCAGGGCCGGGGCGAAGCCGGGATGCACGAAGCCGCGCTTGCCCTCCGGACCGCAGGCCACGGCCACGCGGTTGGTCTCGGTGCCGGTACCGGCGGTGGTGGGAATGGCGACAATGGGAAGGGCTTTTGCGCCGTCCCACGCGCCGGACTGGATGCTGATCCAGAACGGGCCCTCGTTGGCCGCGGCCAGGGCCACGCACTTGGCCGTGTCGATGACGCTGCCGCCGCCCAGGCCCACCAGGAACTCCACGCCCATGTCGCGGGCCTTGGCCGCCGCAATGTCCACGTCCTCGGCGCGGGGGTTGGCGCGCACGGAGTCGAACACCGTGCAGGCCACGCCGCGCGCGGAGAGCAGGCCCAGCACGCGGTCTAGGTAGCCCTGCCGCACCACGTTGCCGCTCTGGCCCACCAGGATCATGGCCTTCTTGCCCGCGGGCAGCAGGGGCGTCTTTTCCAGGTCGTCGAGCTTGCCGGGGCCGAACACGAGGGCTGTGGGCATGTGGAAGGTGAACGAGAGCATGGGCGGCTCCTCCATTCGATATGGGATTAGTCGGACGTGCTCTGGCGCACGGCCTCCTCAAGCTGCTCGGGCGTGAACAGGTCGCGCAGCACGAGCGGGCTGTCCGGGCGGGCCTTGGGGAACACGGCAATGAGCGGGATACTCTTGCTGCCCAGCGATTGCAACAAGGCCTCGGCCTCGGGGTTGCGCTCGGTGAGGTCGGCGCGCAGCAGGCGCACGCCGTAGCGGTCCTTCAGGCCGTTCAGGCGCGAGGGCGTGAGGTTGGTCTGCTCCAGCACCTTGCAGGTGGGGCACCAGTCGGCGGTGAAGTCCACCACCACCGTGTCCCGGCCCAGGGCGGCGGAGAGCGTCGCGTCGGAGTAGCGCTCCCACGGGGCCTTGGCCTCGGGCTGCACCGCCCAGTACAGGCCGATCGCCACCAGCAGCACGGCGCCGGCCTTCATCAGCACGGAGCGCCTGCCGTCCAGGCCCGGCCCGGCCTGGCCCCACAGCCAGGCGGCCACCGCCGTGAGCAGCAGCAGCACCAGCGCGGGCACCAGCATGGTCTTGGGCAGGATGTTCAAGAGATAGATGCAGGTGCCCATGAGGAACAGGGCCACGGCCCGCTCCACGTGGCCCGTCCAGGGGCCGGGCTTGGGGAAATGCCGCGCCAGGCCGGGAAAGGCCACCATGACCAGATACGGCGTGGCCATGCCCAGGCCGATGCTGGTGAGCACCGTGGCGATGATCGCCGTGGGCTGGAGCAGGGCCCAGCCCAGCACGCCGCCCAGGAACGGCCCGCTGCACGGGGTGGCCAAGAGCGTGGTGAGCATGCCCGTGAACAGGGCCTGCAGCCTGGGCCGGGCGGTCATCTGGTCGAACTTCAGGTCGATGACCGGCAGGCTGAACAGGCCCAGGAGCGACAGGCTCAGGCCGAAGACCAGCAGCGTGAGTCCCAGCACCACCTCCGGCTTCTGGAAGATCTGGCCCCAGGCCAGCCCGGTGAGGCTGAACAGCGCGGCCAGCAGCAGGAAGTAGAGCATGGCCCCCAGCGCCAGGAACAGGAAGTGCTCGCGGATCTTGCCCCGGCGCTCTCGTTCGCTGGCATACGCCCCACCGGCCAGCAGGGCGGACAACTTGAGACTGATGACCGGCAGCGCGCAGGGCATGAAGTTCAGCAGCAGGCCCGCCAGCAGGCCCAGCAACACGGCCTTGGCCAGACCCGTGACCTCCAGCGAGGGCTGGAGATACCGAGGCTTGAGCCCGCTCCAGTCTCCGATCTGTTGGGGGGCTGGGGCGCCTGCCGATTCGGCCACCGGTTCGGCCACCGGCTCCGCCGCAGGCGCGGGGGCGGCCTGGGCCTTGGGGGTCTTCGCCGCCGCCAGCGCCTTGGCCAGCAGCGGCCACCAGGGCTCTTTGGCCGCATCGCCGGGCGCGGGCTGGGGCTTGAACTCCTGGCGCAGCTCCAGGCGCGTGGGCAGGCATTTGTCCGTGGTGCACAGCAGCAGGTCGACCTTGGCCGCAACGGCCAGCGGGGCCTTGGCCCCCTCCGGCAGCGGGAACAGGATGGGCGTGCGGCCCTCGAAGGCATTGACGGTGCTGCCGGGGTTGACCACATCGTCCTTGGCCTTGCCGGGGGGGTACACGGTCACAAGCTGGCCGCCCCCGGACAGGGACGCCTCGATACGCGTGGGCTTGGCCATGCCGCCGGGGTTGTCCGTGTAGGTGTACCAGCCCTTGTCCGGTTCCAGGAACAGCACGGCCACCAGGCCCGCGCCCCCGCCCTCAAGGGGATGCCGGTAGAGCTTCCACTGTGTCGTGAGCGGGTAGTCCTCGTGCCTTTGCTGGGCAAACAGGCTCCCGGAAAGCGAGCAAATCAAATAAATCGTGAAAAATAAGCATGTTGAGATTTTCTTCAGCATTTTTTTGCATGTCCCGAGAAAAATCGTTTGACAAACCGGGGCCCGACACATAAACACCTCTTCGCGACGTCAACGAGCGGAGCACTTCGTGGGTCACTAGCTCAATTGGTAGAGCAGCGGACTCTTAATCCGGAGGTTCAAGGTTCGATTCCTTGGTGACCCACCACGAAACCACAGAAGCCGATTCCGAAAGGGATCGGCTTTTTTCGTCTCTCGCTATGGTGAAGGCGTCATGCCGCATGGAGGCCGCAAGGGAATGCAGAGTCTCGGCGGGCATAGAGCGATGAGCCATTCCTTTCATTGAACCGTTCTGCGACAATACCCACACCCTGTCAAGGAAGCGGGAGGTGCGGGGCCATGCGCAAAGGTTCGCGCGCAGGGCTTGGCAGAGCGCCCCGAGCCGGATATCATGCCTAACCCAATCCGGGAGGCCCCCCATGAGGCCACCCAGCCACCGCACAAGGAGAGCCTATGGGCTTCAGCTTTTTCCCCAAGGAAGTGCAGTTCTTCGAACTCTTCGCCCAGCAGAACGACAAGCTGCGCGAGGCCGTGCTCGTGCTCAACGGCATCTTCCAGGAGTTCGCCGACGTCGAGAACAAGTGCAAATCCATCAACCTCATCGAGGAGCAGGGCAACGCGCTGTCGCGCAGCATCGCCAAGCAGCTCTCGCTGACCTTCATCACCCCCATCGACCGCGAAGACATCCACGACATCAACATCGCCCAGGAAGACCTGCTCAATCTCATCAAGGCCATCTCCACCCGCATCGGCCTGTACGACTTCCAGTTCATCAAGTTCCCGGCCAAGAAGCTGGTCAAGAACCTCACCGCCATGGTCGAGGAGATCGGCCGCATGCTGGACCGCCTGAGCCACCGCAAGACCGTCGAGGACGGCGTGAAGACGGTGAAGGCGCTCAAGTACGAGTGCGAGATGCTCCTGCTGGTGGCCCTGGGCGAGGTGTACGACATCAAGCTCACGGGCTTCGATTCCGTCATGGAGATCGTCAAGTGGACGCACATCTACGACCGCATCGAGCAGGCCGTGAACAGGGCCGAGGGCCTGGCCGACATCATCGAAGGCGTGGTGCTGAAAAATGCTTGAGATTCCGGTCCTGCTCGTGGCCATCGTGGCCGTGGCGCTGTTCTTCGACTACACCAACGGCGCCCACGACAGCGCCAACGCCATCGCCACAATCGTGTCCACCAAGGTGCTTTCGCCCAAGGCCGCGGTGATCATGGCCGCGCTGCTGAACTTCGCGGGCGCCTTCATGGGCGAGCAGGTGGCCAAGACCATCGGCAGCGGCATCGTGAACACGGACATGGTCGCGGGCTGCCAGGCGCTGGTGCTGGCGGCGCTGTGCGGGGCCATCTTCTGGAATCTGCTGACCTGGTACCTGGGCCTGCCCTCGTCCTCGTCGCACGCGCTCATCGGCGGGCTCATGGGCGCTGCCGTGGCCTACAACGGCTTCAACTCGCTGAACTTCTCCTCCATCTACCACAAGGTGCTCATCCCGCTCATCCTCTCGCCCATGGCCGGGTTCTTCTGCGGCTACCTGCTCATGGTGGTGCTGTCCTGGACCTTCCGCAATTCCAAGCCGAACAAGGTCAACGCCCTGTTCCGCAAGCTGCAGATCGTGTCCTCGGCCTTCATGGCCACCAGCCACGGCCAGAACGACGCCCAGAAGACCATGGGCATCATCACCCTGGCTCTGTTCATCTTCCACGAGATCCCGGCCATCGAGATCCCCATCTGGGTCAAGATCATGTGCGCGCTGGCCATGGGCCTGGGCACCGCCACCGGCGGCTGGAAGATCGTGAAGACCATGGGCCACAAGATCTTCAAGCTCGAACCCATCCACGGCTGCGCCGCAGAGACCGCCGCCGCGCTGGTCATCACCGGGGCCAGCCACTTCGGCGCGCCCATCAGCACCACCCACGTCATCTCCACCTCGGTGCTGGGTGTGGGCGCCTCCAAGCGCCTCTCCGCCGTGCGCTGGGGTGTGGCTGGAAACATGGTCATCGCCTGGATCATCACCATCCCCGCCTCCGGTCTTGTGGCCGCGTTCACCTTCGAGGTCCTGAAATTCATGGGCCTTGTGCACTAGTTCGCGGCGGTTTGCCTATGGCAGGCATAGTGAATGCAAATGCATAAAATGTTTGTGTGAATTCCTGCGCGGCGCTATCTTCTCAAGAAGGAGACCGCCATGTTCGCAAACACCAGCCCCAAGCCCGCCCCGGAGACCCTGCGCACTGCCCTGCTGGAGCGCTTCCGCGAGGTCGCCCGCGACCCTTCTGGACACTTCGACTATCCTACCGGCGAGGCGGGCCTGCGCGGCCTCGATTATCCCCAGGAGCTCTGGGGCTGGCTGCCCGCCGAGACGCTGCGCTGCTACTGCGGCGTGGGCAACCCCTTCCTGTCCGGCCTGCCCGCGCAGGGCGACCGTGTTCTGGACCTGGGCAGCGGGGCGGGCGTGGATTCGCTCATCGCGGCGCGTCTGGCCGCTCCGGGGCAGGTGGACGGCCTGGAGCTGAGCCCGGAGATGGTGCAGCGCGCGCGCGAAAACGCGGCATTGGCCGGGGTCGCCAACGTGCGGTTCCGCACCGTGGAGGGCGAGGGGCTGCCGTACGGCGATGGGACCTTCGACCTTGTGATCTCCAACGGAGTCATCAATCTCATCGCCGACAAGCCCGCGGTCCTGGCCGAGGTTTTCCGCGTGCTCAAGCCCGGCGGGCGCCTCCAGGTGGCGGACCAGGTCCTCACCGGAGTACCGCCCCAGTCCTGCCCGCTGGACGGCGGCAAGTCCTGGGCCAGGTGACTGGACGGCGCGGTTCCGGGAAGGTCCTTCCTGGAGATGCTGGCCGGGGCCGGATTCGAGGCCGGAGCGCTGCACGCCATGACCGGGTTCAAGAGTTCGCCGCACACCGAGGGCGCGGTTTTTTCCTGCCGCAGGCCCGGCTAGGCCCGGCGCGCGGTTCTGCGCAATTTTGTCTTGCGGAATTCGCCTGGAACGATAATCTGTGAGCGGATTTGGCCGATAACGCAGTCGTGGCCCAGGCGGCCCGCAGGGAGTCAGCTTTACCATGTCCGATCGCAGCGCGACCTTGCTCCTCGTTGACGACGAGCCGCTCAATATCCATGTCCTGAAAGGCATATTCGGCAAGTCCGGCTACCGCATCCTGACCGCGGAAAACGGCGCCAGCGCGCTGGAGCTCGCCCGCGCGGAGCGGCCCGATCTCATCCTGCTGGACGTGATGATGCCGGACATGAGCGGCTTCGACACCTGCCGCGAGCTGCGCCGCGACGCCTCCACAGAGCACATCCCCGTCATCTTCGTCACCTGCCTTTCCGAGGACAGCCACAAGCTGGAGGGCCTGGACCTGGGCGCGGTGGACTACATCACCAAGCCCTTCCGCACCCAGGAGGTGGTGGCGCGCGTGCGCACGCACCTGGAGTTCACGCGCAGGCAGGGCAGCATCATCGACCAGCAGGCCGAGCGCCTGGGCCAGATCCAGGCCGCGCAGCTGGCCCTGCTGGTGCGCCCGGAGGAAGTGCCGGAAGCCCGGTTCCAGGTGCGCTTCCTGCCCATCCTGGAGGCCGGGGGCGACTTCTACGACGTCATCGACTTCGGCGGGGGAGAGTGCGCCTATTTCGTGGCCGACATCAGCGGGCACGACCTGGGGGCCTCCTTCCTGACCTCCTCGCTCAAGGCCCTGTTCCGCCAGCACGCTGCCCCGGCCACGGGCACGCTTCAGACCCTGGCGGAGATGAACCGCATCCTGTTCTCCATCACCACGGACGAGACCTACCTCACCGCCGCCTACCTGCGCGTGAACCGCATGGCCGGCACCTACGAGCTGTGCTGCGCCGGGCACCCGCCCGTGTTCGCCTCGCTTTCCGGCGGGTTCGCCGAGCTGGGCCTGGGCGGCACGCCGGTGGGGCTGTTCCCGCAGCTCGACGCCGAGCCCGTGACCGGCGTGGTGCGGCCCGGCGACCTCTTTTTCCTGTATACCGACGGCCTGGGCCAGGGCGTGGGCGGCGGGCACGCCGCGGGCCAGGCCTGGAGCGCCGCTTTCGCCGGGGCCATGGCCTCCTGCGCCGGGATGCCACTGGCGGCGGCGGTTCCCGCGCTGGCCAGCAATCTGCTGGGCGGGGCCGCGCCAAGGGACGATGTGCTCCTCCTGGGCCTGGAGGTCTGATGACAGCCGGGCTGGTTGTGAACCGCACCCCTTCGGGCGTGTCGCTCACGCTGCGCGGCGGGGTCGAGCTGGTTCAGCCAGCTGTGGACGCGATCGTCCGCTGCCTTGCGGAGCGCGGCCAGCCGGAACTGCTTTTCGACATGGAGCTCTTGGCCCGCGAGGCGCTGCTCAATGCGCTGAACAACGGCGCGCCCCGGTCGGCCTCCGGCGAGGTGCGAGCCGAGCTGATGTTCACGCCCGGGCAGGTGAGCCTGCGCGTTGAGGACGACGGCCCGGGCTTTGACTGGAAGTCCCGACTCGTGCAATCTGCTCCGGAGCCCGACAGCGAATCCGGCCGGGGCGTGTTCATCATGAAAAACTACGCCGACGCGGTGGAGTTCAGCCCAAGCGGAAACGCCGTGCTGCTCACGAAACGCGTCGCCATGGAGGACGGTGGTATGACCGAAGCAGCCCCCCTGCGGACCATTCCCATGCCCGAGAAGATCACGGCCCAGGAGGTGCCCACCCTGCGCGAGGAGTTCAAAACCCTCATCGCCGGTGGCGCGCGCGAACTGACCCTGGATTTTTCGGCGGTGCGCAGCATCGACTCCATGGGCATCGGCCTGCTTGTGGCCGCCCACAATTCGCTCACCAAGGCCCAGGGGCGGCTCATGCTCGTCGCCGTCGGGCCGGAAATCCACCATCTGCTCACGCTCATGCGCATCGACAAGCACATGTCCGTGGCCAAGGCCTAGGGCCGCCAGGCAGCAGGAGGACGCATGAGCTTCGAACTGAACGACCTGGTCCCCGGCTTTGTCGAGGACTGCCTGGAACACCTGGGCGACATCGAGACCTCGCTGATGGACATGGAGGCCGCGGGCGACCACCAGGACCCCGAGCTGGTGAACCGGGTGTTCCGCGCGGCGCATTCCATCAAGGGCGGCGCGGGCATGCTCGGCCTGGACAACATGAAGGCCCTGGCCCACAAGCTGGAAAACGTGCTGCACATGGTCCGCTCCGGGGAGGTCCAGGTGAGCAAGGAGCTCATCGGCGTGCTGCTGGGCGGCTTCGACAGGCTCACCGAGATGGTGGGCAACGTGTCCGAAAGCGAGTCCATGTCCATCGACGAGCAGGTGGCCAGGCTGGAGGGACTGTTCGCGGCCAAGGGCAAGGGCGCGGGGCAGAACGCCCCGCCCAAGGAGATCCCGGTGGGCCGCTCCGGCATCTTCGTCATCGACCCCGTGAGCCTGGAGCAGGCCCGGCACGGGGGCTACGACATCTACCTGCTGGAGTTCGACCTCATCCACGACCTGCACGGCAGGGGAACCATGCCGCTGGACATCATGCGCACCCTGACCGACACGGGCCGCATCGTGGACTGCAAGCTGGACTTTGAGGCCGTGGGCGGGCTGGACGAGTTCGAGAACCGCATCCCGTTCTACGTGCTTTTCGCCACCATCCTGGAGCAGAAGTACGTGGCCTCCCTGGTGCGCCTGCCCGCGGACAAGGTCCGGGGGCTGGACGAGGCCGGGGACGCCGTGGAGATCAGCCAGGCGCAGTGCTGGAACGAGATGTTCGGCACGGTTTCGCTTGAGGCCGAAGGCGGCACGGGGCGCGTGGTGCTGCCAGCGGACATGACCGGACGCTCGCTGGAGCACCTGAAGAGCGCGCTGCTGGCGGCGTTGACCAACTGCGGAGACACGCAGATCGAGGCCAAGGGCGCGGTGCGCCACGACGTGCTGCTGCTGCAGTTGTTGTGCTCGGCCTCGGCCACCTTTCGCCAGCAGGGCAAGCGCCTGAGCTGCGCCGGAGGTCTGCCGCAGGATCTGCGCCTGGCGGCCATGACCCTGGGGTTCGGCTGCGTCGAGGGTACCGACTGCCTATTCAGTTGATTCCCGGTGCCCGAACCGATAGGTTGGGACCGTTATTGGGTTGTCCCCCCCATCCTGGACACAGCGAGCGCGACATGCCGGATACCAAGAAGAAAATCCTTGTGGTCGACGATGAGTTGATAAACCGCAAGGTGCTGGAAGGCTTGCTCAAGTCCTTCGGCTTCGACTGCGTGACGGCCGAATCCGGCAAGGCCGCGCTGGCGATGCTGGACGTCACCTTCGACCTCATCCTGCTGGACATCATGATGCCGGACATGGACGGGTTCACCGTGGCCCGGGCGGTGCGCGCCAACGCCACCTTCGCCGACCTGCCCATCGTCATGGTCACGGCGCTCACGGCCAAGGAGGACCGGCTCAAGGCCGTGGAGTCCGGGGCCAACGACTTCGTGGCCAAGCCCATCGACGCCACCGAGCTGCGCGTGCGCATGAACTCGCTCTTGCGCATGAAGGCCTACCACGACGAGGTGAAGGGCTACCAGGCGCACCTGGAGCTGATGGTGGCCGAGAAGACGCGCACCCTGCGCGAGGCCCTGGCCGACCTGGAAATGGCCCGCCAGGCCACGCTCTCCGCGCACATCGAAACCATCCAGAAGCTGTCCTCCGCCGCGGAATACAAGGACGAGGACACCGCCAGCCACATCATGCGCATGAGCCGCTACTGCGCGCACATCGCCGAGAAGAGCGGCCTGGACGCCGACAACGTGGACCTGATCCTCAACTCCAGCCCCATGCACGACATCGGCAAGATCGGCATTCCCGACGCCATCCTGCTCAAGCCGGGCAAGCTCGACCCGGACGAGTGGGAGATCATGAAGACCCACGCGGAGATCGGCGCCAAGATTCTCACCGGCGGCTCGTCAAAGTACCTGGAGAGCGGCGCGGTCATCGCCATGTCGCACCACGAGCGCTGGGACGGCTCGGGCTATCCGCAGGGGCTCACGGGCGAGGACATCCCGCTCTTCGGGCGCATCTGCGCGCTGGCCGACGTGTTCGACGCGCTGACCACCCGCCGCCCCTACAAGCCGCCCTTCAGCAACGAAACGGCCATGGAGATCATGCAGAAGGGCAGGGGGACGCACTTCGACCCCGCGCTCTACGACGTGTTCCTGGCCAGCTTCCCGGGCATCCTGGCCATCCAGAAGGAATACCGGGACTAGGCGGTCAGGCCGCGCACGATGCGCCGGAACTCCTCCGAGAGCCTGGCCATCTCGTCGATCGTGGTCCGGCAGCGGGCCACGGAGTCCATGGCCTCCCCGGCCACGGCCATGATGTCCTTCACCGCGTGGTCGATCTCGCCGCTGGCGCCGGACTGTTCCTCGGCCGCCGTGGCGATGGAGCGGATCTGGTCGGAGGTGACCGAGGAGAGCGTGAGCACCTCGTCCAGCGCGGCGATGGACTCCCCAGCCAGGCGATTGGCCTCGTCGATGGCCCCGGTGGCGGCGTTGACGTTCTCGATGTTGCGGCGCGCCCCGTCCTGAACCCCGCTGATGGCGTCGCCGACCTCCTTGGTGGCGGTCATGGTCTTTTCGGCCAGCTTGCGCACCTCGTCGGCGACGACCGCGAACCCGCGCCCGGCGTCTCCGGCCCTGGCGGCCTCGATGGCGGCGTTGAGGGCCAGCAGGTTGGTCTGGTCGGCGATGTCGGTGATGACCTCCAGCACCCTGCCGATGTCCTGGATGCTCTTGCCCAGCTCGCCCATCTGCTCGCGCATGCGCGAGGAAACGGTGTGCACCGAGCCGATGGCCGTGACGGCGCGGTTCACCACGTCCTTTCCGGTGAGCGCGGTGTCGCGCATCTTGTCGGCCTCCAGCGACGCCGCCGAGGCGTTGCGCGAGATCTCCAGCACGGTGGCGTTCATCTCGTCCATGGCCGTGGCCGTCTCGGTGGTGCGCATGCGCTGGTTCTCGGCCCCGTCCTCGATGGTCTTCATCTGGCTGATGAGCTCGCCGGAGACGTTTTCCACGCCGTGCACCACGTTTTCCAGCTTGTTTGCGGCCTCGCGCAGGCCCTGGCTCCTGGCGTCGCAGGCGTGGCGCTCGGCCTCCTGGGCGTCGGCCAGGGCCTTCTCGGCCCGCTGGGCCAGGCCCAGCGCCTCGGCCTCCTTGGCCTTCACGGCCTCGATGCCCTCCTTCAGGCGGTCCACCATGTGCCGCAGGGCGGCGGCCAGCGTTCCCAGTTCGTCGCCGCTTTCGTGGTCCAGGGATTTGCCCAGGTCGCCCGCGGCCACGGCGCTGGCGAAGTCAACGCATTTCGAAATGGGCCTGCCGATGACACGGGTGACCAGGAGGACGATGACCACAGCCAGCGCAAGCGCAACCACGCCGCCCACCAGCATGCTTTCGCGCGCGGCGCTTGCCGCGACGGCCTCCACGTCCGAAACCGGGGCGAAAACCACGAAGCTCCAGCCCGTGGTCTTGTCCTTGCGCACGGCAATGCTGCGCGCCTGGCCGTCGTTGAAGCTGAAGTAGTCCTTTTCGGGCACGGCGAGAACCTTGCGGCCCCATTCGGTCTTGGCCAGGTCGTCCTTGAGCAGCAGGTTCTTGTCCGGGTGGGCCAGGGTGGCGCCGGACTTCTCCAGCACTCCCACGAATCCAGAACTGCCGATCTTGATGGAGTTGACCTGGGCCGTGAGCTGGTCCAGGTCGATGGCCGCGGTGAGCACGCCGATGAGCTTGCCGTCGGCACCGGTGACCGCGCGGGCCAGGATGACGACCTTCTTTCCCGTGGTGCGGCTCTGGATGGCCTTGCCGAGGCTGGTCTTCTGCCCGGCTTCCACAATGCCCTTGAAATAGTCGCGGTCAACCACGTTGACCTTTGCCGTGCCGGACTGCTGGGCCGAGGTGGCCAGCAGGTCGCCCTTGAGGTCGAACAGGTTGATGTATTGGATTCCGGAGGAGCCAAGGCTTGCGAGCACCCGCTGGTAGCGCGCCTGGAAGGGCTCGCCTGAGCCTCCGCGCAGGGTGTCCAGCATGATCTGGTCCTCGGCCCAGACATTGAGCAGCCCGTATGTGGTCGAGACGTTCCCGCCCACATCGCGGGCTATGGATTCGCTCAGGATGGTCATGTTTTCCTTGAGCATGGACTCCATGCTGTCTCTGGTCAGCCGCAGGTTGAGCCAGATGAGCAGAGCCAGGCCTATGAGGACAAAGGACACCGCCGGGATGAGGAATTTGGACGCTATTCCGAAACGCTTCATGTTGGCCTCCGGCGTTGAAGTGCAGTGGGAATATCGCACGAGGACTCTATGTTTAAAACAAATCGAGGGCCGATGACAACAAAAATGGTGCCTGGGCATGTGTGAAAGCGGACCGAGGAACGCCGGTCCGGGGAGCAATGTTCACAACACTGCAATTCTACAAAATAAAAAATATCTAGACACCCTTATGCCAATGTCTTAAGAAAAAACAATTTCAGACGATCAGTCTTTGTCCCTGACTGCGGTTGGCGCATCGGCGCGGAGGAGCATGGGCTACACGGACTGGACCGAGGACCAGCTGGTCAGCAATCTGTCGGAGGGCTTCCGGCTGCTGGACCGCCTGGAGGCCGAAGGCGGCATGGAACGCGGCGAGACCGCGGCCCTGGCCCAAGGGGTCATGCGTTGCATGAACGGGGCGCTGCTCAAGGTCTCCGAGGTGCTTGAGGATCAGGCGCGCCTGCGCCGCGATCTGGCCAGCCTGCGCCAGGAGCATGCCCTGGCCCTGCGCGAAAGCCGCGACGCGGAACAGCGCAAGGACGCACGCATCGTCGCGCTGGAATCCGAGGTGATGGCCCTGCGGGCCGAGCTGGCGGGCGGGCGGCACGCCAGGATGTGCCATCCGGCCCCGCCGGACGCGCTGCTGCGCCAGCCGCTGGTGGTGCGCGGCACGGGCGGGCGGTACCTGGGCGTGTGCGACCCGGCCGGCGCGGCGCTGACCATCTGCGATTTTCTTGTGCTGGTGGAGTCGTGCGATCCCGCCCGGATGGTGGCCACGAGCTGGTCCGCCTCGGATGAGGGGTGGGTGCTCGCCCTTGGCCTGACCTGGGCCTCGGGCCTGGCCGCCGCGTACAGCCTGTTGCTTTCGCCCGTGCGCACGCCCAGCGGCAACGCGGTGACGCTGCTTGCGGGCATGACCGCGGGCGACAGGACCGTGCCCCAGGACTTCCTGCTGGCCATGTTCCGGAAGATCCGGGACGGGGTCGAGTCCTAGCGAAAAAAGTCTAGATTTTTTCTTGATGAGACGCGATTCTTTATGTTATAGATAGTTAGCGAAAACTTGAAAGGCCAGAGCGCACGACAGGACCAACGGAGGAAGAACATGCCCCAGGTCGCCGCCCGCATCAGCTCCGACCATGAGAAATGGCTCAAGGACTATTTCAAGACCAAGAGCGCCGGGGCGGAGTTCATCCTGCCCTGGGCCGTGGACGTGTTCTTCAAGCTCATCCGGGGCGTGTCGGTGGAGTTCACCACCGCCGAGCTCAAGACCATCCTGGAGGCCCACCGCGACGTCCGGCTTTTGCCGAACCAGTCCAAGCAGGCCTACCTGATGCTGCGCGTGGAAAGCGCCTGCGACGAGCGCGAGGCGCACATCATGCACGGGGCCAGCCGCAGCAACATCGAGATCAAGCTCCGCCGCCTGACCGACCTGCAGGCCACCGCGCTGATGATCTGGGCCACGGCCTACTGGACCAGCAAGGCCTGGAGCGGCGTCTCCCTGGAAGACTACGTCAAGCACACCTGCACCGGCGGCTAGCCCCTTCGGGGTTTCAGAGGCCCGGTAGCATTCCGTAAACGCCAAGCCCCGCCCGGGGCGCGACGAGGCGAAAGCACACATGCGCGAAAATCCTTGCATCCTGACCATCGCCGGGTCCGATTCCGGCGGCGGCGCCGGCATCCAGGCCGACCTCAAGACCTTCACCATGCTGGGCGGCTTCGGCGCCAGCGTCATCACCGCGCTCACCGCGCAGAACACCACCGCCGTCACGGGCATCCACCCCGTGCCGCCGCAGTTCGTGGTGGAGCAGCTCAGCACGGTGCTCTCCGACATCCGCATCCGCGCGGCCAAGACGGGCATGCTTTTTTCCGCAGCCATCATCGAGGCCCTGGCCCCTGTCCTGCTGAACACCCGCCGGGCCTTCCCGCTGGTGGTCGATCCCGTGTGCGTGGCCCAGTCCGGCGCGCGCCTGCTGGAGGAGAGCGCGGTGGAAGCCATGACCCGCCACCTGTTCCCCTTGGCCGACCTGGTGACGCCCAACATCCCCGAGGCCGAGCTGTTCACCGGCATGGAGATCAAGAATTCCACGGACATCTGCGCCGCGGCCGAGCGCATGCTGGCCTTCGGGCCGCGCGCCGTGCTCATCAAGGGCGGCCACATGGACTCCCCGGCCTCCACGGACTGGTTCGTGGCCATCGGGCAGAAGCCCATCCCGCTCATGCAGCCGCGCGTGCAGACCCGCAACCTGCACGGCACCGGTTGCGCGCTCTCCGCGGCCATCACGGCCTACCTGGGCCTGGGCCACGACATGCTTGCCGCCGTGCGCAAGGCCCAGGACTTCATGCAGGGGGCGCTGCGGGCCAGCTACTCCGTGGGCGCAGGCGGGGGCAGCCCCAACCACGGCCTGCCCATGCTCAAGGAAAAGAGCAGGGTGGGCGTGCTCTCCGAGCTTTCCGACACCGGTCGCGCCCTGGCCGCCATGCCCGGGTTCGCCAAGCTGATTCCGGAAGTGCGCTCCAACCTCGTGCTCAGCGTGCCCCACGCCAGCGCCATCGTCGACGTGGCCGCTTTTTCCGGGCGCATCACCTGCACCCGCCGGGGCGAGGTCATCCTCTCCGGCTGCCCGGAGTTCGGCGCTTCCTCGCACATGGCGCGTGTGCTGCTGGCCGCGGCCAAGGTCGTGCCCTCCATCCGCTGCGCGCTGAACATCCGCCACTCCGACCTGATCCTGCGCACCATGCGCAAGATCGGCATGGTGCTGGCCGGCTTCGACCGCGCCGAGGAGCCGGAGGACAAGCGCCCCGTGCGCGACGACGACCGCACCGGCACCATGGACTGGGGCACCATGCGCGCGCTGGAGCGCCACGAGGCCCCGGCCAAGGTGGACGCGGTGCATGATCCCGGCGCCATGGGCAAGGAGCCCATGATTCGTCTGGTGGCCCCGGACGCCGCCACCCTGCTGGAAAAAGTCCGCCGCATCCTGGAGGCCATGGGCTAGGCCGCACCGGGGCATGGTTGACACAGCCCCTTCCCCTGCTTATGAATCAGGACTTTTCGCGAGAGTGGCGGAATTGGTAGACGCACTGGACTTAGGATCCAGCGGCCGCGTCCGTGGGAGTTCGAGTCTCCCCTCTCGCACCAATGCGAATATGCGACCCGCGCACGGCTGCGGGCTGACATCCCAAACGGAGGACGATTTTCATGGACTACAAGGTTGAGGAGCTTTCCCCGGTCACCCGCAAGATCACCATCACCGTGGACGCCGAGGAGGTCAACGCCGCCCTCTCCACGGCCGTCGCCCTGTACAAGAACCGCTACGAGATCAAGGGCTTCCGTCGCGGCAAGGCCCCGGCCAGCGTGGTCGAGGGCAAGTACCGCACCCAGATCTACAGCGAGGCCACCACGGACCTGGTGAACTACCAGATCAACGAGGTGCTCAACAATCTGGGCATCATGCCGCTGTCGCGCATCGACGTGGACGCGGGCGAGCAGAAGGAACTGGAGCGCGACAAGGAGTTCGTCTACACCGTCTCCTTCGAAGTGGCCCCGGAATTCGACCTGCCCAGCTACGAGGGCCTTGAGGTCGAGGTGGAGAAGGCCGTGGTGAAGGACGAGGAAGTCCGTCAGGTCGAGGAGCGCATCCTGGACAACGCCGCCGTGGTCGCCCCCATCAAGGAGGACCGCAATCCCCAGGACGGCGACCTCGTGGTCGTGACCTTCGGCGCCTACAAGGGCGACGCCATCTTCCAGGGCATCCAGGCCGAGAACTTCGAGCTGACCCTCGGCAAGCAGCAGGCCCTGCCCGAGTTCGAGGAGATGCTGAAGACCCTCAAGACCGGCGAGAAGGGCGAGGTGGAGATAACCTTCCCCGAGGACTTCATCAATCCCGCCATGGCCGGCGAGACCCTGGTCATGAAGGCCAGCCTGCACTCCATCAAGAGCCGCACCATCCCCGAGCTCACCGACGAGGTGGCCAAGAAGGCCGGCGGCTTCGACACCGTGGAGAAGATGCGCGAGGCCATCGTCAGCTCCTACAAGCAGAGCCGCGAGCAGCTGCACAAGTCCGTGGCCCAGAAGAAGCTGCTGGACTCCCTGCTGGCCCAGGTCACCTTCGACCTGCCGCCCAGCCTGGTGGAGAACCGCATCGACCGCCTGCTGGAGGACCTGGAGCGCCGCCTGGACCGCCAGGGCAAGGGCCTGCAGGCCCTGGGCAAGAACATGGAGGAACTGCGCGAGTCCCAGCGCGCCCAGGCCGAGGAGGCCGTGAAGGGCGAGATCTTCCTGCTGGCCGTGGCCAAGAAGGAAAACCTGGAAGTGACCAGCGAGGAGATCGACCGCACCCTCCAGCAGCTGGCCATGCAGAGCCGCCAGGACTTCATGACCGTGAAGCAGTACTACGAGGAGAACAACCTCGTGTTCCCGCTGAAGGACCGCCTGCTGGCCGACAAGGCCATGGACATCATCTACGGCCAGGCCAAGAAGATCGAGATCGAGCCTAAGGCTCCTGAAACCGAAGAAGTCGGCGAGAAGCCCAAGGCCGCCAAAAAGCCGCGCGCCAAGAAGACCGCCGAGGCTCCCACGGAGTAGCCGCCGGGGATGCCCCTCGATCGCGACTGACACAACGACACCGCGCGGCGGACCGGGGACATGCGCTCCGGCCGCCGCGCGTCCGTTTTCACGCATTGCCCGGCGGGACGGCCCCGCATTCCGTGCTGGATTGCCGGAACGAATATTGCTAAACTTCTCCCTGGTCCGGACCGATCCTTACCGCAAGGCAGGGTTTGCCGCCCGGACCCGCACACAAGCATGACACCGGCCGCCCGATCCGGGCCGCCAAGCCAAGGAGCCGACACCCATGCCCGCCGTCCCCATTGTCATCGAGACCACCGGCCGCACCGAGCGCGCCTATGACATTTATTCCCGCCTGCTCAAGGACCGCATCATCCTCCTGGGCAGCGCCATCGACGACCATGTGGCCAGCCTCGTCTGCGCCCAGCTCCTGTTCCTGGAGAGCGAGGACCCGGAGAAGGAAATCTACATGTACATCAACTCTCCCGGCGGCGTGATCACCGCGGGCATGGCCATCTACGACACCATGCAGTACATCGCCCCGCCCGTGGCCACCCTGTGCATGGGCCAGGCCTCCAGCATGGGCGCGTTCCTGCTGGCCGCGGGCGAGAAGGGCATGCGCTCCTCCCTGCCCAATTCGCGCATCCTCATCCACCAGCCGCTGGGCGGCGCCCAGGGCCAGGCCACGGACATCGGCATCCAGGCCCGCGAGATCCTGCGCCTGCGCGAGAACCTCAACACCATCCTGGCGGACCACACCGGCCAGAGCCTGGAGCGCATCGAGCGCGACACCGAGCGCGACTACTTCATGAGCGCCCAGGAGGCCCTGGAATACGGCATCATCGACAAGATCATGACCAGGCGAGCGGACCTGGAGAAGAAGGACTAGACCATGGACAACAAGCGCAAGGGCGGCAGCCCCACGACTTTGACCTGCTCGTTCTGCGGCAAGAATCAGGTGGACGTGCAGCGGCTCATCGCGGGCCCGGATGTCTACATCTGCGACGAATGCGTGGCCCTGTGCAACGACATCATCGCCCAGGAGCACGTGACCGAGGAGGCCGCCGACGTCCGCCTGCTGCCCCCGCAGGAGATCAAGGCCCTGCTCGACCAGTACGTCATCGGCCAGGACCGGGCCAAGAAGATCCTGTCCGTGGCCGTGCACAACCACTACAAGCGCGTGTTCTACGCCCAGGCCAACAAGGACGACGTGGAGATCGACAAGAGCAACGTGCTGCTCATCGGCCCCACCGGCTCGGGCAAGACGCTCCTGGCCCAGACCCTCGCCCGCCTGCTCAAGGTGCCCTTCGCCATCGCCGACGCCACCACCCTCACCGAGGCCGGCTACGTGGGCGAGGACGTGGAGAACATCCTCGTGGCACTGCTGCAGAACGCCGACTACGACATCGAGAGCGCCAGCCGCGGCATCATCTACATCGACGAGATCGACAAGATCGCGCGCAAGGGCGACAGCCCTTCCATCACCCGCGACGTGTCCGGCGAGGGCGTGCAGCAGGCCCTGCTCAAGATCATCGAGGGCACCGAGGCCAACATTCCTCCCAAGGGCGGGCGCAAGCACCCCCAGCAGGAATTCATCCGCATGAACACCTCCAACATCCTGTTCATCCTGGGCGGGGCCTTCATCGGGCTGGACAAGATGATCCAGTCGCGCATGCAGGGCACCAGCATGGGCTTTGCGGGCAAGGTGGAGAGCAAGAAGGACACCCCGGTCGGCGAGCTCCTGGGCCACAGCGAGCCCAACGACCTCATCAAGTTCGGCCTCATCCCCGAGTTCGTGGGCCGCATTCCCATCGTCACCGCGCTGGAGGAGCTGACCCGCGACGACCTGGTGCGCATCCTCACCGAGCCCAAGAACGCGCTGGTGAAGCAGTACCAGAAGCTCTTCGAGCTGGACAAGGTGAGCCTGCGCTTCACCGACAATGCGCTCAAGGCCATCGCCGAGAAGGCCATCGCCCGCAAGACCGGCGCGCGCGGCCTGCGCAACGTGCTGGAATCCACCATGCTCGACATCATGTACAAGCTGCCCTCGCTCACCGGGGTCAAGGAGTGCGTGGTGAACACCGCCGTCATCGAGAAGGGCCAGGAGCCGCTTCTCATCTACCACCAGGAAGTGAAGAGCGCCTGATTTCGCCATCAGGCTTTGACAAACTTCCCGGCGGGGTTATTCTTGGGGCATTGCCCGTAACCTGGGCGCGTCCACCGGCAGCAAGGAGAATTGCATGTCCGAATTGAACGATCTGGAACGCGAACTCATCCCCGACGACACCGTGCTCCCGCTCATGAGCCTGCGCGAGGTCGTCATGTTCCCGCGCTCCATCGTGCCCCTGTTCGTTGGCCGCGAGGCCTCCATCAAGGCCATTGAGAGCGCGCTGGCCCTGCACGACAAGCACATCTTCCTGGTGACCCAGAAATCGCCGGAAAAAGAGAAGCCCGAGGCCGACGACCTGTACGCCGTGGGCACGGTCAGCCGCATCCTGCAGATGCTGCGCCTGCCCGACGGCACCATCAAGGTGCTCTTCGAGGGCCTGTCGCGCGCCAATTGGAGCCTGGTGCCCACCGAGGCGGGCCTGGAGGGCGACTTCCCGTTGGCCCGCGTGGACCGGCTGGAGGACCTGCCCGGCACCGCGCAGGAGGGCGAGGCCTTGGTGCGCTCGGTGAACGAGGCGCTGGAGACCTACGCCCGGGGCAACAAGAAGCTGGCCCCGGAATCGCTCCTGGCCATGGCCGCCCTGCGCGAGCCCGGCGCCCTGGCCGACGCCGTCATGCCGCACCTGAAGATCGACTTCGAGCGCAAGCAGCAGGCCCTCGAAATCCTGGACGCCGTGGAGCGCCTGGAATTGGTGTACGAGCTGCTGCTGGCCGAGATCGAGATCGCCTCCATCGAGAAGCGCGTCAAAGGCCGCGTGAAGACCCAGATGGAGAAGAACCAGCGCGAATACTACTTAAACGAGCAGATCACGGCCATCCACACGGAGAGGGGCCGCGAGGACGACCCCGCCGCCGAGGCCGCCGAGCTCGAAAAGCGCCTGGACGAGAAGATCATGGGCGAGGAGCAGCGCGAGCGGGTCAAGAAGGAGATCCGCAAGCTGCGCCAGATGCAGCCCTCCAGCGCCGAGTACACCGTGGTGCGCAACTACGTGGACTGGGTGCTCGACCTGCCCTGGGGCGTGGTCAAGGACACTCCGCTGGACATCGCCAAGGCCCGCGGCATCCTGGACCAGGACCACTACGGCCTGGAAAAGGCCAAGGAGCGCATCCTCGAATACATCGCCGTGCAGAGCCTGGTGAAGACCATGAAGGGCCCCATCCTGTGCTTCGTGGGCCCCCCGGGCGTGGGCAAGACCTCCATCGCCAAGTCCATCGCCCGCGCCATGGACCGCGAGTTCGTGCGCGTGTCGCTGGGAGGGGTGCGCGACGAGGCCGAGATCCGCGGCCACCGGCGCACCTACGTGGGCGCGCTGCCCGGCAAGATCATCCACTCGCTCAGGCGCTGCAAGTTCAACAACCCCGTCATCTGCCTGGACGAAGTGGACAAGATGAGCACGGACTTCCGGGGCGATCCCTCCTCGGCCCTGCTGGAAGTGCTCGACCCCGAACAGAACTACTCCTTCAACGACCACTACCTGGACCTGGACTACGACCTGTCCAAGGTCTTCTTCATCACCACGGCCAACACGCTGCACTCCATTCCGCTGCCCCTGCAGGACCGCATGGAGATCATCCGCCTGCCCGGCTACCTGGAGACCGAAAAGCTCAAGATCGCCAAGCAGTTCCTGCTCTCCAAGCAGACCGAGCTGCACGGCCTGACCGGCGAGAGCCTCACGGTGTCGGACAATGCCATCCTGGAGATCATCCGCCGCTACACCCGCGAGGCGGGCGTGCGCAACCTGGAGCGCGAGCTGGCCAGCGTGTGCCGCAAGGCGGCCATGAAGATCGTGGAGGACTCCGAGACCACCAAGACCGTGGCCGTGAGCAAGCAGAACGTGGCCACGCTGCTGGGCGTGCCCAAGCACCGCTACGAGGAGCGCGAGGAGCAGCCCCAGGTGGGCGTTTCCACCGGCCTGGCCTGGACCCAGATGGGCGGCGAGATCCTCATGGTGGAAGTGGTGCTCATGCCCGGCGCGGGCAAGGTGGAGATCACCGGCAAGCTCGGCGAGGTCATGCAGGAGTCGGCCCGCGCGGCCATCTCCTACCTGCGTTCGCGCTCCGACCTCTTCGGCCTGAAGCGCGACTTCCACAAGGAGATCGACATCCACGTGCACGTGCCCGAGGGCGCCACGCCCAAGGACGGCCCCTCGGCCGGCGTCGCACTGGTCACGGCCATCGTGTCCGCCGTGCTGAACATCCCGGTGCGCAACGACGTGGCCATGACCGGCGAGATCACCCTGCGCGGGCGCGTGCTGCCCATCGGCGGCCTGCGCGAGAAGCTGCTCGCCGCCCACCGCGGGCGCATCGGCATGGTGCTCATCCCCGCCGAGAACGAGAAGGACCTCAAGGAAGTGCCCGAGGAGATCCTGAAGGACCTGGACATCCGCCCGGTGGAGAACGTGGACGTGGTGCTGGAAACGGCGCTTGTCTGCGGCAATTCCGGGGCGTTGTTCTGCGGGCGCGGCAACATCTCGCCCCTGTCCGAGCTCCTCGTCAAAGAAGAGTACCAGCGGCCCACGCACTAGGCCAGAAACCAGACATAAATAAGGCCGGGAATCGCTTCCCGGCCTTTTCATTTGCCTGTTGCCCGGCGGCTACTTGCCCGGCGTCGGGTGGTGCTGGATGTTGTCCTTGGTCCAGTGCCCGTCCCACCATCGGCGGGGATGACCTGAATGCCGGTGCGTCCAGCCGCCGCACTACGAGAGGCAACCCTCGCAACCGGAAGCCTCCGGGTGGTGCCCCGTTGATTTCTGCCCGCTCTGCGCCCCGGGGGCGGACCAGGCGTCCCCACACCGGAAGTGGACAGCTAGTGGAGCTTTGGCGCGCCCTTGGGCAGTTCCTCCTCGGTGAGCGAGAGATAGCCGCGCAGCTCCATGCAGTCGCGCAAGCGCTTTTGCACCACGTCCTTGTTCCCGGCTTCGCCCATGTTCCGGCTGAAGGCGGCGGCCTCCTCCTCGCACTGGAACAGATCCTTCTTTGACGAAGCGATGTCCTTCTGGGCGTTGTACCAGTACCTGGGGGTCGCGCCGCAGCCGGAGAGCAGCAGCGTGCAGAGCACTGCGAGGGCGGCCAGGATCAGGGTCTTGCTTGTCATGGGAACTCCTTGAGCGTTGGGCGTTACTTGCACCGGTCGTCGGCGACGGTCGCCGGATGCAGCTGGAGCGCGGTCTGGTTCCAGTCGGCCATGACCTTGACGCAGTTCTCTGACGCGCCAGGGTCGACTGTGAGCATTTTTTTGTCCATGGAGAACGTTGTGGGACACGTGAGGAAGCCCTTGCTGATGCATTTTGCGCGCAGGATCATGGTATCCTTGTCCGCAAGGCTCACCTGGAAGCGGTTGTCGGTCACGCTGTTCTTGACCTCGGGCTGATTGCCGTGCTTCCAGTAGAACTCCGTGTTGTCAGCCGAGAAAATGCTGTACGAAACGGCATTGGCGTTCGTGGACTTGCAGAGTGACGAGGCAGGCACACCAACGGACAGTTCTGTTTTTGATTGTGCGAAGTTGATGCCGCTCGTGCAGTCAGGGCCCGAAAGGTTCGTGAAACCTGAGCTCTTGCTGTACGACACGTTGCAGGAGAGGTGGAGCTTCTTGTCCGGGTCGCAGTATCGGTCCACGACCAGTGTGGTGCCGTCCACCACGGGGAGTTGCATGGGCGTGGGCTGGACAAAGTCGATAGCAGGGCCGTCGCCCACCTTGACGGTGCCGTTCGCGCCGGGCGAGAACCGGATGAGGTTGCGATTGCCTGGACTGCCGGGGCGAGGCCCGAAGGTCACCGTGAAGACCGGATTCTGCTTGAGCTGACAGGTGGCGAGGCTTTCGTTGTCCTTGTACTGCCAGCTGTACGACTTGGGCTGGGAATCGTCCAACTGCTTGACATATTTCTTGTATGCCTTCGGCCAAGGATGCTGGCAATTATCGAAATCATCCCCCAAGGGATCGCAGACGATCTGCTGCTGAGCATAGGGGTCGGATTTGTACAGACCTTTCTTTTGGGCCAGGGGCGAGCACCCGCTGGATTTCAATGTCACCGCTTTCTGCGTCACAGGGTGAATGGCGTTGGCGGTTGTTTCGCACAGGGGCTTGGGTTCAGTGCCGGTTGTGCACTGGTTTCCGCATCCGCACACATCGGGCTTGGCGCACATGGCGGCCAGAATGTAGTAATCCTGCTCGTAGGCATACCAGGGATTATCCACCTGGTATTGCTTGTACGGGGCCAGGCACACTCCGTTGCTGGTTGGCCACGGGCAGTCCGGCAGCTTGCCTGTACCCACGGCTTCGCATGAACCGCTATCGACCTTTGGGGTGATCGTCACCAGGACGTTGTAGCCGTCCACGTAGCTGGTATCGTACCAGACGAGCTTGGTCGTCTTCTCGTCGAAGTTGATCTCCGCAAGCGACGCCGGGTTCGAGGTGGTGGTGCAGATCATGTTCGGGCAGGACGTTCCGCTGCAGCAGTCCCCTTCCTGGCACTTGCCTGTTTTGACATCACAGCCGGCCCTGGCTGTGAAGCGCCCTTCAAAATCGCTGGGAGCGCACCAGGTCTTGGTCGCCTTGTAGGGCAGCTCCCAGTTGGGCCAGTTGGGAGGGGCGGGCACGCCTGACTTGCTTTTGCTGTCATATGCGCCCACCCAGATGGTGTCCTGGTTGTTGTTCACAAAGGTGATGGGCCGCTTGCCCGGACCGCAGTCTGATGATTTGGGCCGGGGCTGGGCCGTAGCCTGTGTCGGCTGTGCTGGCTCGGCGACCTCCAGGCAAAGCTGCAGGTGCTCCTGGTAGAGCTTCTTGTCTCCGGATTTTCCGAGGTTCTTGGTGTACTCGGCGGCCTTGGCCTCGCACTCGTAGAGCGTTCTCGCGTCCGGGGCGGCGGCTTGTGCGCTGGTCGGGCATGGTCCGGAAAAGACGGCCACGGCGAGCGCCAGGGCCAGGCGTCGAACCGTTGGTTTGGCAGCTAGCATGTTGCGGGCCTCCCTGTGGTGCGTCGAGCTCGCCTGCGCGGCGCCAGGGGAACCCCTTGGGTTCTCCTGCGTGTGCAACGGCCTGAATACGTATACGAACTCGTAGCATATGCCGGCACAACGATGCAATACAAATGAGAATACCGAGGGGCATGAGCCTGTGCGGAACGTGCGCTGGCGTGCAGCGCCGCAGCCGTGCCGGCTTGTGGAAGACGCAACGTCCAAGCTGCGGGTGAGCTGGCCGTGATTGAGCTCTGCTGAAGGGTGAGGGCTGCATGGCCAGGCCGGAAATTGCGCAGGCCCGGCCGGGCAAAGCTCGACCGGGCCCTTCTGGCGGAATGCTCGTGAGTGGAGGGGAGGGGGCACCGGCCCCCGGCTCATGTCTTGTGCTACTTGCCCGGTGTCAGGTGGTGCTGGATGTTGTCCTTGATCCAGTGGTCGTCCCACCACTCGATGGGGCTGACCTGGATGCCGTGCACCACCATGCCGAAGTGCAGGTGGTCGCCACCGGCCAGGCCCGTGGTGCCGGTCTTGCCGATGATCTGGCCCTTCTGCACCTCCTGGCCCTTCTGCACGTCGATGGCGTCCAGGTGGGAGTAGAGGCTCTGCAGGCCCAGGCCGTGGTCGATGATGACGCAGTTGCCGTAGATGCCGAAGAACTCGGCCATGACCACCCGACCGGTGTTGGCGGCGGGCACGGGGGCGTTGGCCACGCTGGCCAGGTCCGCGCCCATGTGGGTCTGGTGGTCGATCTTCTCGTTGCCGTAGTAGTAGTCGCGGGCATCGCCGAACCCGGCGCGGCCGGCGGCGTTGGGCAGGCGCAGGAAGGTCCCGCTCCACAGCTGCGTGGGCGCGGTGTCCTGGCCGACCTTCTTGAGCTGCTCCACGTTCTGCTGGCGCAGCTCGCTGTTCACCACCTTGTAGATCTCCAGCGGCGTCTTGGCCTTGGGATACATGGCCGTGTACTGGCTCATCTTGCTCTCAAGGAAGCTGTCCGGGATGTTCAGCTTGTCGGACTTGAAGGTCTTGGGAATGGCGAAGGTCTGCAGGCTCTGGGCCACCTCGTTTCCGGCCTTGTCGCGGGCCACCACCTTGGGGTGGAAGGAGGAGGGCGCCATATCCAGCGGCATGGCGAAGAAGCACACGAACTCGCCGCCCTTCTGCTGGAAGGCCGGGAAGAACAGCTCGCCCACGGCCACGCCCGCGCGCTCCACGGGCTTGTTCACGGTGAAGCTCACCGCGCCGCTGCCGCCCTGGTTCACGTTGTGGATGCCGGAGTTGATGTTCAGCCTGGGCGGGGTCAGGTCGAGGGTGAGCTTCTTGATGATGCTCGACTTGCCCCGGCCCATGAAGGCCAGCCAGGAGTTGACGCGGGCCTCGATGGTCAGCTCCACCGGGCCGTCCTTGAAGCCGGACTCGCGCGGCAGGCGGAACACCTCGGTGTGCTCCATGGTGGCGTTGGCGAAGGCGCGGTTGATGAATTCCACGCGCTTGCCGTCCTGGGTGGCGGCCACGGTGACGGACTTGAGCGGGGAGTTCTTGCTCTTCAGCCGCAGGGAGAAGTCCGTGCCGTAGGAGGCGAACTCGCCCTCGGGCGTCAGGTGCAGGACCGCCGGGCTGCCGTCGAGAATGAAGAAGAAGCCCGCCATGCCCACCAGGGCCAGCACGAGCAGGATGGCCAAATTGCGCAACAGCGCGCCGGAACCTTTCTTTTCCATGGACAAGTCCTTCATGATTGCCTGGGTGGGAGACCGCCAGCGGCGGCGTGACAGGTAAGCGCTCCGGGGATGGCTAGGCCTTCTCGGCCTGGTCCATGGCCTCCAGAAGCTGGACGGTGAGCTGGAGGAAGTCCGCCTCGGTGACGATGCCGACGAGCTTGCCGTCGTCGACCACGGGCAGGCAGCCGTACTTGTTCCTGTACAGGATGAAGGCGGCGTCCTTCACCAGCTCGTCGGGGCCGATGGTGCGCACGTCGGTGCGCATGATCTCCTTGAGGGGGATGCCGGCGTCGATCTCGTTCTGGGTGTCGGGGTCGATGCCCGCCAGGTGCGAGATGGTGTTGGCCAGCACGTCGCGGTTGGTGATGAGTCCGCTGAAGACGTTGTCGCCTGTGGTGATGGGCACGTGGCGGATGCGCCGCTTGTCCATGAGGGCGCGGGCGCTCTGCAGGGTGTCGGTCTCGCGAAGGGAGTAGACCGGGCTGGTCATGAGCTCTCGAATCTTGAACATGGCCTTCTCCCTCCGAATTTGATGTTGCGCGGCCCGGTGCCGCCACTGATTTTGTTTCAGGAAAGCACGGGCGTGTCAAGCCGGAGACCGGGCCGGACGGGGCCTGGCAAGGTTCGGATGTTGACTTGCGTAGTGTTTTCTGGTCAGCACTGTTTGGCTATTTCAGCAGAAATCCAAGGTGGCAGGTATGCGGGTAGATCCCCGGCGGCAGCGTGAGCGCATGGTCGCCGAACAGCTTGTGGCGCGCGGCATCGCCGATCCCCGCGTCCTCGCCGTCATGGGCGAGGTGCCCCGGCATCTCTTCGTGCAGGAGGCGCTGGCCAGGCAAGCCTACATGGACAACCCGCTGCCCATCGGCGAGGGCCAGACCATCTCCCAGCCCTACATGGTGGCGCTCATGACCGAGCTGCTCAAGGTGGAACCGGGCATGAAGGTGCTGGAGATCGGCACCGGCTCGGGCTACCAGGCCGCCGTGCTGGGGCGCCTGGGCGCGGACGTGTACACCGTGGAGCGCATCCCGGGCCTGTGCGAATCCGCCCGCGACCGCCTGCGCGGCATGGGGCTGTTCAACGTGCACGTGAAGCTCGACGACGGCACCCTGGGCTGGCCCAGCGCCGCGCCCTTCGACCGCGTCATGGTCACCGCGGGCGGCCCCGAGGTGCCCCAGCCCCTGGTGGACCAGTTGGCCGAGGGCGGCAGGCTGGTGATTCCCGTCGGGGCCACCCGGCGCACCCAGTGCCTGGTGCTGGTGGAGAAGACCGGCGGCCAGGCCCGGCAGAGCGAGATCTGCGGCGTGCAGTTCGTGGACCTTGTGGGCGCCCACGGCTGGTAGCCCCCATCCCCGCCGTTTACACCGGCGCTGAAATCAGACATACTTATGCACTTCGCGCGGCCACGCCGCGCCATCCTTTTTGCAGGAGACAAGATCGTGAGTTCGTGCAGCGGCGGTTCCTGTTCCCCCGGCCAAGGCCAGGCGGACCTCAAGATACAGCTTCAGGACAGGCAGATTTCCTCCACCCTTGGCCGCATCCGCTTCAAGCTCTTCGTCATGAGCGGCAAGGGCGGCGTGGGCAAGAGCTCGGTTTCCGTGAACATCGCGGCGGCGCTGGCCGCCAAGGGCTACAAGGTCGGTCTCATCGACGTGGACATCCACGGCCCCAGCGTGCCGCGCCTGCTGGGCCTGAAGGGCCAGCTGGAGACCGACAAGGGCAGCCAGGTGAAGCCCAAGCGCTACAACGACAACCTGCACGTGGTGTCCATGGAGTCGCTGCTGCTGGACCCCGACCAGGCCGTGCTGTGGCGCGGCCCCATGAAGACCTCGGCCATCCGCCAGTTCATCTCCGACGTGCACTGGGGCGAGCTGGACTTCCTGGTGGTGGACTCGCCCCCGGGCACCGGCGACGAGCCCATGACCGTGCTCAAGCTCATCCCCGAGGCCCTGGCCGTGGTGGTCACCACCCCGCAGGAGGTCTCGCTGGCCGACGTGCGCAAGGCCATCAACTTCCTGCAGTACGCCCAGGCCAACATCCTGGGCGTGGTGGAGAACATGAGCGGCCTGGCCTGCCCGCACTGCGGCAAGGACATCGACCTGTTCAAGAAGGGCGGCGGCAAGGACCTGGCCGACCAGTACGGCCTGGACTTCCTGGGCGCCATTCCGCTGGACCCGGCCACCGTCGTGGCGGGCGACATCGGCATCCCCGTGGTGCTCATGGAGGGCGACAGCCCGGCCAAGCGCGCGCTGCTGCAGCTGGGCGACCGCGTGGCCCAGGCGGCCATGACCAGCCTGGAGGCGGCCTCCACCGTGCACCGGTAGAAGGGTAGGGAGCGTCCGTGGACTTGAACCTGGCCAACATGCTCACCCTGGCGCGCATCTTCGCCGTGCCGGTCATCGTGGTGCTGCTCTCCATCGAGCAGGCCCACCAGACCGTCATCGCGGCGTGGGCGGCCTCGGGGCTGTTCGTGCTGGCCTCTCTCACGGACATGGCCGACGGCTACATCGCCCGCACGCGCAACCTCATCACCAACCTGGGCAAGTTCCTGGACCCGCTGGCGGACAAGCTGCTCATCGGCTCGGTGCTGATCATGCTGGTGGAGCTGACCTGGGTTCCGGGCTGGATCGTGGTGGTCATCATCTGCCGCGAGCTGGCCGTGACGGGAATGCGCGGGGTCGCGGCGGACAAGGGCATCGTCATCGCGGCGGACCGCTTCGGCAAGCTCAAGACCATCGTGCAGAGCATGGCCCTGGCGCCGCTTCTGGCGCACTATCCCATCCTGGGCTTCGATCCCCATCCGCCGGGCATGCTCCTTTTGTATCTGGCTTTAGTGCTTACTGTTTTTTCCGGCGCGAATTATCTGTACAATTTCTACAAAAATTGGTTACAGGTCGAATGACCATAGGCCGGAACGGGACAGACGGGAATTTCGCATGAACAGGACGAGCAGCAGCCATATGGCGCGGATCTCCAACTGTCTCCAGACCATCCTGGAGCTGGAGCCGGAGCTGGAGCGCATGGAGCTTGGCAAGAGTCTTCTGGCCGAGTTCTCGGTGCTTAAGGAATTCCTCCAAAAGATCGATACAGTGGTGTTGAGCGAGGAGGACGTGCTGCGCGTGGAGACCGCAACCTCAAGCTTCCTGGAGGAGCTGCGCGTGCCGCTCTCCCAGGCGCGCCCGGCCAGGTCCGGCGCGGCGCTGCTGCAGTGAGCGGGGCATGGCCAAGAGAGTGCTGCTCATTGTCCTCGTCGTGGTCAACGTCGTGCTGCTGTTCCGGCTGGTCTGGAGCGAGCACGGACTGTTCGCCTACATGAACATGCGCGCACGCGCCGCAAAGCTGCGCCAGCAGCTTCAGGAAATAGACGCCAAGAGCCTGGAACTGAGCAAGGAGATCCGGCGTCTGAAGTCCGACAGGGCGTACCAGGAGATGATCATCCGCGACCGGATGAACTACGTGAAGGAAAACGAAGTGCTGTACATCTTCTCAGGCAGGGGGGACGCCCCCCAGGGAGCCGAGGACGATGAGAAGAAAGATTGAGTGGTACCAGGAGGTTCTGGCCCTGGAGCCGGGGTCGCGGATCTTCTTTCCGCTGGCCAAGCTCTTTGTGGAGACCGGGCAGCTTGAGGACGCCGTCAAGACCCTGCGCCAGGGCCTGGACCGGCACCCCGACACGCTGGAGGCCCGGCTGCTGCTCATCCAGCTGCTGGTGCGCCTGGAGCACTGGGAGGAGGCGGGAGCCCAGCTGCCGCTGGTGACCAAGCCGCTGGAGCGCTACCCGGCCTTCTGGTCGCTGTGGGCCCAGCGCGTGGCCGAGAAGGACCGCGATTTCGCCGTGTTCCTGATGCTCGCGGCCTCGCATTTTTCCGACAAGCCCATCAAGTGGACCGACGTGGTCATCGAGGGCCTGGGGCCGCTCACCGAGCGCCTGCTCGGCCCGCTGAAGCACCGGGCCCAGAAATCGCCGCGCGTGCCCATGGCCGACATGGCCGCCGCCACGGCGCCCGCCCAGGAGGACGCCCCCTACACCGGCCCCAAGGCGGACACCGGCAGCTTCCGCACGCGCACCATGGCCGACCTGCTGGCCTCGCAGGGCGACTACGTGGGCGCGCTGGGCATTTACCGCGAGCTCTGGGGCCGTTCCCTGGACGAGCGCGAGAAGCAGGAGCTGACCGGGCGCATCCGCAGCATGGAAGACGGCCTGGCCGAGATCCAGACCCCCGGCTCCCCGGCCCCTGCCCAGCAGGACCCCTTCGGCAAGCACGCCAAGAACCGCCTCATGAGCACCCTGGAGGCCTTGGCCAGCCGCCTGGAGGCGCGCGTCAGGCCGTGAACCACCCTGTGAGGATGACTTTGACCGCCAACAGCTCTCCCGCGCGCCGCGCGTCCGCTTCCTGGACGGCCTCGGCGCTGGCCTTATTGTTGCCCATCCTGCTCGCCGGTTGCGGGGCCTTCGGCTCCTCCTTCGACGAGACCCGCAGCTACGCCCGGCTCAAGGCACTTGAGACGCGCGACATGATGAACCCCGCGCCCGTCATCGACACCAACCGCTACAAGTGGGAGAACCCCAACCAGGAGAAGCTGGCCCTGCTGTTCTCGCCGGTGGACGCCAAGGTCATGTCGCTGATGCGCTTCGCCACCAGCCAGGATTTCCGGCCCAGTCCGGAATGGATGGACGCGCTCTTGATCCGGTTCCCCTGGGTGGACGGGGTCATCGTGGCCGACGCCTCGGGCGAGATCCTGGTGCGCAAGCCGCCGGTGCCCCTCAAGCGCTTTTCCGAGCCGCTGGTGTTCGAGTCCATCTGGCGCGAGACCCTGGTGAAGACCGTGGTGGACTACACCGCGCTGGGGCCTGAGCTGTACTTCGGCACCCCCAACTTCGAGGGTTCGGAGTTCGTGGGCCTGCACGTGGTGCACTTCGACCCGCGCGTGCTGTTCACCTTCTGCCCCAAGCCCGAGGAACTGATCATCGTCGATCCCCGGGCCAAGAAGCTCTGGACCGCCGGAACCATGCCCATCCCGGGGGCCGAGGCCCTGCTCGACCAGCCCTGGGAGGAGATCATGAAGAAGAACGTGCACGGCCAGATGGCGGTCGGCGGCAACCACTTCACCTGGCTGGCGCGCTACATCGGGGCCGACAAGTTCGTCTACGCCACCCAGAGCGCCAACGCCACCTTCGAGGACAAGGGCGTGAACCTGCTGCCCTTCTTCGGATTCTAGCCCGCAACTTCCGGCACACGGAGGAGACCGCCTTGTCCCAGCAGATCACCGTCACCGAGCACCTGCTGCTGCACCAGAAGCAGGTGCCCATGGCCACCGGACGCTTCACCCGCCTGTTCAACGAGCTCATCCTCTCGGCCAAGATCATCCACCGCGAGGTGAGCAAGGCCGGGCTGCTCGACGTCCTGGGCTTCACCGGGGACATCAACGTGCAGGGCGAGGAGGTCAAGAAGCTCGACGAGTTCGCCAACCGCGTGCTGATCCACCGCCTGTCGCGCTGCGGCGCGCTGTGCGCCATGGCCAGCGAGGAAAACGCCGACATCATCGAGATCCCCCACGGCCTGCCCACGGGCGACTATTTCGTGATCTTCGACCCGCTGGACGGCAGCTCCAACATCGACGCCAACGTCAGCATCGGCACCATCTTCTCCATCTACCGCCGCAAGAGCCCCAGCGAGTCGCAGCTTCTGAGCGCCGACATCCTGCAGAAGGGCGCGGACCAGGTGGCCGCGGGCTACATCCTGTACGGCTCCTCCTGCATGATGGTCTTCACCACCGGCGACGGGGTCAACGGCTTCACGCTCGATCCCAGCGTGGGCGAGTTCCTGCTCTCCCATCCCAACATCCGCATTCCGGACCAGGGCAAGATCTACAGCGTCAACGAGGGCTACTACCACTACTGGGACAAGCCCACCCTGGACGTGCTGGCGCATTTCAAGGCCGCGGCCATGACCAACCGCAAGCCCTACAGCCTGCGCTACATCGGCTCGCTGGTCAGCGACTTCCACCGCAACCTGGTCTACGGCGGCATCTTCCTGTACCCCTCGGACAACCGCGACCCCAGCAAGCCCGGCGGCAAGCTGCGGCTGATGTGCGAGGCCGCGCCCATGGCCTTCATCGTGGAGCAGGCCGGGGGCATGGCCATCGACGGCTACCGCCGCATCCTGGACATCACGCCCGACCACCTGCACCAGCGCGTGCCGCTGTTCATCGGCTCCAGGAAGGACGTGGAGAAGGTGCAGGAAATCTACGCCCAGGCCCAGCAGTCCTAGGAGCGCCATGCTCGTTTTGGGTGTCGAGACCTCCTGCGACGAAACCGGCGTCGCGCTGGTGCGCGATGGGCGGCTCGTGGCCGAGGTGCTGGCCTCGCAGACCGACATGCACGCCGTGTTCGGCGGCGTGGTGCCGGAGATCGCCTCGCGCGAGCACCAGCGCGTGCTGCCGCACCTGTTCGCCGAGCTGCTGCGCAAGGCTGGGGTCACGGCGCACGACATCGGCGGCGTGGCCGTGGCGCGCGGGCCGGGGCTGCTGGGCAGCCTGCTGGTGGGCCTGTCCTTCGCCAAGGGCATCTGCCTGTCCACGGGCGCGCGGCTTGTGGGCGTGAACCACCTGCACGCGCACCTGCTGGCCCCGGGCCTGGAGCAGGACATGGCCTTCCCGGCCCTGGGCCTGCTGGTCTCCGGCGGGCACACGCACATCTACCGCCTGGACTCGCCCACCGCGTTCACGCTGCTGGGCCGCACCCTGGACGACGCCGCGGGCGAGGCCTTCGACAAGGTGGCCAAGCTGCTCAATCTTCCGTATCCCGGCGGGCGCTACCTGGACGAGCTGGCCCAGGGCGTTGCCCCGGACCGCGCCCTGTTCCCGCTGGCCTACGTGCACAACGACAACCTGGACTTCAGCTTCAGCGGGCTCAAGACGGCGGTGGCCACCTGGCTGGAGCAGCACCCCGGGCCGGGCTTCCGGTCCATGCCCGGCGGCGGCGACCTGACCCGCGACGGCCTGCTGGCGCTCTCCGGCGACCCGGACGGACTGCGGACCCTGTGCGCCTCCTTCAACTGGGCCGTGGCCGAGACGCTGCGGGTCAAGGTGGAGCGCGCTCTCGACCGGGAGCAGGGGCTGCGCGGGCTGGTGGTGGCTGGCGGCGTGGCGGCCAATTCCTTCGTGCGCGCGGCCATGGCCGACGTGGCTGCGCGGCGTGGGCTTGCCGCCAATCTTCCCCGGCCGGGCCTGTGCACCGACAATGCGGCCATGATCGCCCGGGCCGGATGGCTGGCGTTTCAGGCCGGCCTGGAGCACGGCCTGGAGGTGGAGAGCATTCCGCGCGGACGCGCCGTTCCGGAGGACTGGATACGGGTGCCGGAGACGTCCTCCGACCGGTCCGCGTCTTGACAGAAAGGGGCTTGAGAACTAGGTTTGCGCAGATGGGACCTTGTCGGCGGAAGCATGGCGAGGCCTGATCCGGAAGCAACCTCATCCAGTTGATCACACAAGGAGTACGTATGGCCACGCAGGTCACCGACGGCAATTTCGAGCAGGAAGTCCTCAAGAGCCCCATCCCCGTCCTGGTGGACTTCTGGGCGCCCTGGTGCGGTCCCTGCCGGGCCATGGGGCCCATCATCGACGAGCTCGCCACCGAGTTCGACGGCAAGGTGAAGATCTGCAAGATGAACGTGGACGAGAACTCCGCCAGCCCCAGCAAGTTCGGCATCCGCGCCATCCCCACGCTCATCCTGTTCAAGAACGGCGAGGTGGTGGACCAGACCACCGGCGCGGTCTCCAAAAGCAGCATCAAGGACATGATCGCCAAGAAGGCGCTGTAAGGATACAATGAAACAGTACGACGCCGTCGTCATCGGCGGGGGCCCCGCGGGCCTCACCGCCGTCCTGTACCTTGCCCGCTCCGGGGTGAAGACGCTGCTCATCGAGAAGCTCTCCCCGGGCGGCCAGGTGCTCATGACCGAGGAGATCGAGAACTACCCCGGCTTCCCCAAGGCCGTGAAGGGCTACGAGCTGGTGGACAAGCTGGTGGAGCACGTCTCCGCCTACGAGTTCGACCGCCTCTCCGACGAGGTGCGCGCCATCCGCCACGAGGACGGCGTGTACCGCCTGGACGTGGGCGACGAGAAGGTGGAGGCCAAAACCGTGGTGCTGTGCTCCGGCTCGCGCTACAAGCACGTGGGCACCCCCGGCGAGGACATGTACCTGGGCAAGGGCGTGTCGTACTGCGCCCTGTGCGACGGCAACTTCTTCCGGGGCAAGACCGTGGCCGTCATCGGCGGCGGCAACTCCGCCCTGGAGGAGTCGCTGTACCTGGCGCGCATCGTGGACAAGATCCATCTCATCCACCGGCGCGACGACTTCCGCGGCTGCAAGTGCTACCAGAACAAGTGCGAGATCAACCCCAAGATCGTCATCCACCGCTCCACCGTGGTGGACGAGATCGTGGGCGATCCCTTCAAGGGCGTCACCGGGCTGAAGCTCACCGACGTCAAGAGCGGCGAGAAGCGCGACCTGCCCGTGGACGGCGTGTTCATCTTCGTGGGCTTTGAGCCCGTGGCGGGCTTCGTGCCCGAGGGGCTGGAGCGCGACAAGGCCGGTTTCATCATCACCGACACCGAGATGTGCACCAACCTGCCGGGCTTCTTCGCCGCGGGCGACGTGCGCAGCAAGCACTGCAGGCAGGTGGCCACCGCCGTAGGCGACGGCGCCACCGCGGCAACTGCCGCCTATGCCTACCTGGAACAGCACAATGCGTAACCGCCTGCTGGCGCTTTTCTTCCTGGTCCTGATGCCCGTGGTCTCCGGCTGCGGCCTCATCGACTACTACTTCCTGCCGCCGCCCGACGACACCGCCCAGGAGCTGTTCGAGACCGGCATGGAGCACATGAAGGAGAAGCGCTACTCCCTGGCGTCGGACAGCTTCAACAAGCTCAAGGACCGCTACCCCTTCAGCCCGCTCACTCCCAAGGCGGAAATCGCCCTAGGCGACTCCTACTTCCTGGACAAGCGCTACCCCGAGGCCGCGGAAGCCTACAAGGAGTTCGAGACGCTGCACCCCAGCAACCCGAACATCCCCTACGTGCTCTTCCAGCTGGGCCTGAGCAACTACAACCAGTTCCGTACCATCGACCTGCGCCAGGACAACGTCAAGGAAGCCCTCGAGATCTTCTACCGCATCGAGGAGAGCTACCCGAACTCCGAGTTCGCCAAGCCCTGCAAGGAATACATCTACAAGTGCCGCAAGATCTTGGCCGAGCACGAGATTTTCGTGGCGGACTTCTTCTGGCGCACGGACCAGTTCGGAGCGGCCTGGCACCGCTATCTCTTCGTGCTGGAGAACTACGGCGACGTGGTGGAGTTCAAGGACTACGTGAGGAAACGGGCCGAGTACTCCTATTTCGAGTACCAGAAGTCCCTGTCCGAGAAGGAGCGCGAGAAGGTCCAGTGGACCTGGAAGCGCCTGACCAAGTGGCTCTAGCCCCGGCTGGAGCGGAGGAGAGCGGGCGTGGAAATGGCGGGTGCGACCGACACGGCGGACACTGCGGAGGATGTCTCCGACAGGAGCCTGGTGTTCCCGGGCTGGCTTGAGGCCCGGCTCATTCCTGATTCGCGTTTCGCGCGCGCCTACGACTCCCTCGGCGACTCCGGGCGCGGCCTGCTCAAGCGGCTCATCGCCGCGCATTTTGCCCTGAATCCCCCGGCCCCGGCCCTGGTGTCCACCCGGCTGGACGTGCTGCGCGGCGGCCTGAGCCTGGCCACCGACGCCGCGCCGCGCACCTGGGCCGTCGTGTTGTGCGACGGCGGACTGGACGCCCCGGCCTTCCTGCTGCCCGCGCTGGTGCCCGCCCTGTGCTCCGGCGTCGCCGAGGTGCTCGTGGCGCGCCTGGGCGCGGCCAAGGGGATTTCCGGCGCCACCCTGGCCGCCTGCGAGCTGGCCGGCCAGGAGCGCGTGGCCGCCCTGGACGTGCGCCACACGGAAGCCCTGCTGGCCCATCTGGCCCAATCCGGCCAGCCCGGCGTTGTCATCCACGCCGATACGCCAGCCATCCGCAAGCTGTTCTCCCGGCCCGGCCTGGCCCCCTTGCTAGACTGTCCGGACGTGTGGCGCGTGGCCCTGCCCATGCCCGCGCGCTGCGGCCTGTGGCGTGACGGCCCGGACGATTTCCCCTCCGACACGCTGGCCCGGCTCTACGGCGGGCTGGCTTTCGAGGAAGCCGCCGCCGGACAGGACTTCGAATCCTTCGCCCCGGCCCGGCGCGAGCTGCTGCTGGTCCCGGACGGGCGCGTGGGCCAGCTCTTCCAGGCGGCGGAGCAGGGCGCACGCGTAATAGTGAGCGTGTCCCAGCTCGGCCTGTGGGACTGGCGCCAGATTTCACCCGAGGTCTTCCTGCTGCGGTCCTCCGTCTACTCCTCCGAACGCTGAGCCAGCGCCACCTCCCGTCCGCCACCCTTAGTCCCAGGAGCCCTCCCGTGAGCCGCAAGCCCCTGAGCGCCAAGTACCTGCCCAAGATCCGCAACATCGGCATCATCGCGCACATCGACGCGGGCAAGACCACGCTCTCCGAGCGCATCCTGTTCTACGCCGGGCGCATCCACCGCATGGGCGAGGTGCACGAGGGCACGGCCACCATGGACTTCATGCCCGAGGAGCAGGAGCGCGGCATCACCATCACCTCCGCCGTGACCAGCTGCGCCTGGCGAGACCACACCGTGAACCTCATCGACACGCCGGGCCACGTGGACTTCACCGTGGAGGTGGAGCGCTCCTTGCGCGTGCTGGACGGGGCCGTGGGCGTGTTCTGCGCGGTGTCCGGCGTGGAGCCGCAGTCCGAGACCGTGTGGCGGCAGAGCGAGGGCTACCACGTGCCCAAGCTGGCCTTTGTGAACAAGCTGGACCGCCTGGGCGCGGATTTCTCCGCCGTGCTGGACTCCATGCGCGAGAAGCTGGGGGCCAACCCCGTGGCCCTGCAAATTCCCGATGGCGAGGGCGCTGAGTTTGCCGCCGTGTTCGACCTGGTGAGCCGCGAGCGGCTGGTGTTCGACCAGGACAGCAAGGGCGTGGAATACCGGCGCCAGCCCATGACGCCCGCCGAACTGGAGCGCACCGCGCCCTGGCGCGAGAAGCTGCTGGAGGCCCTGTGCGAGCACGACGACGCGCTCATGGAACGCTACCTGGGCGGCGAGGACATCTCCGCCGACGAACTGCGCCCCGTGATCCGCAGCGCCTGCATGGGCCTGAAGCTCGTGCCCGTGCTGGTCGGCTCGGCCCTCAAGAACATCGGCGTGCAGCCGCTCATGGACGCCATCGTGGACTACCTGCCCTGTCCGCTGGACCTGCCCGCCGCCACGGGCACGGAGCCGGGCACCGGGCTGCCGCGCTCCTTCCCGGCGGATCCCGAGGCCCCGCTTTCGGCCCTGGTGTTCAAGGTGGTCATGGAGTCGGGCCGCAAACAGTCGTTTTTGCGCGTGTATTCCGGCCACCTGGCCGAGGGCGAGACCGTGTTCAACGCCACCCACGGCTGCGAGGAGCGCGTGGCGCGGCTGTTCAAGCTCCACGCCGACCGCCGCGAGAAGATCGAGGTGGCCAAGGCCGGGGAGATCGTGGCCGCAGCCGGACTCCGCCACGGCCGCACCGGCGACACGCTCTGCCGCCAGGACGCGCCCATTCTGCTGGAGCAGATCACCGCCTACAAGCCCGTCATTTCCATCGCCATCGAGCCGCGCAACGCCGATGAATCGGACAAGCTCGACGAGGTGCTGGAGAAGTACCTGCTGGAGGACCCCACGCTGGCTGTCGCGCGCGACGAGGAGACCGGCCAGGTCATCCTTTCCGGCATGGGCGAGCTGCACCTGGAGGTGCTGCTGGAGCGCATGGCCCGCGAGCATGGCCTGAAGCCGCGCACCGGCAAGCCCCAGGTGGTGTACCAGGAGACCGTGGCGGCCAGCGCCGAGGCCCAGGAGGAGTTCCACCGCGAGCTGGGCGAGGTCATGCACCACGGCTGCGTGCGCCTGGCCGTGGAGCCCCTGGCGCGCGGGGCCGGGCGGGTGGTGCAGTTCGAGCTGGACACCACGCGCCTGAACCAGGCCTGGTGCGACGCCGTTTCCGAAGGCCTGGCCGACGCCCTGCAAAGCGGCGTGCTGCGCGGCTATCCGGTGCAGGACGTGAAGGTGCGCGTGCTGGACATGCCCCGGCGCGAGGGCGAGTCCAGCCCCGCCGGGTACCGCATGGCCGCGGCCATGGCGCTCAAGAGCGTGCTGGCCGCCGCCTCGCCGCAGCTGCTGGAGCCCATCATGTGGGTGGAGATCAGCGCGCCCGACGCCTTCGTGGGCGAGGTCATCGGCCTGCTCGGTTCCAAAGGGGCCAAGGTGGAGAACATCGCGGACAAGGGCGGCAGCAAGCTGGTGCAGGCCCTGGCGCCGCTGGGGCAGCTCTTCGGCTTCAGCACCTACCTGCGTTCGGCCACCCAGGGCCGGGCGTCCTTTGTCATGAAGTTTTCGCGGTTCGATTCCCTGTCCTGAACAATTTGCCGCGTTGATTTTCTTCTTTCGACACGCTACGTAAACTTATGGACCGCAACTGCCGATGGTGCTTGGGCGCGGTCAGGATGCCCGGGCCCCGCCGGGCGGCTCCACTCGCGATAGGCTTCGACCCCCTCAGGCACAAGGAACAGAGCTCATGAGTGACGACCAGAGTCGTGAAATTTTTAGAGAAGAAGCGCTGGAGCTGCTGGCGGAACTCGAGGCGACCCTGCTGGAGCTGGAGGCCGATCCCGCCAACGTGGATCTGGTCAACCGCGCCTTCCGGGCCCTGCACACGGTCAAGGGCTCCGGCGCCATGTTCGGCTTCGACGACATCGCCGAATTCACGCACGACATCGAAAACGTCTTCGACAAGATCCGCAACGACGAGCTCTACGTCACCAAGGAACTCATCACCGTCACCTTCGCCGCGCGCGACCACATCATGGCCATGCTCGGCGCGGCGGACGCCGAGGCCAGCCCGGAGCAGGCCGAGGCCATCCTCACCAGCCTGCGCGCCCTGTCCCAGTCGCAGCACGCGGAAAAAGGGAAGCAGGCCCCGCAGGCGGAGGCCGCCCCGGCGGTCGAGTCGCCTGAGGAGCCCATGCCGCAGCCAGAGCCCGACTCCGAGCTGCCCGTGTGCGACGCCTCCGCCCTGGAAGACCCCGAGGGCGGGGAGTGCGTGGGGGCCAAGCGCTACCGCATCACGCTGCGGCCCCGCGTGGCCCGCGTGGACAAGGAGCTGCACCTGGAGCCCCTGTTCGAGGGCCTGCGCGCGCTGGGAACCTGCACCGTGCTGGCCGACCGGTCCTGCGTGCCGAACCTGGCCGACCTCAATCCCGGCGAGCTGCATGTCTCCTGGGTGGTGGACCTGACCACGGAGTCCCCGAAATCGGCCATCGAGGATCTCTTCTTTTTCACGGACATCGACCTGGACGTGGCCTACGAGCCGCTGGCCCTGGACGCTCCCGCCACGAAGCTGGAGTGCCGCTGCTCCAACCTGCCGGAATTCCTGCCCGAGGAGCGGCCCACGCACCTTGACCTGGAGGAGGCCCCGCCCAAGAAGCTGGGCGAGCTGCTTGTGGAGGAGGGGGCCCTCAAGCCCGAGGACCTGGACAAGGCCCTGAAACAGCAGAAGCCGCTGGGCAAGATCCTCACCGAGCAGGGCATCGTCACCGAGCAGCAGGTGGAAAAGGCCGTGGCCCGGCAACAGCGCGAGCGCGAGCCCGCCAAGCCCGCCGCGCCGTCTTCGTCCAAGGACGCGGGGACGAGCCTGCGCGTGGCCGCCGACAAGCTGGACACCCTCGTGGACCTGGTGGGCGAGCTGGTCATCGTGCAGGCCCAGATCAGCCAGGTGGTGAGCGAGCGCGGCGACTCCATGCTGACCATGCTGGCCGAGCAGCTGGAGCGCCTGAGCGCCGAGCTGCGCGACAGCACGCTGGGCATCCGCATGCTGCCCATCGGCAGCACCTTCAGCAAGTTCCGCCGCCTGGTGCGCGACCTGTCCTCCGAGCTGGGCAAGGAGATCGACCTGGTGACCCGCGGCGAGGAGACGGAGCTGGACAAGACCGTCATCGAGCGCCTGGGCGATCCGCTGGTGCACCTGCTGCGCAACAGCCTCGACCACGGCATCGAGATGCCCGAGGTGCGCCAGCAGAACGGCAAGAAGCCCACCGGGCTCATCCTGCTGGAGGCCGAGCACTCCGGCTCCGACGTGCTCATCCGCATCACCGACGACGGCAAGGGCCTGGACCCCGAGGTCATCTTCGCCAAGGCCGTGGACAAGGGCCTCATCTCCGCCGAGGCCGACCTCTCCGAGGGCGAGATCTACAAGCTCATCTTCCTGCCCGGCTTTTCCACCGCGGCCAAGGTCACCAATATCTCCGGGCGCGGCGTGGGCATGGACGTGGTGCACCGCGCCATCGACTCCCTGCGCGGCACCATCGAGATCACCAGCGCCAAGGGCAGCGGCACCACCATCACCATCCGCCTGCCGCTCACCCTGGCCATCATCGAGGGCCTGCAGGTGCAGGTGGGCGACGGCTATTTCGTCATTCCGCTCTCCATCGTGGAGGAATGCGTGGAAATCTTCGCCAAGGACAAGGACGCCGGGCGCGACCAGCAGCTGGTGAACCTGCGCGGCGAGCTGGTGCCCTACATCAACCTGCGCCGCTGGTTCGAGATCGAGGGCGAGTCCCCGGCCATCGAGCAGATCGTCATCACCGGCGTGGACGGCAGGCGCGTCGGCATCGCCGTGGACCACGTCATCGGCGAGTACCAGACCGTCATCAAGAGCCTGGGCCGCGTGTACCGCGACGCCGACGGCGTGAGCGGGGCCACCATCCGCGGCGACGGCACCCTGGCCCTGATCCTGGACGTGCCGCGCCTGGTGCGCAGCGTCTCGGCCCAGCCGAACTCCTGAACCCGAGCCCCCACCGCACGCCATGATGCAGCGCAAGACACCCCCTGCCAAGCCCCGCGTCCGTGAGGATGGACACGAGGATTCCGCCGTCGCGCTCACGCGCATGAACTCCAAGGTGTTCGACCGCTTCAGCGAGTTCATCAAGGGCGAGCTGGGCATCAAGATGCCCGAGTCCAAGAAGACCCTGCTGGAGGCGCGGCTGCAGAAACGCCTGCGCGAGCTGGGCATGGACAGCCATGAGGAATACTGCGCCTACCTCTTCAGCCCGGAGGGCATGGAGGAGGAACTGCACAAGCTGGTGGACGTGGTGACCACCAACACCACGGACTTCTTCCGCGAGCCCAAGCATTTCGAGATCCTGGCGTGCAAGGTGCTGCCGGAGCTGCTGGGCCGGGGCGGGGCCGGGCGCAACGTGAACATCTGGAGCGCTGGCTGCTCCAGCGGCGAGGAGCCCTACACCCTGGGCATGGTGCTCTCGGAGTTCGCCAGGCTCAACGCCGGGTTCACCTTCTCCATCCTGGCCACGGACATCTCCACCCAGGTGCTGCGCCACGCCGTGCGCGCCGTGTACTCCGAGGCCAAGATCCATCCCATTCCGCCGGAGGTGCGCAAGCGCTACCTGCTGCGCAGCAAGGACAAGGCCAAGCGCCTGGTGCGCATCGCCCCGGAGGTGCGCCAGAAGGTGACCTTCCGCCGCCTGAACTTCATGGAGGACTTCCGCTTCGAGGGCCAGCTGGACGTGATCTTCTGCCGCAACGTGGTCATCTACTTCGACCGCGCCACCCAGGAGAAGCTGTTCTCGCGCTTCTGCCGCAAGCTTGTTCCCGGCGGCTACCTGTTCATCGGCCATTCCGAAAGCCTCGCGGGCATGACCTTGCCCCTTGTCCAGGTCGCGCCCACCGTGTACAAGCGCGTCTAACTCTACGTAGCGGGGAGCCGAATGACCAAACAGATCCGTGTGCTGGTGGTGGACGATTCCGCCCTTGTGCGCCAGACGCTCATCGACATCCTCAACTCGGAACCGGACATCACGGTCATCGGCTCGGCCTCCGACCCCATCATGGCGGCGGAGAAGCTGCGCGAGCAGGCCCCGGACGTCATCACCCTGGACATCGAGATGCCCCGCATGGACGGGCTGACCTTCCTGCGCAAGCTCATGAGCCAGCACCCCATCCCGGTGGTGGTGTGCTCCTCCCTGGCCGTGGATGGCGACGAGACCACCCTCAAGGCCCTGGAATACGGCGCGGTGGAGATCATCACCAAGCCCAAGCTGGGCACCCGGCAGTTCCTGGAGGAATCGCGCATCCGCGTGTGCGACGCCGTGCGCGCCGCCGCCCGGGCCAAGGTGCGCCCGCATTCCGCCACCACCATGAAGGTGGCGCCCAAGCTCGACGCCGACGTCATGCTGGCCAAGGCCCGGCCCTCGGAGTTCAACTTCCGCACCACCGAGAAGGTGGTGCTGGTGGGGGCCTCCACGGGCGGCACCGAGGCGCTGCAGACCTTCCTGACGGCCCTGCCCATGGACTGCCCGGCCATCGCCGTGGTGCAGCACATGCCCGAGCATTTCACCGCGGCCTTCGCCAAGCGCCTGGACGGCATCTGCCGCATCAGCGTGAAGGAGGCCCAGGACAACGACACCCTGCTGCGCGGCCAGGCCCTCATCGCGCCCGGCAGCAAGCACATGCTGCTCAAGCGCAGCGGCGCGCGCTACCACGTGGAGGTCAAGGACGGGCCGCTGGTCTCGCGCCACCGGCCCAGCGTGGACGTGCTGTTCCGCTCCGGCGCGCGCTATGCGGGCAAGAACGCGCTCGGCGTCATCATGACCGGCATGGGCGACGACGGGGCCAAGGGCATGCGCGAGATGTTCGACGCCGGGGCCTACACCATCGCCCAGGACGAGGCCTCGTGCGTGGTCTTCGGCATGCCGCAGGAAGCCATCAAGCACGGCGGCGTGCACAAGGTCATGACGCTCACCGCCATTGCGAACGAAGTGGTGCGCTACTGCAAGGACTGATCTTCCGCGCCTGAATCAAAATCCCATCTCGGCGGCAGGTTGGGGGCTTGCAGGCCCTCGGCCAGGCGCTTCAGGAACTCCCTGCGGCTGATCTCGCGCGCGCCGAAGCGCAGCAGGTGCGGCGTGGTCTGCTGGCAGTCGATGAGCGTGCAGCCGTTCTTCGCCAGCCAGCCCACGAAGCTCGCGAACAGGGCCTTGGAGGCGTCGGGCCGGGCGTGGAACATGGACTCGCCGAAGAACACCGAGCCCAGCGACACGCCGTACAGCCCGCCCACGAGTTCCCCGTCTTCCCAGCACTCCGCGCTGTGCGCAAAGCCCAGCCGGTGCAGCCATTCGTAGGCCGCCACCATGTCCGGCACGATCCAGGTGCCGTTCTGTCCGGGCCGGGCCACGCGCGCGCAGGCTCGGATCACCGCGCCGAAATCCTGGTCCAGCGTGAGGCGGAAGCGCCCGGAATTGAGCACCCGGCGCAGGCTGGCGGGCACGTGCAGGGCGCCGGGCTCCAGCACCAGGCGCGGGTCGGGCGACCACCACAGGATGGGCGAGTCCGGCCCGTACCAGGGGAAGATGCCCGAGGCGTAGGCCGCGATGAGCCGGTCGGGCGAGAGGTCGCCGCCGATGGCCAGCAGGCCGTCCGGGTCCGCCTCCTCGGCGTCCGGGAACAGCGGCTCCTCGAACAGGCGGTAGATGGTCATGTCCGCCCCGGCGCCCCGGCTAGTCGGACTGGCCCGAGGGCAGCTCCGGCACCCCGGCGGAGGCCGGCGTGTAGGCGAAGATGAAGTCCCCGCTACAGGCCCCGGAGCAGGTCTTGGAGGCCTGCGGCTTGCTCTCCGGGTCCACGTCGGCGGCCACGTCCGCCAGCACGGTGCCGCCCTTTTGCAGGCTGCCGAAGAGCAGTTCGGGCGCGATGGCGTCCTTGATCTCCACCTGCACCACGCGGGCCATGGGGCGCGCGCCGTAGGCCGGGTCGTGGCCCAGCACGGCCAGGTGCACCCGGGCCTCGTCGGTGAGGCGCACGGTGACGCGGCGGTCCTTGAGCTGGTCGTTCAGCTCGCGGATGTTCTTGTCCACCACCTTGAGCATGACCTCGCGGCTCAAGGCCTGGAAGGGCACGATGGCGTCCAGCCGGTTGCGGAACTCAGGCGAGAACAGGCGCTCGATGGCCTTCAGGGCCCCGGCCTTGCGGTCGCCGGCGGCGGTCTGCGGATCATTGCGCGTAAAGCCCATGCCGCCCTTGGCCAGCTCCTGGGCCCCGGCGTTGGAGGTCATGAGCAGGATGGTCTGGCGGAAATCGGCCTTGCGCCCGGTGTTGTCGGTGAGCGTGGCGTAGTCCATGACCTGCAGCAGGATGTTGAACACGTCCGGGTGCGCCTTCTCGATCTCGTCGAAGAGCACCACGCAGTGCGGGCTCTTGCGCACGGCCTCGGTGAGCAGGCCGCCCTGGTCGAAGCCCACGTAGCCCGGGGGCGCGCCGATGAGCCGGGACACGGCGTGCTTCTCCATGTACTCGCTCATGTCGTAGCGCAGGAACTGCACGCCCAGCACGCCCGCCAGCTGCTTGGCCAGCTCGGTCTTGCCCACGCCCGTGGGCCCGGTGAGCAGGAACGCGCCCAGCGGCCGTCCCGGCTGCTTCATGCCCGCGCGCGACCGGCGGATGGCCTTGCAGAGCACCTCCACGGCCTCGTCCTGGCCGTAGACGGCCTTGCGGATCTCGTCCTCCAGGTCGCGCAGGCGGTCCTTGTCCGAGCCGGAGAGCCGCTTCTGCGGGATGCGCGCCATCTTGGCGATGATCTTCTCCACGTCCTGGGCGGTGATGCGGTTGTCCTTGCGGGGCCGGGCGGCGGCGGAGAGCTTGAACTGCGCCCCGGCCTCGTCCAGCACGTCGATGGCCTTGTCCGGCAGGAAGCGCTCGGTGATGTAGCGGGCCGAAAGCTCCGCCGCGCTGCGGATGGCGGGAGGGGTGTAGGCCACGCCGTGGAAGCTCTCGTAGTGGGGCTTGAGGCCCTTCAGTATCTCCACGGTCTCGTCCACGCTGGGCTCCAGGATGTCGATCTTCTGGAAGCGGCGGGAGAGCGCGCGGTCCTTCTCGAAATGGTTGCGGTACTCCTCGAAGGTGGTGGAGCCGATGCAGCGCACCTCGCCGCTGGCCAGGAAGGGCTTGAGGATGTTGGAGGCGTCCATGCTGCCGCCGGACACCGCGCCCGCGCCCACGATGGTGTGGATCTCGTCCACGAACAGGATGGCGTTCTCCACGCGGCCCAGGTCGGCCAGCACGGCCTTGAGCCGGGCCTCGAAGTCGCCGCGGTACTTGGTGCCCGCGATGAGCGCGCCCATGTCCAGGGCGTAGACCTCGGCGCTCTTGAACTGTTCGGGCACGCGGCCCTCGGCGATGAGCAGGGCCAGGCCCTCGGCCAGGGCGGTCTTGCCCACGCCGGGGTCGCCCACCAGGATGGGGTTGTTCTTGCGGCGGCGGGCCAGCACCTGCACGGTGCGCTCCAGCTCCGCCGCGCGGCCGATGATGGGGTCGATCTTGCCCTGGCGCGCGCGCTCGGTGAGGTTGCGGGTGAACTCCTCCAGGGGGCTCTTGCGCTCCCTTTGGCCCTCCTGTCCCGGCCTGGGGGCCTGGCCGGGGCGGCCCGGCGCGGGGCTGGCCTCGTCGTCGCCGTCCAGCCCCCGGGAGGGATCTTCCCCGTCCAGCGGATTGCCGTGGGAGATGTACTCCAGCACGTCCAGGCGGCTGATGCCCTGGGAGTTCAGGAAATAGACGGCAAAGGAGTCCTCCTCCTCGAACATGGCGGCGATGACGTCGCCCACGTGCACGATCTCCTTGCCGGAGGACTGCTTCTGCCACACGGCGCGCTGCATCACGCGGCGCACGCCCAGGGTCTGCACCACGTCGTTCTCGGCGTCGTCGGGCAGGGTGTCCATGTGCTCGCGGAAAAAGGTCTCCAGCTGGTCGCGCAGCTTCTCCACGTTGGCCCCGCAGGCGTCCAGCACGTCGGTTCCGGCGGACTCGCGGGTCATGGCGTAGAGCAGGTGCTCCAGCGTCAGGTACTCGTGGCGGCGGCGCTTCACTTCATGGAAGGCGTTGGTGAGGACGGATTCCAGACCCTTGCTCAGCATAGGCTCACACCTCCTCCATGCTTGAGCGCAACGGATACCCGGCGCTCCTGGCCATGGAGTGAACGGTTTCGACCTTGGTCTCGGCGACCTCGGCCGTGTAGACCCCGCACATGCCCACGCCCTGCTTGTGCACGGCCATGGTGATGCGCACGGCTTCGTCCTCGCTTTTGCGGAACACGCGGCGCAGCACATGGACCACGAAGTCCATGGTGGTGTAGTCGTCGTTGTGCAGCAGCACCTTGAACTGGCGGGGCTCGCGCACCTCAAGCGCGTCCAGCAGCCCCGGCTCGTGCCGCGTATCCGATTTTCTGTCGCTCATCTGATCCTGCTCCGGATTCGGGGGAGATTCCACAGGTGCAATACTAGGCACCTTCGGCCCGGCTGTCGAGGGGCAGGCGCGCAAGTTCCTCGCGCAGGGCCTCGGCCACGCCCGGGGAGAAGGTGAAGGACTCCTCGGGCGGCAGGCCCGCGCGCTCCCGGTACAGGCGGTTCAGCTCGTGGTAGGTCGCGGTGGAGGCGCTCTCCGGCGCGAGCGCAAGGGCTTGCCCGCAGGCCTCGATGCCCTCAAGCGGCCCCTCGATCTCCAGGAAGGAGCCGAAGGGCAGGGCGTCCAGGCAGAGGGCGCAGCCGTTGAGCTTCCACTTCTCGCGCACCTTCTCGTAGGCGAAGGCCGGGGCGTAGCCCAGTCCGGAAAGGATGGCGCGCAGGGATGCCCCGTCGGCCACCTCGGTCTCGTGCTCCTCGTAGACCTTCACCCCGGCGGGGGAGGGGGCCTCGGGCCTGCGCTTGAGGGTGAGCACGTGGCGGCCCTGCTTCTCGCGCAGGCGCAGCAGCGTACCCTCGGCCTTGAGGGAGCGCGCCGGGTCGTCGTAGACCTCGTTGGACTCGAACCAGCGGCCCAGGAAGGCCGCGCCGAGGGCTTGCAGCCGCCGGCGAAGCGCGTCGTGGTCCGCGTCCAGGTATTTGCGCTCGATTTCCAGGGCCATATTTCCGCTTTTCTCCCGTGGATTGCGCTGGTAGGTGAGGGGGTGCGGCACACCGGCTCCGGCTGGGCGTCGCAAGAGAGGTGGCGCTGTGCAGAAAATCCTGATCCTGTGCGTTTCCGGGTCCCTTGGCACCCTGGCGCGCTATTTCGTGGGCGGCTGGGGCCAGCGGCTCACCGGCTCGGGCTTTCCGCTGGGCACCGTCATCGTGAACATCACCGGCAGCCTGCTCTTCGGGCTGTGCTTCGGCCTGTTCGAGAAGAAGACGGCCCTGCCCCCGGAGGTCAAGCTCTTCGCCCTCACGGGGTTCATGGGGGCCTACACCACCTTCTCCACCTACATGTTCGAGTCCGCCACGCTGATGCAGGAGGGCCAATGGCTCTGGGGCGGGCTGAACATCGTGGGCCAGACCGTGCTGGGGCTGGCGGCCATCGTCCTGGGCATGGCCCTGGGGCGCATGGTTTAGGAGGCGCTGGCCTCGGTCTCCACGATGGGCCGGTGCTGCGAAAGATCGTACAGGCCGCGCAGGGCGAATTTCAGGTCGAAGTGCGGGATGCGCTCGAAGTGGATGAAGCCCACGCTCTTGCCCTCGCTGATGCTCGACAGGGCGGTGAGGCCCACGGGCACCGGGAAGGGGATGGGCGCGGAGAACACGCTCTTGAGCTTGTCCGCGTAGTGCTGCTTGAGGTAGGCGATGATCTGGTCGCGCTCCTTGGCGGTGAAGGATTCGAGCACCACGTGGCGGCTTCCGGCGGCCTCCGGGGCCTCGTCCATGCCCTGGGCGGCCAGCAGGCTGTCCCAGTCCATGGCCGGTTCCTCCTCCGGGTCCCAGGCGTGGCGGAACAGGTGCACGTCCACATCGCGGCGGCCTTTGAAGCTTTTGATGGTCATGGACACGGCAAAGGCGCGTTCACTGGGCAGGCCGCCCTCGGGCTTGATGATCTCGATGTCCATGGCTTACGTACCTCCGCGTAGCGTTTCGCTGGAATACTAGATGTTTTGCCCCCCCAGCACAAGGGGGAAGAGGAAGCGCCCCAAAACCATGACCCAGCCGTTCACCATCGTCAGCGAGCACGTCCCCACCGGCGACCAGCCCCAGGCCATCGACGAGCTGGCCGCCAACATGAACGCCGGAGTGCGCGACCAGGTTCTGCTGGGCGTCACGGGCTCGGGCAAGACCTTCACCATGGCCAACCTGGTGGCCCGGCTGAACCGCCCGGCGCTGGTGCTGGCCCCCAACAAGACGCTGGCCGCCCAGCTGTTCAACGAGTTCAAGACGCTGTTCCCGCACAACGCGGTGGAATATTTCGTCAGCTACTACGACTACTACCAGCCCGAGGCCTACCTGCCGCACTCGGACACCTTCATCGAGAAGGACTCGTCCATCAACGACGACATCGACAAGCTGCGCCACGCGGCCACCCACGCGCTGCTCACCCGGCGCGACGTGCTCATCGTGGCCTCGGTCTCCTGCATCTACGGCCTGGGCAGCCCGGAATACTACGCCAAGATGATCATTCCGGTGGAGACCGGCCAGCAGCTGAGCCTGGAGAGCCTCATCAAGCGTCTGGTGGAGATCCACTACGAGCGCAACGACGTGGACTTCCACCGCGGCACCTTCCGCGTGCGCGGCGACGCCCTGGAGCTGATTCCGGCCTACAGCCGCGACAAGGCCCTGCGCCTGACCTTCTTCGGCGACGAGATCGAGGCCATCCACGAGACCGACGCCCTCACCGGCCAGATCCTGGCCACGCTGCGCAAGACCGTCATCTACCCCGGCAGCCACTACGTGAGCGACCAGGACAACCTGAAGCGCGCCACCGACGCCATCCGCGACGAACTGCGCGAGCGCCTGGCCGAGTACCGCTCACAGAACCGGCTGGTGGAGGCCCAGAGGCTGGAACAGCGCACCATGTACGACCTGGAGACCATCGAGGAGCTGGGCTACTGCAACGGCATTGAGAACTACTCCCGCCACCTGGACGGGCGCGCGCCGGGCCAGCCCCCGGCCACGCTCATCGACTACTTTCCCGAGGACTTCCTGCTCTTCGTGGACGAAAGCCACATCACCATCCCGCAGGTGGGCGGCATGCACAACGGCGACTTCTCGCGCAAGAGCACGCTGGTGGACTTCGGCTTCCGGCTGCCCAGCGCCCTGGACAACCGCCCGCTCAATTTCGAGGAGTTCCAGCAGCGCATCGGCCAGGCGGTGTACGTCTCGGCCACGCCGGGGCCGTGGGAGCTGGAGCGCGCCCAGGGCCTGGTGGTGGAGCAGATCATCCGTCCCACCGGCCTGGTGGACCCGCTCATCGATATCCGCCCCGTGGCGGGCCAGGTGGACGACCTGCTGGGCGAGTGCAAGGCCCGCGCGGCCCGCGACGAACGCGTGCTCGTCACCACGCTGACCAAGCGCATGGCCGAGGAGCTTACCGACTATTTCACGCGCATGGGCGTGCGTTCGCGCTACCTGCACTCGGACATCGAGACCCTGGAGCGCATGGCCATCATCCAGGCCCTGCGCGCGGGCGAGTTCGACGTGCTCGTGGGCATCAACCTGCTGCGCGAGGGCCTCGATATCCCAGAAGTTTCCCTCGTGGCCATCCTGGACGCGGACAAGGAGGGCTTCCTGCGCAGCACGCGCTCGCTCATCCAGACCTTTGGCCGCGCGGCGCGCAATTCCGAGGGCCATGTGGTGCTGTATGCCGATTCCACCACGCCTTCCATGCGCGCGGCCCTTGACGAGACCGCCCGCAGACGCGAAAAGCAGTTGGAATACAACGCGCTTAATGGCATTGTGCCGACCACGGTGCGCAAGGGGCTGGACAACCTGCTGGGCGCGCTGGCGGCCCATGCGGCTCCGGACGACGCGGTGGCCAGCTCCGACGATTTGCTGCGGGAGCTGGACCCCAAGCGCCTGAAGAAGGAAATTTCGGCCCTGGAGCGCGAAATGCGCGAGGCGGCCAAGGAACTGGAGTTCGAGCGCGCCGCCGCTCTGCGGGATCGTATAGCAAGCCTGCGCGAGAGGATTCTCGCGCTCGGGGAGTAGCGTGTCGCTGATCAACGTCGCCTACATCCGCGCCTTCCGCGACAAGTGGGGCTCGCTGTTCCACTTCGTGCTGGGCTTTTTCGCGCTGTGCATGGTGTTCCTGTCCGGCCTCTACGTGTTCATGGAGGTGGAGGGCTGGGGCTTCGTCGACAGCTTCTACATGATGGTCATCACGCTCTCCACGGTGGGCTTCGGCGAGATCCACCCGCTGTCGGAGAAGGGCCGCATGCTGACCTCGCTGGTCATCATGTGCGGCGTGAGCACGCTGGCCTACATGGTCGGCTCCTTTTCGCAGATGCTGCTGGACGGGCATCTGCACAAGCTCTTGTGGAGGCGCAAGGTGCAGAAGCGCATAGACAGGCTGCAGAACCACTACATCGTGTGCGGCTACGGGCGCATCGGCGGCGTGGTGGTGCAGGAGATCATGAAGGTCAGCCCGGACGTGGTGGTCATCGAGCACGACCCCCAGCTCATCGAGAAGCTCAAGACCGAGGGCATCCTGCATCTTGCGGGCGACGCCACGGACGACGGCCTGCTCATGGACGCGGGCATCAAGCGCGCGCACAGCATCGTCACCGCGCTCACCGACGAGGCCGCCAACGTCTACGTCACCCTCACCGCGCGCCAGCTCAACCCGGCCATCAGCATCGTGGCGCGGGCCAACAACGCCTCGCACATCACGCGGCTGGAGTTCGCCGGGGCCAACAAGGTGGTGCTGCCGCACCTCATCGGCGGGGTGCGCATGGCCCACAGCGTGCTGCGCCCCACGGTAACGGACTTCCTGGACCTGGCCGTGCGCGGCAACATCGACCTGCAGCTCGAACAGCTTTCCATCGGCCCGTCCTCGACCTTCGTGGGCAAGAACCTGCAGGAGTCCAACATCCGCAAGGAGTTCGACCTCATCATCGTGGCCATCAAGCGCGACGCGGGCGAGCTGGTGTTCAACCCCGGCCCGCGCGAGGTGCTGGAGGCCGGGGACACGCTCATCACCCTGGGCCGCCAGGACGACCTGGCGCGCATCAGCGAGTATCTGTGAACGCACTCGACCCCGCCGCCCGCATAGCCCGGCTGCGCGAGGAGCTGGAACACCACAACCACCGCTACTACGTCCTCGACGCGCCCGAGATCGAGGACGCGGAGTACGACGCCCTGTTCCGTGAGCTGCAAGCGCTGGAGGGGGAACATCCGGAGCTGGCCGACCCCAACTCGCCCACCCGGCGCGTGGGCGGGCAGGTGGCCGAGGGCTTCGAGAGCTTCCGCCACCCCAGGCCCATGATGAGCCTGGACAACGCCATGAACCTGGAGGAGTGGCGCGAGTTCGCCACGGTGAAGCTGCCCGGAGCCTTCCGCGAGGCGCTCACCGAACTGCTGCTGCAAGACATCGAGGCGGGCATCGGCCGCACCTTCGAGCGCGGCGGCAAGAAGGACGAGCGCCTGGCCCTGGCCACGGAGCTGCGCCGCATCATCGACGGGGCTTTTTTTTCGGAGCAGGGTGGGGGCTGGCCCGAACTTTTCGACAAGGCCGGACGGCTGGGGGCCTCGCGCTCGCTGCTGCCCATGATCCGCTACGGCGGGGCGCTGCCCCTGCCGCAGGTGGAAGCCATTGCCCGCGCTGTGCCCGATCCGCGCAAGGCCCTTGGGGAATTCTGGGCCGAGCCCAAGATGGACGGGCTGGCCATGGAGCTGATCTACGAGGCGGGCGCGCTCTCCGTGGCGGCCACGCGCGGCGACGGCGACACCGGCGAGGAGGTCACGGGCAACGTGCGCATGGTGCGCAACGTGCGCGGCAGGCTGCTGTCGCCCGAGGCCGAAGCCCAGCCCACCCCGTTGGTGCTGGACGTGCGCGGCGAGGTGGTCATCGGCCAGAGGGAGTTCGCGGCGCTCAATGCCGAGCAGGAGCGCGCCGGGGCCAAGGTCTTCGCCAACCCGCGCAACGCCGCCGCCGGGTCCATCCGCCAGCTCGACCCGAACATCGTGGCCGCGCGGCCGCTGCGCTTCCTGGCCTACGGCGTGGGTCGCGCGGAGCTGCCCGCCGGGGCGCGGGCCTGGACCAGCCAGGAGCAGGTCATGCGCGCCCTCGGTGTCCTCGGCCTGGCCACGGCCCCGGAGGCCCGGCTCTGCCGTTCGCCCGAGGAGGTCGGGGCCTTCTACCTGGACCTGGAGCGGCGGCGCGAGTCCCTGCCCTTCGAGATCGACGGGGTGGTGGCCAAGGTGGACAGCCTGGCGCTCCAGGAACTGCTGGGCCAGACCGCACGCGCCCCGCGCTGGGCCCTGGCGCTCAAGTTTCCGCCCCAGCGCGTCACCACGACGCTCAAGGGCATCCGCATCCAGGTGGGCCGCACCGGCGTGCTCACGCCCGTTGCCGACCTGGAGCCGGTGCGCGTGGCGGGCGTGGAGGTCTCCAGCGCCACGCTGCACAACGTCAGCCACATCCGCGAGCTGGACGCCCGCATCGGCGACACCGTGGTCATCCAGCGCGCGGGCGACGTCATCCCGCAGGTGGCCGGGGTGGTGAAGGAGGCGCGCACCGGGGGCGAGCAGTGGTTCGAGTTCCCCACCCACTGTCCGGCCTGCGGCAGCCCCGTGGTGGCCGAGGAGAAGTTCACCTACTGCCCCAACCACGCCTGCCCGGCGCGGGTGGTGCTGGGCATCGCGCATTTCGTGTCCAAGGCCGGGCTGGCCATGGACGGCGTGGGCGAGAAGTGGATCGAGAAGCTGGCCGAGGCCGGGCTGCTTGCGTCCCCGGCGGACCTGTTCGACGAGGAGCGCATCAACGTGGCGCGGCTCCAGGAATTCGAGCGCATGGGCGCCAGGAGCGCGGAGAATTTCGTGGCCAGCGTGGCCGAAGGCAAGCGCAGCGCCACCCTGGCCCGGTTCCTCAGCGCCCTGGGCATCGAGCAGGTGGGCGAGCAGACCGCCAAGGAGCTGGCCCGGCGCTTCGCCGACCTGGACGAGCTGGCGGCGGCGGACCGGGCCGAGCTGATGAAGCTCAAGGACGTGGGCCCCAAGGTGGCCGACAGCATCCTGGCCTTCTTCGCCAACGAGGGCAACCGGGCCATGCTGGAGCGTTTCCGCCAGCTGGGCCTGTGGCCCCGCGCCGGAGCACAGCCCGATGCGTCCAGCCTGCCGCTGTCGGGCATGGTGTTCTTGTTCACAGGCAAGATGGCCGGGGACCTGCCGCGGCCCAAGGTGCAGGCCTTTGTGGAGCGCCTGGGCGCAAGCTGCGCCAGCAGCGTGTCGAGGAAGGTGACGCACCTTGTCGCCGGGGACAAGGCCACGGAGCACAAGGTGGCCAAGGCCAGGGAGCTGGGCGTGCCGGTCTTGGATTTTGCGGCGTTCTCGGCTATGCTGGCTGACCACGGAATTGACACCTCAACCATCGGAGGATGATGATATGACCGAGATCGTCGTCATGGGCGGCCTGGGCCGCATGGGCGGAACGCTCGTGAACCTGGTGCAGAAGGACCCGGAGCTGGAACTCGTGGCCGTCATCGAGCGCAAGGAGCGCCTGGACGAGCTGGAGAACATGGACTGCCTCATCTCCGCCGACCTGGACGAGGTGCTGCCCAAGGTGCCGCGCGCCGTGGTGGTGGAGTTCACCTCGCCCGAGGCCACGGTGGAGCACGTGCGCACCTGCAAGCAGCACGGCAACGCCATGGTGGTGGGCACCACGGGACTCAAGCCCGACCAGCTGGCCGTGGTGGAGGAATGCGCCAAGGTCATCCCCATCCTGCTGGCCCCGAACATGAGCGTGGGCGTCAACGTGCTGCTCAAGGTGCTGCCCAAGCTGGTGCAGATGCTGGGGCCCGCCTACGACATGGAGATGATGGAGATCCACCACAACCGCAAGAAGGACTCGCCCAGCGGCACGGCGCTGAAGCTGGCCCAGTGCCTGGCCGAGGCCCGCGGCTGGGTGTACGACGAGGTCAAGTGCCACGCCCGCGACGGCATCATCGGCGAGCGGCCGCAGAACGAGCTGGGCGTCATGGCCCTGCGCGGCGGCGACGTGGTGGGCGACCACACCATGTACTTCTTCGGCCCCGGCGAGCGCATCGAGATCACCCACCGCGCCCACTCGCGCGAGAACTTCGCCCAGGGCGCGCTGCGCGCCGCCAAGTGGCTGTCCGGCAAGTCGTCCGGCAAGCTCTACACCATGGGCGAAATGCTCTAGCCCCGTACTTTGCCAAAAAAAGCGCCGGGCCCTTTCGCGGGGTCCGGCGCTTTTTCTTTTTGGCGCTGGGCTAGGCGACTTTCTTCAGGTAGCCCTTGGGGTTGAACGTCAGGTAGAATTTCTCGCAGCCCTCGTCCACCACGAAGTTCCTGTTTGCGGGCAGGAACTCCTCGATGGCCTCCATGGGGCCGGGGCCGGAATAGGGCGAGACGGGGTGGCCGTTCTGGTTGCTGTCTTCCACGGTCATGTAGCTGCCCACGCTGACCACAGGGCCGTACAGGTTCATCTCCTTCAGCACGTGGCCCTTGGAGTGGTCGGAATCGAGCACCACCATCACCGTGTCGCCCGGATTGATCATGGCGGTGACGCGCTGGAACATCTCCGGGTCCACGGAGGAGCCGAGCATGTAGGTGATGCGCTCGTGCTGCGGGCGGGGGAAGTCGTGGATGTCGATGGTGACGATCCTGCCCTTGCCCAGCAGGTCCATGAGGCTGGCGAAATAGTAGGCGCTGCCGCCGGAGGCCGTGCCGCATTCGATGATCAGGTCGGGCTTCACCTTATGCAGTATTTCCTGGTAGATCCATAGGTCGAGCGGGCATTTGAGCACCCGCACGCCCATCCAGTACGTCTCGCCCCAGGTGCGTTTCTCCATGCCGTAGTACAGCTGGTGAAACTGGCGGGTGATGCGCGAGGCGAAGAAGGGCGTCTTGATGAGCGAGCGCTTGAAGGAGCGCAGCGACTTGATCGGATGGAAGATCAGGTCCGCCAGAATGTTCTGGATCTTAGCCATGTTCTCTACTCCCAACGCCGTCTTGGCTCCCGGCGAAAAGCTGCAAGGCCTTGATCGCGTCGAAAACGCAGTGCATTTCCTGGGCGACGTCCTCAAAAGCCTGGTGAAGCAGTGTTGTATCGCCAGATTTGGCGTGTTGTTCCAATATTTTGCAGGCGGCGCTCACCCGCGCCATGCCCAGCGTGGCCGAGGCCCCCTTGAGCGAGTGGGCCAAAAATCGGATCGCCTCCTGGTCGTCCTCGGCGATGGCCTTGCCCAGGGCGTCGAGCCTGGCGGGTTCGTCGGCCAGGAACACCGAAAACAGGCGGCGGGCGAAGTCCGGGCGCGCAAGCATGCGCTCCAGCCAGGCGGGATCGATGGGCGGAATGATGCCGGGGTCGCGGTCGCTCATGACGGAAAGGGGGCCTTGCGGCCCCCTGGTTTCCTACAGCGCGTAAAGCTTTTCGCCCGGCACGATGGTGATGCCGTTCTTCTGCAGCAGCTCGATGGCCTGGTCGGTGCGGTCGAAGCGGAAGATGATGATGGCGTGGGAACCGCTCTGGTTCACGAACGCGTACATGTACTCCACGTTGATCTTGGCCTCGCGCAGCATCTCCAGGATGCCGTGCAGCCCGCCCGGCTTGTCGGGCACTTCCACGGCCACCACGGTGGTGCGGCCCACGGTGAAGCCGCCGGCCTTCAGGTGTTCCTTGGCCTTCTCGAAGTCCGAGACGATGAGGCGCAGGATGCCGAAGTCGGAGGTGTCGGCCAGGGACAGGGCGCGGATGTTCACTCCGGACTCGGAGAGGATGCGCGTGACCTCGGCCAGGCGGCCGGCGCGGTTTTCCAGGAAGATGGAGAGCTGATCGACCTTCATGTGTGTCCTCGCTTGCTTGCGGTGGCTCGTGTGTCCGTTCTGGCCCTAGGCCTTGCGCATGTCGATGATGCGCTTGGCCTTGCCTTCGCTGCGCTCGATGCTCTTGGGCTCCACCAGCTTGCACTTGGCGGTGACGCCCAGGAATTCCTTGATGTTCTTTTCTATCTTGGATTCGAGGCGTTGTAAATTCTTGATCTGGTCGGAGAAGGTGGCCTCGTCGATCTCCACGCGCACTTCCAGGGTATCCAGGTTGTTGGAGCGTCCCACGATGAGCTGGTAGTGCGGGGTCAGCCCGTCGGTCTCCAGCAGGATGGTCTCGATCTGGCTGGGGAACACGTTGACGCCGCGGATGATGAGCATGTCGTCGCTGCGGCCCGTGACCCGCTCCATGCGCGCGGTTGTGCGTCCGCAGCGGCAGGGCGCGGTGTTCAGGCGGCTCAGGTCGCGGGTGCGGTAGCGCAGCAGGGGAATGCCCTCCTTGGTCAGCGTGGTGAACACCAGCTCACCCATGTCGCCGTCGGGCAGCTGGTCGCCGGTTTCGGGATCAATGATCTCGGCCAGGAAGTGGTCTTCCTGGATGTGCAGGCCCTTCTTAACCTTGGCGCATTCGATGGCCACGCCGGGGCCCATGATCTCGGACAGGCCGTAGATGTCGATGGCGGTGATGCCGAGCTTGTTCTCGATCTCCTGGCGCATGGAGTCGGTCCAGGGCTCCGCGCCGTGGATGCCCACGCGCAGGGGCAGCTCGCGGAAGTCGATGCCCATCTCCAGCGCGGCCTCGTAGAGGTGCAGGGCGTAGGAGGGCGTGCAGGTGAGCACGGTGGCCCCGAAGTCGCGCAGGAGCATGGCCTGTCTGCGGGTGCCGCCGCCGGAAACGGGGATGACGGTTGCGCCAAGTTCCTCGGCCCCGTAGTGCAGGCCCAGGCCGCCGGTGAACAGGCCGTAGCCGTAGGCGTTGTGCACGAAGTCGCCGCTGGTGGCCCCGGCGGCGGCCAGGGCGCGGGCGCACATCTTGCCCCAGTTCTTGATGTCGCGGCGGGTGTAGCCCACCACCGTGGCCTTGCCCGTGGTGCCGGAGGAGGAGTGGATGCGCACGATGTTCTCGCGGCTGACCGCGAACAGGCCGAAGGGGTAATGGTTGCGCAGGTCCTGCTTCTCGGTGAAGGGCAGCAGCGTGACGTCGGACAGGGCCTGGATGTGCTCGGGCTTGACCCCGCGCTCGTCCATTTTCTTGCGGTAGAAGGGCACGTTCTCGTACACGCGCGCCACGAGGTCCTGGAGCCTGCGCAGCTGCAGCGCACGGAGCTCCTCTCTGGGAAGGGTCTCGTTCTCAACGTCGAAAATCATGTCCCGTCCTCCTTGAAACATGCTGATGGTGCGGGGCAGATCCGTGAAGCGGGCAAACACCCGCAATAAAAAAGCCACGGACCGTGCGCCCGTGGCCTGGATTCTTCTGTTCCCCTGTCCCGATCCTTCGCCACGGACTCTCTGCGCTACCTAAAGTAGCGAAACCAGAAAGCGCGGTGCGGAGTTAGGGCGGCGTTCAACATGCTGGTTCCATGCCCGAATCGGGCCGTGGCGTCAAGCGGGGGCGCGGATTTGGGCGGGTTGGCGCTTGTGCGGCCCGGCGCGACTGCGTATGACCGCGTTCGGAGGGGCGATGGAACAGAACCTTGTGGCCGCGGTGTTCGGCCTGGTGTACCTGGGCATGATCTTCGGCGGGCTGCCGGGCCTGGCCCTGGACCGCTCCGGCCTGGCGCTGCTGGGGGCCGTTGCCCTGCTGGCGGGCGGGGCCATGGATGCCAAAGCGGCCTGGAACGCCGTGGACATGCCCACCATGAGCCTGCTCTTCGGCCTGATGCTGGTCAGCGCCCAGCTGCGGCTCTCCGGCCTGTACACGCTGCTGGCCCGGCGCATCGCCTCGGCGGCGCTTTCCCCCCGCGGACTGCTGCTGCTGGTCATGCTCTCCGGCGGGGCGCTCTCCGCCGTGCTGGTCAACGACATCGTCGTCCTGGCCCTCACTCCCATCCTGGCCGAGGGCTGCATCAAGCGCGGCCTGAACCCCGTGCCCTACCTGCTGGGCCTGGCCTGCGCCGCCAACATCGGATCGGCCGCCACGCTCATCGGCAACCCGCAGAACATGCTCATCGGCCAGGTGGGCGGGCTGTCCTTCTCGGCCTTCGCTCTGGACGCCCTGCCGCCGGTGCTGGCGGGCCTGCTGGCCGCCTGGGGCATCATCGTGCGGCTTTCGCGCGGGGACTGGGAATTGTCGCGCTCCGTGGCGCCGGTTCCGGCCCAGGAGTTCCGGCCCTGGCCCGCGCTGAAGGGCCTGCTGCTCATGTCCGGGGCGCTGCTGGGCTTCCTGTTCGCGCCGCTTCCGCGCGAGGTGCTGGCCTTGAGTGCGGGCGGGCTGGTGCTGGTCAGCCGCCGCATGGCCTCGCGCGACGTGTTCGCGCTGGTGGACTGGGAACTCTTGCTGCTGTTCCTGGGGCTGTTCGTGGTCAACCACGCCCTGGCCGATTCCGGCCTGCTGGCGCGCATGTTCGATGCCCTGCGGGCCACGGGAGTGGATCTTTCCCACCCGGCCTGGCTGTTCGGCGTCACGGCGGTGCTGTCCAACATCATCTCCAACGTTCCCGCCGTGATGCTGCTCTTGCCCGTGAGCCCCACGCCCCAGGACCGCCTGCTGCTGGCCCTGGCCAGCACGCTGGCCGGGAACCTGTTCCTGCTGGGCAGCATCGCCAATCTCATCGTGGCCGAGCAGGCCGCGCGCCTGGGCGTGTTCCTGACCTGGCGCAGGCATCTGCGCGTGGGCCTGCCCGTGACCCTGGCCACCTTCGCCATAGCCGGGGCCTGGCTGTGGCTGCGCTGGGACGCGCTTCTGGTGGCCGGTGCGGGAACATTGCGCTAGCGGCCCAATTCCAGTACACACAGCCCTGTTCGACCCCATTTTCCCGCAATCGACCCCTATTTCGCAATCGAGAGGACTCATGAAGAGAAAAAGCCCCGCGCCGCAAGTTCCCGGCATTCCCACCGAGGAGAAGAGCCGCCTGCTGGCCACCCTGTTGGACGAGAAGCAGGGCGAGGAGATCCTGGTGCTGGACGTGGCTGGCGTGTGCCCCATCGCCGAGCACATCATCGTGGTCACCGGCAAGGGCCAGCGCCACGTGCAGGCCCTGGCCGACGCCGCCATGGAACTGGTGCGCGAGAGGAAGCTCAGCTCCTTCGGCATGGAGGGCTACCAGGCCGGAACCTGGGTGCTGCTCGACCTGAACGACGTCATCATCCACGTTTTCCAGGAGGACATGCGCCGCTTCTACAACATCGAGGGCCTGTGGAGCGAGGGCCGCCGCGTGGACTGGCTCTCCGCCGAAGCCCCGGCTCCAGGCTCCGAGGCCCAGTGATGGCCGGAAACGTCATCCCCACGCTGCTGCTCATCCTGGACGGTTTCGGCATCGCGCCCGCCGGTCCGGGCAACGCCGTGCACCTGGCCAGGACCCCGAACCTCGACGCGCTGTTCGCCAAATACCCGCACACCTCGCTGGCCTGCTCGGGCCGGGCCGTGGGCCTGCCCGACGGGTTCATGGGCAACTCCGAGGTGGGCCACATGAACATCGGCGCGGGGCGCATCGTCTACCAGGACATGACCCGCATCGACATCGCCATCGAAGATGGAAGTTTTGCGCAGAATTCCACGCTGCTGGAGCTTATCCGGCAGGCCAAGGCCGGAAGCGGCAGGCTGCACCTCATGGGCCTGGTGTCCGATGGCGGGGTGCACAGCCACCAGAACCACATCCGCGCCCTGCTGGAGCTTGGCAAGACTCAGGGATTGAAGGAAATTTTCGTGCACGCCTTCCTGGACGGGCGCGACACCCCGCCCTCCAGCGGCCTGGGCTACGTGCAGGCGCTGGAAGCCGTCATGGCCGAGGTGGGCGTGGGCCGCATCGCCTCGGTGATGGGCCGCTACTACGCCATGGACCGCGACAAGCACTACGAGCGCAACGAGCCCGCCTATCTGGCGCTGGCCGGTGGGCAGGGCAGGGCGGTGCGAAGCGCCGTGGAGGCGGTGGAAACCGCCTACGCCGCCGGGGAGACCGACGAGTTCGTCAAACCTTGCGTGGTCATGGGCGAAAACCGCAAGCCCCTGGGCGTCATCGGCGACGGCGACGGCCTGTTCTTCTTCAATTTCCGGGCGGATCGCGCCCGTCAGATCAGTCGCGCTTTTTTCGAGAAGGACTTTAAAGAATTCGCGCGGCCTTACTGTCCCAAGCTCTCCGGGTTTGCCACCATGACCAGGTACGAGTCCACGTTCCCGCTGCCCGTGGCCTTCGGCCCGCAGTCGCTGGACGGCTTCCTGGGCCAGGTGGTGAGCGGACTTGGGCTCAAGCAGCTGCGCATCGCGGAGACGGAAAAGTACGCCCACGTGACCTATTTCCTGAACTGCGGCGTGGAGGCCCCGGTGGAGGGCGAGGACCGGGCGCTGATTCCCTCCCCGCGCGAGGTGGCCACCTACGACCTGAAGCCGCAGATGAGCGCGCCCGAGGTGACGGAGCAGTTGCTGGCCCGGCACAAGGACTATGATCTGTGCGTGTGCAACCTGGCCAATCCCGACATGGTGGGCCACACGGGAATGATTCCGGCGGCCATCCAGGCCATCGAGACCGTGGACGGCTGCGTGGGCAGGCTGGTGGAAGCGTTTTTGGCCAAGGGCGGGCAGGTGTTCCTCACCGCCGACCACGGCAACGCCGAGGAGATGCTCGACGCCCAGGGCGGCCCGCAGACCGCGCACAGCACCAATCCGGTGCCCTTCCTGCACATCGACGGGCAGGGCGGGCGCAGGCTCAGGCCCGGCAAGCTCGGCGACATCGCGCCCACGCTCCTGGCCTCCTGGGGCGTGGCCCAACCCGCTGAAATGACGGGCGTGTGCCTGTTTGAGGAGCAGAAATGAGCGCAGGTGCCGGCAATTCCAAACCCATCATGCCCGTCAAACCCATGGGCATGGAGATCATCTTCCTGTTCCAGTGCCCGCATTGCAGCCGCGAGGTGCCGCTCATCGCGCCCACCCGGCCCGCCATGACCCAGTGCGATGCCTGCCGCAAGAGTTTCCCCATCGTGCCCGTGGACGACCGCACCCTGCGTTACCTGAAGGTCATGCTGGCGGGCGGAAAGGCCGCCGTGGACCCCGATTTCCTGTAGTTTTCCGCCCCCTTTCGCCTCTTTAGACGACCGGTCCGTGTTTCGGGCCGGTCGTTTTTCTTTTCGGCTGGTCACGATAATACTCAAGTATTACAGTATGTAGATTTTCTTAAGACTTTATTTAGAGTAAGAAGTGACGGATTTTGAGTGGTTCCGGTGGGTTGCGCGGTGGCTACTTGCGGCGGGCCAGGAAGAAGCGCTTCAAGAGGGCGGAGCAGTCCTCTTCCATGACCCCCTGGAGGACCCAGGGGCGGTGGTTGAGGAAGGGCAGGGCGGCGGCGTCGAGGCCCGAGACCAGCGCCCCGGCCTTGGGGTCGGGCGCGGCGAAGACGATTCCGGCCACGCGGGCATGCACCAGCGCGCCCACGCACATCAGGCAGGGCTCCAGCGTCACCAGCAGGATGGAGCCGGTGAGCCGGTAGTTGCCCAGCGCCTGCCCGGCCTGGCGCAGGCAGAGGATCTCCGCGTGGGCCGTGGGGTCGCTCAGGCCGATGGTGCGGTTGTGGGCGCGGGCCAGAAGTTGGCCACGGGCGTCCACCAGCACGGCGCCCACGGGCACCTCGCCCTCGCGGGCGGCCGCGCAGGCCTCGTCGAAGGCCGGAGACATGAGCGCCCGCCAGGAGGTTCCGGGCGGGCACTCGGTGGGGACAGGCCGGGTCATGGTGGCCTTGCTCCTGGTTGGCCGGGCTACTGGGCGTGCAGGTGGCGCACGCCGTTCTCCAGCAGGGTCAGGCCCAGCACGCTGGTCTCGCCGCGCGTCCAGGCCGGGTGGTTGCAGGGGTGGGTGTAGGCCTCGGGGTGGGGCATCAGGCCCAGGATGCGTCCGCTGGGATCGGTGAGGCCCGCGATGGCGTTGGCCGCGCCGTTGGGGTTGAGCGGGAAGTCCATGGTGGCCTTGCCGGTCTCGGGGTCGATGTAGCGCAGGGCCACGAGGTTGGCCGCCTCCAGGGCGTCGAGGGTTTCCTGGTCCTGGGGCACGATCTTGCCCTCGCCGTGGCGCACGGGCACGTACAGCCGGTCCACGCCCTTGGTGAACACGCAGTGGCTGGCCGGGTTGGCGGCCAGGGTGACCCAGCGGTCCTCGTAGCGGGCCGAATCGTTGTGGGAAAGCGACACCTGGCGTTCGAAATACTTGCCGCCGATGGCCGGGAGCAGGCCCAGCTTCACCAGCAGCTGGAAGCCGTTGCAGATGCCCAGGATCAGGCCACCGGCCTCGAAGAAGGCCTTGAGCTGGTCCAGCACGTGCTCTCCCGCGCCGGTCTTGGCGAAGCGCCAGCGCAGGGCCGCGGCCTGGGCCGAGCCCAGGTCGTCGCCGTCCAGGAAGCCGCCGGGGAAGATGAGGAAATTATACCCCTCCATACGCAGCTTTCCAGAGGCAATATCTGAAAAATAGGCTATTTGGGCTTCCTCAGCGCCAGCCTGCCGGGCGGCGTATGCGGATTCCTGTTCACAATTGGTGCCGTATCCTGTAAGAACAAGTGCTTTGACGCGGGCCATGAAAAATCCTCCTCGTCGGCTCCGGAGCGGGCCGGTGGATTTCCGGCTCCGCGAGACGCCTGAATACGTGCGCCAGCCGTTGACGTCAACACGGCGAAGCGTTTGCCCAGTTTGATAACCCAGAGCAAACAAAGGGGTGTTTGCATGAAGACCAAGTTCATATTCATTACCGGCGGCGTGCTTTCCTCCCTCGGCAAAGGGCTGGCCGCGGCCTCCATCGGCGCGCTGCTGCAAACCAGGGGGCTCTCCGTCACCATCCAGAAGCTCGACCCCTACATCAACGTGGACCCCGGGACCATGAACCCCTTCCAGCATGGCGAGGTCTACGTCACCGAGGACGGCGCCGAGACCGACCTGGACCTGGGCCACTACGAGCGCTACCTGGGCATCCACATGAGCCAGAGCAACAACTACACCTCCGGCCGCATCTACGAGACCGTCATCAACAAGGAGCGCCGCGGCGACTACCTGGGCGGCACCGTGCAGGTCATTCCGCACATCACCGACGAGATCAAGCGCTGCGTGCTGGGCGCGGCCAAGAACAACGAGGACGTGGCGCTCATCGAGATCGGCGGCACCGTGGGCGACATCGAGGGCCTGCCCTTCCTGGAGGCCATCCGCCAGCTCAAGAACGACCTGGGCAAGGAGAACTGCCTGTTCATCCACCTGACGCTGGTGCCCTACATGCGCGCCGCCGGGGAGCTCAAGACCAAGCCCACCCAGCACAGCGTCAAGGAGCTGCGCAGCATCGGCATCCAGCCCGACATCATCCTGTGCCGCTCCGAGGTGCCCCTGCCCGCCGACCTGCGCGCCAAGATCGCCCTGTTCTGCGACGTGGACCGCGACGCCGTGTTCTCCGCCGTGGACGTCAAAAGCATCTACGAGGTTCCGCTGGAGTTCTACCGCGAGGGCGTGGACCAGAAGATCGCCATCCTGCTCAAGCTGCCGGCCAAGAACGCCGAGCTGGACGCCTGGAAGGAGCTCAACCGCAGGCTGGAGAATCCCAAGGCCCGCGTGAAGATCGGCATCGTGGGCAAGTACGTTGACCTCAAGGAGGCTTACAAGAGCCTGCACGAGGCGCTCATCCACGGCGGCGTGGCCAACGAGGTGGCCGTGGACCTGGAGTACGTGAACTCCGAGGAGATCACCGCCAAGAACGTGGAGAAGCGCCTGAAGGGCCTGGACGGCGTTCTCGTGCCCGGCGGCTTCGGCTCGCGCGGCATCGAGGGCAAGATCCTGGCCATCAAGTACGCCCGCGAGAACAAGGTGCCCTTCTTCGGCATCTGCTTAGGCATGCAGTGTGCGGTCATCGAGCATTGCCGCCACGTGCTGGGGCTGGAGAAGGCCAATTCCCAGGAGTTCGACGAGTTCACGCCCGATCCGGTGATCTACCTCATGACCGAGTGGTACGACTTCCGGAAGAAGAAGGTGGAGAAGCGCAACGAGGAGTCCAACAAGGGCGGCACCATGCGCCTGGGCTCCTACCCCTGCAAGCTGGTGAAGGACACCAAGGCCATGGAGGCCTACGGCGAGGCCCGCATCGAGGAACGCCACCGCCACCGCTACGAATTCAACAAGAAGTACGCCGAGCCCCTGCAGAACGCCGGGCTGGTGCTCTCCGGCCTGTCGCCCGACGAGGAACTGGTGGAGATCGTGGAGCTGCCCGGACATCCGTGGTTCCTGGGCTGCCAGTTCCACCCCGAGTTCAAGAGCCAGCCCATGAACCCGCACCCGCTGTTCCGCGAGTTCATCCGCGCCGCCAACCTGAACAAGAAGGGCAAGTAGCGCATGGGCCTGGACGCCACGCAACTGTACGCCAAAAGCCTGTCCGGCCCCTTCGTGCTGGCCGGGCCCTGCGTGCTGGAGAGCAGGCAGCTGGCCCTCGAGGTGGCCAGCGAGCTCTCGGCCATCGCGCACCGCCTGGGCATCACCCTGGTGTTCAAGAGCTCCTACGACAAGGCCAACCGCACCTCCTCCACCAGCTTCCGGGGCCCGGGCATGGACATGGGCCTCTCCTGGCTGGCCGAGGTGAAGGAAGTGACCGGCCTGCCCGTGGTGACGGACATCCACCTGCCCGAGCAGGCCGCCCCGGTGTCGGAAGTCGCCGACGTGCTGCAGATTCCCGCGTTCCTGTGCAGGCAGACGGACCTGCTCATCGCCGCGGCCGAGACCGGGCGCGTGGTGAACGTGAAGAAGGGGCAGTTCCTGGCCCCCTGGGACATGAAGAACGCCGCCGACAAGCTCCGCAGCACCGGCAATCCGCGCTTCTGGCTCACGGAGCGCGGCGCCAGCTTCGGCTACAACAACCTCGTGGTGGACATGCGCAGCATCCCCATCATGAAGGGCCTGGGCGCGCCCGTGGTGTTCGACGCCACGCATTCCGTGCAGCTTCCGGGCGGGCAGGGCGGCAGCTCCGGCGGCCAGCGCGAGTACGTGCAGACCCTGGCCTCCGCGGCGGTGGCGGCCGGGGCGAGCGGCGTGTTCCTGGAGGTGCACCCGGACCCGGACCGCGCCCTGTGCGACGGGCCCAACAGCATCCCGCTCAATCGCGTGGAGAACCTGCTGCACCGCCTGCTGGCCATCTGGAGCATTCCCAATGCCGGATAAGCCCCGGAGCGTCGAGGAGATCGGCCAGGGCGTCAAGCTTTTGATCCTGGACGTGGACGGTGTGCTCACCGACGGGGGCCTGTACTACGACCACCAGGGCAACGTGACCAAGCGCTTCAACGTGCAGGACGGCCTTGGAATAAAGATTGCACAGGCCAATGGGCTGGAAGTGGCCGTCATCACTGGCCTGAACCACGGCGCGGTGGAGAAGCGGGTGCAGGAACTGGGCATCGGCGAATACCACGCCGGGCACGTGGACAAGGTCCCGCTTATGGATGGCATCCGCGAGCGCCTGGGCATCGAGCGCGAGCAGGTGGCCTACCTGGGCGACGACTGGGTGGACGCGGGAGTGATGAAGGCCGTGGGATTGCCCATGGCCGTGGCCAACGCCCAGCCGGAGATCCTCGCCCTGGCGCGCTGGACCTCCCGCATGGGCGGGGGGCACGGGGCCGTGCGCGAGGCCATCATGTTCCTCCTGCGTTGCCGTGGTCAGTACCAGGCGGCCTGGGAGAAGTGGAGCCGATGAATGACCCGGAAAACCGTCCTGCTGATTTTCCTCATCTTCGCCCTGGGCGTGGGCATCGGGCTGTACTGGAACCAGCGCCGTGGCGGCGGGCCTGCGCCCGCTGACAAGAGCGCCGGAAACCAGACCGGCGCCGACGTCACCGCCGAGGACCTGGAGCTTGTGCAGGGCACGGCGGGCAAGGTGCAGTGGCGCGTGCGCGCCAAGAGCGCCCAGTACAGCTTCGACCAGCGCATCGTGCAGGTGAAGAGCCCGCAGCTCTTCGCCTACGTGGGGCCGCAGTCCGACGAGGTGTTCCTCAAGGGCGACATCGGCGAGGTCAACCAGCGCGGCAACACCGTCACCCTGCGCGACAACATCATCGGCAAGTACGGCAGCTTCACGCTCAGCTCGGACGTGTTCGACTACATCGGCCCCATGAAGAAGCTCTACCTCAAGGGCCGGGTCATCGTGGAGCGGCCCGATTTCATGCTCAACGCCACGGCGGTGGAGATCAACGTGGACACCAAGGAGCTCACCGCAGCCGGTGGCGTGGTGGCCGAGCTCATCCCCGCCGGACTTGAGACCTTGAAGAAGGAGGGCGCCGTGAAGAAAGAGAACGCCAAGAAGGAGAATACCCGCTGATGCAGCGAACGATGCCAGCGTTTTTCCGCCATGCCGCCTGCGCGGCGCTTTGCCTGTTCCTTGCGGCGCTCGCCGCGCCCCGCGCCCTCGCCCAGGAGCCCGCCCAGGAGATGCTGGTGCAGGCCCGGGCCGAGCTGCACAAGGAGCGCAACGACAAATCCCCCGTGGTGGCCGTGCTGGCCGCGGGCGAGAAGGTCCTGGCCGGACTGCCCAAGGACGGCTGGCTGGCCGTGTTCCGGCAGGGTGCGCAGGCCCAGGACGAGGCCTCGGCGGCGGGATTCCTGCCCGCCGGGCTGCTCAAGCCCGCGCCCAAGGCCCAACCCGTTTCGTCCATGCCCGCGGTTCCGGCGCAGCCGTCTGGCCCCTCGCAGAAGCCCAAGGCCCAGCAGCAGGGCCAGCAGGGCAAGGATTCCGGGCAGGGGCAGATGCTGAACAAGCAGGAGCCCGTGCGCGTCACCTCGGACAAGCTGACCTACAAGCAGGCCGAGAACGCCGTGGTGTTCGAGGGCAACGTCCACGCCACCCACGGCGACATGGCCCTGTGGTCCAACAAGATCACCGCCTATTTCGCCGAGAAGAAGAAGGCTCCGGCCGGAAAGGACGGGGCCAAGGAAGGCGGCGACTTCTCCGACAAGATCGAGCGCATCGTGGCCGAGGGCAATGTGCGCATGGTCTCCGGCAAGAACGAGGGCTTCTGCGGCAAGCTGACCTATTTCGTGGCCGAGAGCGTGCTGCGCATGGACGACAACCCCATCCTGCGCGAGGGCGCCAACACCGTGCGCGGCGAGGTCATCAAGTACTACCAGAAGGAGAACCGCAGCGAGGTGCTCTCCGGAACCCAGCGCAGGGTGGAGGCCATCTTCCAGTCCGGCGGCAACCTGCCCGGAGGCAAGTAGCATGGCCGTGCTCTCCGCCTCGGACCTGTCCAAGCGCTACGGCGACCGCGAGGTGGTGCGCCACATCGGCGTGCGCATCGAGTCCGGCGAGGTGGTGGGCCTGCTTGGTCCCAACGGCGCGGGCAAGACCACCACGTTCTACATGCTGGTGGGCGTGGTGAACCCCACCACCGGCACGGTGAGCCTCAACGGCGAGGCCATCACCGACCTGCCCCTGCACGAGCGCGCGCGCCTGGGCCTGTCCTACCTGCCGCAGGAGAGCTCCATCTTCAAGAAGCTCTCGGTGCGCAAGAACCTGGACCTGATCCTGGAGCAGATGCCCGGCATGACCTCGCGCCAGCGCCAGGACCGCGCCCAGGAGCTGCTGGAGATGTTCACCATCACCAAGCTGGCCGACCAGCCCGCCATGTTCCTCTCCGGCGGCGAGCGCCGCAGGCTGGAGATCGCCCGCGCGCTCATCCTCAACCCCAAGTTCATCCTGCTCGACGAGCCCTTCGCGGGCATCGACCCCATCGCCGTCATCGACATCCAGGAGATCATCTCCGTGCTCAAGGGCATGGGCATCGGCATCCTCATCTCCGACCACAACGTGCGCGAAACGCTCAATATCTGCGACCGCGCCTACCTTGTGTACGAGGGCATGGTCATCCTGGAGGGCAGCCCGGCGGAAATCGTGCAGGACTCCAAGGCCCGCAAGCTCTACCTGGGCGAATCTTTCAGCCTTTAGCACCGGAATTCCAGAATGTTTCAGCCCTCCGGCCCCCGGGTCGGAGGGCTTTCCTTTTGCGCCTTCAGAATTGTGGATTTACACAGAACCTGAAGGTTGGTACACTTTTTTCATGCGGACTGTTCCGCACGGGAAATTGTACGTAACTTTCAAGGGTTAATACATATTCCTTGCGCAGGCCGGAGGCCTGTGGCAGAATGGCATCAGCGGTGTAACCAGGCATTTTGCCTGCCGCCGCACAAGATCATGGCATGAGGTGACGGTTCAGGTATGGGTTTGGAACTCCGGCAACAGCTCAAGCTGACCCAACAGCTTGTCATGACTCCCCAACTGCAACAGGCCATCAAGCTGCTGCAGCTATCGCGCCTGGAACTGGTGGAGAGCATCCAGCAGGAGCTGATGGAGAATCCGTTCCTGGAGGAGGTTGACGCCGAGGCCGCCGACACCGCCCCTTCCCGCGAGAACCTGGACGACTACGAAGCCGCCCACGGCGATGCGGAGAGCCGCGCCTGCGAAGAGCTGATGCGCACGGCCGACTGGGAGAACTACCTGGGCGAATTCTCCAGCGTGACCAAGCAGAGCATGGGCCGCGAACTGGAGATTCCCGAGGAGGGCCTCTCGCTTGAGGCGCGCCTCAGCAGCAGTCCCACGCTCGAGGGCCATCTCAACTGGCAGATGCGCCTGTCCAACTTCACCCTGGAAGAACTCGAGATCGGCGACATCGTGCTGGGCAACCTGGACGAGCGCGGCTACCTGCAGGCCAGCACCCAGGAGATCCAGGACCAGCTCGACGGCGTTTCCGCCGAGAAGATTGAGAGCGTCATCCGCCGCATGCAGCGGCTGGACCCGGTGGGCGTGGCCTCGCGCACGGTGCAGGAGTGCCTGCTGGTGCAGCTTGAGGTCATGGAGACCAGCGACCCCATTCTCCTCTCCCTGGTGCGCGAGCACCTGGAAGACCTGGAGAAGCACCGCTACAAGCCGCTGATCAAGAAGTTCCGCATCAGCATGGAGGATTTGAAGGAGTACCTGGACATGCTCCAGGCCCTGGACCCCATGCCCGGCTCGCATTTCTCCAGCACCGAGCCGCAGTACGTCAGTCCGGACGTGTTCGTGCACAAGCACGGCGAGGACTTCGTCATCATCCTGAACGACGAGGGCATGCCCAGGCTGCAGGTGACCCCCTACTACCTGGAGAACGTGCAGGCCAAGAACCAGGCCGAGAAGGAATATTTCCAGGAGCGCGTGCGCAGCGCCGAATGGCTTATGAAGAGCCTGTACCAGCGCCAGCGCACGCTCTACAAGGTCATGGAGAGCATCGTGCGCTTCCAGCGCGAGTTCTTCGAGCACGGCGTGACCAAGCTCAAGCCGCTGATCCTCAAGGAAGTGGCCGAGGACATCAGCATGCACGAGTCCACCGTCTCGCGCATCACCACCAACAAGTACGTTGCAACGCCTCATGGCATCTACGAGCTCAAGTTCTTCTTCAACAGCGCGCTGGAGCTTGATGACGGCAGCCAGGTGGGCTCGGAATCCGTCAAGGCGCTCATCAAGCAGCTCATCGGCGACGAGAACCCGAAGAAGCCCCTGAGCGACGAGCAGATCGGCGACATCCTGAAGCAGAAGCTGGAGGTGAACATCGCCCGCCGAACCGTGGCCAAGTACCGGACCGCCATGAACATCGAATCTTCGTCCAAGCGCAAGCAGGTCTTCTAAAGCGGCATTTGCCGCCTCTCACGGAGGGAGCGTATGAACATTTCTTTCGCGTTCAAGAACTTTGAACCTTCCGACCACCTGAAGGAACACGCCGCTTCCCGATTCGAGAAGATCGACAAGTTCATCGGCGACACCACCGAGTTCGAGGTCCACGTGAACCTGGCCGTGGAGAAGTTCCGCCACAAGGCCGAGGTCATCCTCACCGCCGACGGCCTGCACCTCTCGGCCTACGAAGAGTCCGAGGACATGTACTCCACCATCGACCTGGTGCTCGACAAGGTCGAGGCGCAGCTCAAGCGCCTGCGCGAGCGCCAGAAGGAGCGCCGCCGCTCCGGCACCCCGCGCGGCGCGCGCATGGACGTCATCAGCTTCGTCGAGGAGGACGGCGCCCGCCAGCCCAGCATCAAGGAGAGCGACCACTTCGAACCCAAGCCCATGGGCGTGGACGAGGCCGCCATGCAGCTGGAGTCGCTCAAGTACGAGTTCCTGGTGTTCCGCAACGCCGAGACCGGGCGCGTCAACGTGATCTACCGCGCCAAGACCGGCGACTTCGGTCTCATCGACCCCGGAAACTAGCGATGCAGCTCTCCGAGTACCTTACCCGGGAGCTGGTGCTCCCTGATCTGCAGGCAAACACCAAGGCTGCCGTCCTCGAGGAGATGACGGCGGCCTTGGCCGCCCAGAACCCCGCCCTGGACGCCTCCCAGGCCCTGGCCGTGCTGCTCGACCGCGAGTCGCTGGGCACCACGGGCATCGGCGACGGGGTGGCCATTCCCCACGGCAAGCTGAAAGGGCTTGAGCACATCGTGCTCTGCGTGGGCCGCAGCAAGGCCGGGGTGGACTTCGCCGCCCTGGACTTCAAGCCCTGCACCACCTTCTTCCTGGTTCTTGCCCCGGAGCAGGTCACCGGCATGCACCTGCGCATCCTGGCCCACATCTCGCGCCTGCTCAAGGACGAGAGCTTCCGGCGCGACTTCGCCGAGGCCATGGACGGCGACGCCCTGTACCGGCTGCTGCGGGCCGTCTGAGGATCGCGCCCATGACCATGCCCGCCAAGGATTCCTTCTCCGTCGTGGTGGTTACCGGGCTTTCCGGGGCGGGCAAGAGCACCGCGCTCAACGTCTTCGAGGACCTGGGCTACTTCTGCGTGGACGGCCTGCCCGCGGACATGCTGCCCAAGCTGGTGGCGCTGTTCCTGGGCAAGGACTCGCGCCACCGGGGCCTGGCCCTGGGCATGGACCTGCGCCAGCACGACCTGATGGACCAGTGGAACGCCGCGGTGCAGGAGCTGGAAGGGCAGGGCATCAGCGTGCGCGTGGTCTTCGTCGAGGCCAAGATGAACGCGCTGCTCCGGCGCTACGCCACCACGCGCCGCCCGCACCCGCTGGAGAGCACCAGCCTGGGGCTGGAGCAGGCGCTGGAGCGGGAGCAGGCCCTGCTGGCGCCGCTGCGCTCCAAGGCCGAGCTGGTGCTGGACACCACGGGCTACTCCATCCACGACCTCAGGCGCATCATCCAGGAGCGCTTCTCCACCGCCGACGCCAGCCACACCGGCATGCGCGTGCACCTCTTATCCTTCGGCTTCAAGTACGGCCCGCCCGCAGAGGCCGACTTGGTGTTCGACCTGCGCTTTCTGCCCAATCCCTATTTCGTGCCGGAGCTCAGGCCCCTGTCCGGCAAGGACGCGCCCGTGGCCCAGTACGTGCTGGACGTGGAGCCGGGGCTCACCTTCAAGCAGAAGTTCCTTGACTTTCTCTCGTACATGCTGCCCTTGTACGCCAAGGAAGGCCGCTACCGCATCACCGTGGCCATCGGCTGCACGGGCGGGCGGCATCGCTCCGTGGCCATGACCGAGCTGACGCACAAGGTCTTGCGTGAAAACGGCTATAGCGTCACAATGGAGCATCGGCATTTCGAGCTGGGCTGATCCCGCACGATCTGGCGCGGCGCACAGTGCATTCAACCAGGGACCTTGCAGGTCGGCAACGGGACAGAAGGGCATGGCGGAGAGTTCGGAAACGGAGTCTGTGAAGCAGGTCGGGGTGCTTGTGGTCACCCACGGCGAGTTCGGAGCTGCGCTGCTTTCCGCCGCTCAGCTTATCCTGGGCGAGCAGGTCGGCTGCGAGGCCGTGAGCGTGCTGGTGTCCAAGGGGGTCGAGGAGATCGTGGTGGCGCTCAAGGCCGCCGCCGCCCGCCTGGACAGCGGCCTGGGCGTCATGATCCTCACCGACCTGTTCGGCGGCACCCCCACCACCCTGAGCCTCTCGCTGCTCAAGGGCGGCAATGTCGAGGTGGTCTCCGGCGTGAACCTGCCCATGCTCATCAAGGTGCTGCAGAGCCGCACGCTCACGCTCGCCGAGCTGGCCGTGCAGGCGCGCGAGGCCGGGCAGAAGGGCATCGTGGTGCCCGGCGACATGCTGCGCAAGAAGAGCGCAGGGAGCTAAGACCGTGTTCTGGGTGCGCATCGACAACCGCCTCATCCACGGCCAGGTGGTGGAAGCCTGGGTGCCCCACGTGGGGGCCAAGTCCATCATCGTGGTCAATGATGACCTGGCCGGCGACCTCATGCAGCAGGAAATCATGTCCCTGGCCATACCCCGCGCCGTGGAGAGCATGTTCCTGACTGTGGACCAGCTGGTGAAGGATGGCCACATCGTGGGCGGCCAGCGCGAAGGCACGCTGCTGCTCTTCGCCACCTGCCTGGACGTGCGCCGGGCCGTGGAGAAGGGCTTCAGGCTCTCGCTTTTGAACATCGGCAACCTTCATTATTCCACGGGCAAGCGCCAGCTCTCGCCCAGCGTGGCCCTGGGGGCCGACGACGAGAGCTGCCTGCGCTTCCTGATGGAGCAGGGCGTGGAGCTGGATTTCCGCTGTGTTCCCAACGATCCCGTGCAGGTGAGGTTCTCGTGATGGACGGCAGCATGGCGGGCGCGGCCTGGTTTGTGGCGGTCGGTTTTTTTTTGCCCTGTTTTCGCTGTTCCGTTCCTCGCTGAGCATCGGCCTGCTTGAGCGGCCGCTGGTGGTGGGCCTGTTCTGGGGCCTGGCCTTCGGCAACCTCAAGACGAGCCTGTACTGCGCCATCTTCTACGAGCTGCTCTGGCTCGACTTCATCCCGGTCGGCACCTTCATCCCTCCGCACATGACCGCGGCCACCTTCACCGGGCTGGCCCTGGCCACCTATTTCGGGCTGGACGACCCGCCCTTCGTGTTCCTGCCCCTGCTGGCAGGTCTGCCCATGGCCTGGCTCGGGGCCAGGCTCGACCGCACCATGCGCGACCGCCTGAACCGCTCCTACACCGGCATCCTGCAATGGGTGCGCAGGCCCACGGGCGAGGACGTGCCCGGCAGGCTCATCGTGCGCACCATCCTGGGCAAGACGCTGGTGTTCTGGGCCTTCTTCATCATCGCCGCGGGCAGCATGGGCATCGTGTTGCGCTTTGTGCTGGAGCACTACTCCGGAACCATCGCCGGGCTCAGGCTGGAGTGGCCCCAGTTCTGGATCGCCGCCAGCGTGGGCGGACTGCTGGCCCTGCGCCTGCGCAGCCTGTACCTGTCCGTGGGAGCGGGCGCGGTGGCCTTTGGAATTTTGCGCTACGCGGGCATCTTCTGACTTGGCAAATCCTCTGCTTTGTGATAATTGGCACAAACGTTAGTCCGGAACCAAGATTTTCCTGTCTTTACCCATATCCTTAGGAGGACCGAAGAACATGGCTATTTTCGTTTGTGGTCACAAAAATCCCGATTGCGATACCATCGTCTCCGCCATTGCCGTTGCCGACCTGCTGAGCAAGCGCGGCATGGAAGCCGTGGCCGTGGCCCAGGGTCCCTGCACCCCTGACACCAAGTTCGTGCTCGACAAGTTCGGCCTGGCCGCTCCCGCCATCGAGACCGACGCCACCGGCAAGGACATCGCCCTGGTGGACACCACCGAGCTGTCCCAGGCCATGGACAACCTGGACAAGGGCAAGGTCGTTGTCGTTGTCGACCACCACAAGCTGGGCGACGTGACCACCCCCAACCCGCTCGAGATGTGGGTCATGCCCGTGGGCTGCTCCGGCACCGTCATCAAGGCCATGTACGACTTCTACGGCATCGAGATCCCCAAGGGCATCGCCGGCGCTCTGCTGTGCGCCATCCTGAACGACACCGTGCTCTACAAGTCCCCCACCTGCACCGACCTGGACAAGGCCGCCTGTGAGGCCCTGGCCAAGATCGCCGGTGTGGCCGACTACAAGGCCCTGGGCATGGACATGCTGAAGATCAAGGGTTCCGTCGAGGGCATCCCCGCCGTTGACCTGATGAACCGCGACTACAAGGACTTCAACATGGGTGGCAAGAAGGTCGGCATCGGCCAGGTCGAGGTTCTGGACCTCACCCTGCTCGACAAGATCAAGCCCGCCCTGGTCGAAGAGTGCAAGAAGCTGCAGGCCGACGGCCGTCACACCGTCATGCTGCTGCTCACCGACATCATGAAGGAAGGCTCCGAGATCCTCGTGGTCTCCCAGGACGCCTCCCTGGTCGAGAAGGCCTTCGGCGGCAAGGTCGGCGGCGCGCTCAACTCCATGTGGGTTGACGGCTGCATGAGCCGCAAGAAGCAGGTCGTGCCCCCCATGGAGAAGGCTTTCGCCTAATCCGGCGCACGAAAAGCGACGCTTTGGCGGGCTCCTTCGGGGGCCCGCCTTTTTTTGCGCCCGGCGCCTGCCCTCGCGGCAAAGGAAAGGCCCCGGCGGAGCATTCCCGCCGGGGCCGACATGTCGCAGGCTTTCGCCGTCTAGATCAGGCCGCTGCCCTTGAGCACGCCCTTGAGCTTCTCGATGTTGGCGGGCTCCATGGGCACCAGCGGCAGCCGGAACTCGCAACCCATCTTGCCCATGAGCGACAGCGAGGTCTTCACCGGGATGGGGTTGGTCTCGATGAACATGGCCCGGTTCACGGGGTTCATCTCCAGGTGCAGGGCCAGGGCGCGGGCGGTGTCGCGCTTGAAGTAGGCCGCGATCATGGCCGCCATCTTGCCGGGCATGACGTTTGAGGTGACGCTGATGGTGCCGATGCCGCCCACGGAGAGCAGGGGCAGCACGGTGAAGTCGTCGCCGGAGAGCACGGCGAAGTCCGGGCCCATCAGCTCGATGAGCTCCGCGCCCTGCTTGATGTCGCCGGTGGCTTCCTTGCAGCCCTTCACGTCCGGCACGGCCTTGGCCACCTTGGCGATGGTGGAGGGCATGACGTTCTGGCCGGTGCGGCCGGGAACGTTGTACAGGATGTAGGGCATGGAGGCCTCGGCGGAGATGGCCTTGAAGTGCTCCACAAGTCCGCCGGGCGTGGGTTTGTTGTAGTAGGGCGTGATGATGAGCGCGGCGTCCGCGCCGGCCTTTTTGGCCAGCTTGGTCAGCTCGACGGCTTCCTTGGTGTTGTTGGAGCCCGCCCCGGCGATGACCGGGACGCGGCCTTTGACCTGATCGACGCAGATGCCGATGACCTTGCCCTGCTCCTCGTGGGTCAGGGTGGCGGCCTCGCCGGTGGTTCCGCAGGGAACCACGCCGTCGATGCCCTGTTCGATCTGCCACTCGATGAAAGCCCTGTAGGCTTCCTCGTCGATCTTCCCGTTCTTGAACGGGGTCACCAGAGCCGTAAACGCGCCGCGAAAACTCATTCCGCTCCTCCCATGGCTTATGGCTTTGCTGCTCCGGGGGATAGCGCGTGGCTTCGCCCCTAGTCCGTGCCCATGGTCCTCAACAGGCCATGCACCCGACGGTCGTCAGCATACTGATCCGTCAGCCCGTCCAGGTTCATACGAATATTTTGCCCCTCCGTCCATGCGAAAGTGGATTTCCGCTCCGGAAGCGCAAGTATTTCGATGCGCTCCACGCCCTTGCCCTGGGAATAGGAGCGAATCCACATGGTTTTGCCACCGGCCATGCGTTGCCCGGTGAGGCCGATGCCCGGCCCGCTGCCCAGCAGCAGGTCCGGCATGTCCTCGCCGGAGGCGAGCAGGGCCTGCTCGCGGTTGTAGCCCCAGTCGCTCAGGCCCAGCACGAGGTCGCAGGAGGCGCGCAGGGTCTTGACCGCGGCGGCGACCTCGCGGGCGGCCTGGGGCGGCAGGATCTGCTGGTTGTCCGGCTGGTGCGGCAGGTACACCACGCCCACGTCGACTTGGTGCGGGGCCTTGCCCAGCTTGAAGATGTGGGTGTCGAGCTTGCCGCCGCCGCGCCACCAGGGCCTGGGCTTCACCCCGGCCTTGGCCATGAGCGCGCGCTCGTGGCTGGAGACGAGCAGGGCGTCGTAGCCCATGAGGTCGTACGCCTTGGCCAGGAAGCGCAGCCTGCCCGCCGGGATGGGGGCCTGGTCCGGATAGTAGGTGAACTCATAGGCCCCGGCCAGGTTGAGCACCGGGGTCTGCGCGGATTTTTTCCACGTCTGGATGTAGGTGGCCCGCCGGGCCAGCCCGCCAAGAATCTTGCCCCCTCACGAGGGGCAGGCGTGGATTTCCGCGTTGTTGTTGGAACTGAAGAGAATGGTGAGCTTTGCGTCACCGGCCTGGGCCTGGGTGACGCAAAGCACGACCGCCAGCAGGGCGAGGATGATCGGGCGCATCAGTCGTTGATGAATTCCTTGAGCTCTTTGCCGGGACGGAAGAAGGGCAGGCGCTTGGGCAGGACCTCGACCACGGTGCCGGTCTTGGGGTTGCGGCCGGTGTAGCCTTCGTAATCCTTGACCTTGAAGCTGCCGAAGCCGCGGATCTCAACGCGGTCGCCAGAAACCAGCGCGTCCTTGATGGAGTCGAAGAAGGCGGTGACGATCTTGGTGGCGTCGTCGATGTGCAATTTCTTCTGTTCGGAAAGGGCCTTGATGAGTTCGCTCTTGTTCATGTTGGCTCCCGGGGTTTGCCGCAATTGTGAATCCGGTCTGGTCTGAACGCGGCTTTACTTTTCCATGTCTATCGTGCCTATGCCGGAAACACAGCCATTCCGTCAAGGGTTTCATGATGTTGGCGGCTAGGAAAATCTCCTGAGGGCCGTTCTGCCCGCCAGGGCCTCCAGATTCTCCCTGCGATAGTGGGCGATCTTGCCCGCCAGGGCCTGGATGTCCTTGTAGGCGTTGCATTGCGGGGCGAACTCGGCCAGCGGGGTCTGGTTGCGCACCGCCTCGGTGACGGTCTTGTCCATGCGCACATGGCCAAGGGGCACCAGGTCGAAGCCCAGAAAGCTCTTGCAGGCCATGTTCAGGCGCTGGAACGTGGCCTTGGCCTCCTGGGCGCTGGCCTGGTTTACGACAACGCAAAAATCGCGCACGCCGTACCGGGAATTGAGCACCTTGATGATGGCGTAGCCGTCGGTGAGCGAGGTGGGTTCCGGAGTCACCAGCACCACGCGCATCTGCGCCATGCGCGCGATGGAGAGCACTGTGTCGCTGATGCCCGCGCCCAGGTCCATGAGCAGGAACTCATAGCCCTTCACCAGTCCGGTCAGCGTTTCGAAGAGGCTGTCGCGCTGGTTGTGGTCCATCTCCACCAGCTCCGGCACGCCGGTGGCCGCGGGCAGGATGGACAGGCCGGGCTTGACCTCGAACACCACCTCCTCCACCGTGGCCTCCTCGGCCAGCAGGTCCTGGAGATTACGCTCCGGCGTCAGGCCCAGCAGCACGTCCAGGTTGGCCAGGCCCAGGTCGCAGTCCATGAGCAGAGCCCGGTTGGGCGAGCCGTCCTGCTCCGCCAGCCCGGCCAGCGCAAAGCCCAGGTTGAGCGAGATGTTGGTCTTGCCCACGCCGCCCTTGCCGCTCATGATGCACAGGCTCACCGTGCTGTTTGGATTGGTGTCGCTCATTTCTTTGGCATCCTTTTGCCGGTGAAGAGGAAATGCTTCTCGCTCGAACCCACGAGCGTGCTTTTGGGCGCGGCGGCCACGTCCAGCGGCGGGGCCACCTCCAGGCGGTTGCCGCCCAGCCTGCGCGCCTTGTCCAGGCTCTGGCGGGCGCGGGCCAGGATGTCCTGGGCGGACAACTCCACGCTGCCGCCGTAGCCCACCAGACCGGCGGAGCACAGGGCCAGCCCGTCGCCCTCGCCCAGGACCTGGCGCAGGCGGCGCAGCATGGACCCGGCCAGGCGCTCGGCCTGGGCCAGGGCCGAGCCGCAGAACAGCACCGCCGCGCAGGTTCCGTCCAGCTCGAACACCAGGTCGAAATCGCGGGCCTGCTCGGCCAGCAGGGGCACCAGCGCCGCGGCGTCCAGGCCATCGCCCTCGGCCTGCACCAGGGCCAGGGAAAGGGGCGTGGCGCACTGCCTGCTGCGGGCGATCTCCGCGGCCAGCCTGCGCAAAAGCCCGGCCTGGGACTCCAGGGCGCGGGCGGGCAGGGCGCTCCAGCGCTCCAGGCCGTGGCGGCGCTTCAGCTCGGCCCAGGCGGCGGCGTCCAGGCCCTCGGCGCTGCGCACCAGGCACAGCTCGGCCTGCCGGCCCTGGGCGTCCAGGGCCAGGTCCGCCAGGCGCCGCTCCATGTCCGTCAGCTCATGGAGCAGGCGGGCGAGCGGGTCAGTTTGCGGCTTTGAGTTGTTCGGCATTGGCGTGCAGGAGGTTGGTGCGGATGATGGGGTCGAGCCGGCCATCGAGCACGGCGTCCACGTTGCTGTCCTCGGCCCCGGAGCGGTGGTCCTTCACCAGCCGGTAGGGCTGGAGGGTGTAGGTCCGGATCTGGCTGCCGAAGGTTATGCCGGACTTGTTGTCGTAGTCGGCTTGCCTGGTGGCCTGCTGCTGCTTCAGTTCGCGCTCGTAGATGCGCGCGGTGAGCACCTTCATGGCCAGCTGCTTGTTCTTGAGCTGTGATTTCTCGTTCTGGCACTGCACCACGATGCCCGTGGGGATGTGCGTGATGCGCACGGCGGAGTTGGTGCGGTTGACGTGCTGGCCGCCGGAGCCGCTGGCCCGGAACACGTCGATGCGCAGGTCCTCCTCCTTCACGTCCACCTGGATGCTGGTGTCCACGTCGGGGTACACGTCCACCGAGGCGAAGGCGGTGTGCCTGCGGCCCGAGGAGTCGAAGGGCGAGATGCGAATAAGTCGATGGATGCCCGCCTCGCCCTTGAGCAGGCCGTAGGCGTAGGGTCCGGTGATGGACAGCGTGACGCTCTTGATGCCCGCCTCGTCGGCGCTGAGGCGGTCCAGCTCGTCCACCTGGAAACCGCGCGCCTCGGCCCAGCGCAGGTACATGCGCAGCAGCATCTCGGCCCAGTCCTGGGCGTCGATGCCGCCCGCGCCGGGGTGGATCTCCAGGATGGCCGGGTTGTTGTCGTCGGGCCCGGAGAGCAGGATGGACAGCTCGGTGTCCTCCAGCCGGGTGCGGAACACGCCGAGGTGTTCCTCAAGCGCCTCCAGAGTCTCCGGGGTTTCCTCCTCTTGGGCCAGCATGAGCCAGTCCTCCACGTCACTCTTGGCCTGGGCCAGGGTGTCGCAGGTGGAGAGGCGGAACTCCAGCGCGCTCTTTTCGCGCAGGATGGGTGTGAGCTGTTCGGGCTTGTCCCAGGCGCCGGGCTTGGAAAGCTCGCTCTCGATCTCGCTTAGGCGCTCGCGTTGGGCCTGGTCGTCAAAGACGCCCCCAGATGGTCTGGAACTGGTCGAGCAGGGCCTGGCCCTGGGACTTGAGGTCGGCTAATTGCAGCATGGTCGTGTGTTCTGTCCTTGGTCTTAGCGGCTGGCGCCGGGTCTGGCATGTTTTCCGCGCAGAATGATAAGCCCGACCAGCAGCGCGGTCAATGCGGCAAGCGCGATGCGCAGGGGCGTGTGCAGCGCGTGGTAGAGCGTGGTTTCGTCGCGCGAGCGCACCACGGCGGCGGCGGAAAGGGCCTCGAACTGCGGCCCGGCCACCTGGATGCGGCCCAGGGGGTCGATGTAGGCGGAGATGCCGGTGTTGGTGCTGCGCACGATCCAGCGGCCCTGCTCCACAGCGCGCAGGGCGGTGAGGTAGAGGTGCTGCAGGGGCGCGGAAGTGGCCCCGAACCAGGCGTCGTTGCTGATGTTCACCAGCAGGTTGGCGCCCTGGCGCACACGCTCCTGGGCCTGCTCCGGGAAGATTGCCTCGTAGCAGACGAGCACGCCCAGGTCCATTTCGCCGCTCTGGATGGGCTTCTGGTCGCGGCCGGGGACGAAGTCGCCCACGCCGTTCACCAGCTTGTCCATGGGCAGCCAGGAGGGCAGGGGCATGTACTCGCCGAAGGGCACCAGATGCTCCTTGTCGTACAGGCCCGCGATGCCGACCCGGGCGGACTGGTCGCGCACCACCAGGAAGGCGCGGTTGAACAGTTCGTAGCCGCCGCCGGGATTGAGGCTGGCCTGCATGCGGTAGCCGGGCGCGCCCACGAGCACGGGCACGCCGGTGTCCTCGACAAAGCGCAGCACGGGCTCGCGCAGCGGGGTCTCGTCCTGGAAATAGAAGGGCATGGCGGTCTCGGGCCAGACCACCAGCTCGGGCTTGCGCTCCAAGGCCTGCCGGGAGAGGGCCACGTAGGTGTCCACGGTGCCCTGCTGGTAGGTGGGGTCCCACTTCACGCTCTGGTCGATGTTGCCCTGGGCGATGGCCACGGTGTGCTGGGGGCCGCTGTCCTGGAAGGCCTGCATGCGGCCCCAGCCCACGGCCACCAGCGCGCTGAGCACGAAGGCCGAGAGCACGGGCGCGAGCATGGTGCGGCGCGAGGCCGCGATGCCCAGGCCCACCAGGGCCAGCAGCACGGACAGGCCCAGCGAGCCCACGTAGGCCGCGGCCTGGAGCATCATGGGCCAGGGGCCGAAGGCCCCGGAGAGCACCACCCAGGGGAAGCCGGAAAGCAGCGTGCCCATGGCCAGCTCCATGCCGCCCCAGGCGGCGGCCAGCAGCGGCAGCGCCACGAGCGGGCCGAGCCGCCGCATGGCGTGGTGGGCCAGCAGGCCGAACAACCCGAAGTACACGGCCATGGCCATGGACAGCAGCACGGGCACGGGCAGGGCCAGCAGCCAGTGCACGCCGCCGAAGTGGTGCACCGGCCAGTACACCCAGGCCAGGCAGCCCAGGCAGCCCAGGCTGGCGGCCAGCCAGCAGCGCTTGAAGGCCAGGCGGCCCGTGGGCGCGTCCATGGCCAGGGCCAGCAGCCCGGCGGGCAGGGCCAGGATGGCGGGCGGGAAATGCAGGTAGGGGTTGGCCATGCCGAGGAGCGCGCCCAGCGCTGCGGCAAGCCCGTACAGGAGCTGGACAGGCACGCCCTAGGCCTCCTGGACGCGGCGCACGCGCAGGGTCTCGATGTGCTTGGCGTCGGCCTCTTCCACGTCGAAGGTCCAGGGGCCCATGGGGAAGCTCTCGCCTTGGGCCGGGATGCGCCCGGCGATCTCGCACAGGTAGCCGCCCACGGTCTCCACCTGCTCGGAGGAAAGCTCCAGGCCGAACAGTTCGTTGATCTCGTCCAGCGGCACGCGGCCGGAGACCAGCAGCGAACCGTCGGGCTGCTCCAGCACGTCCTCGGGCCGCAGTTCGTCGTGCTCGTCGCCCAGGTCGCCCACGATCTGCTCCAGCACGTCCTCCAGGGTCACCAGCCCGGCGGTGCCGCCGTACTCGTCCAGCACGATGGCCAGGTGCACGCGGCGGGAGCGCAGGTCGGCCAGCAGGGCCTTGAGATTGATGGTGTCGGGCACGAAATGGGGCGGGCGCGCCAGCTCCATGAGCCCGGCCTCGGCCCCCTTGCCCTCCAGCAGCGGCTTGATGACGTCCTTGGCGTGCACCACGCCCACCATGTGGTCGCGGTTGTCCTCGTACACGGGAATGCGCGAGTGGCCGTGCTGCACGATGAGCTCGGCCACCTCGGAGAGCGGGGCGTCGGCTTCGGCGCAGACGATGTCCGGCCGGGGGATCATGATCTCGCTGACGCGCTTTTCCTCAAGGTCGATGACGTTCTGCAGGACGCGCACGTCCTCGCTTTCGATCTCGCCTTCCTCCACGGCCTCGCGCAGATGCTCCTCCAGTTGGGAGTCGCTTTTGCGAAACAGGTTCCTGATGCCCGAGAACAGACTGCCGGATGAGCCTTCGTCCAAGATGCTTTGCTCCTGAAGAGGTGGCGCGGAGCCAAACTCCGCCGTGGTGCGCTCCGATCATGTACAACAACCGCGCGCGCAAGCTTAAAAAATATTCCGCCGATCGGGCAATGTCAACAAGGCGACGGGATTGTTACGCTTTGCGCAGGTAGTCCAGCTTGCGCAGGTGAATCTCCAGGCAATTCAAGGCCGCAGGGGTTACGCCGGAGATGCGCGCGGCCTGCCCGAGCGTGAGCGGGCGCGTGCGGGCGAGCTTTTCCATCACCTCGCGGGTCAGACCCGCCACCTGGGCGTAGTCCAGCTCCGGCGGCAGCGCGGCCTGCTCCCGGCCCCGGCTCTGCTCCACAAGCTCGCGTTCCTTGTCCAGGTAGCTGGCGTAGCGCACCTGGGTCTCGGCCTCGCGCAGCACCTCTTCCGGAGTCTGTTCGATCTCCGGCAGCAGCGCGGCAAGCCCGGCGATGTCCAACTGCGGCTGGCGCAGCAGGGCGGACAGCGGCACGGCCTTGCCCGGGATGGAGGCCCCGATGGCGGCGAGCGTGTCCCGGGTGGGGGCGTCGGGCCGGATGACCGTGCCCTCCAGCGCATTGATGAGCCCGTCCAGGCGGCGCTTCTTGTCGCAGTAGGTGGCCCAGCGCGCGTCGTCCACCAGCCCCAGGTCCCGGCCGATGGCCGTAAGACGCTGGTCGGCGTTGCCCTCGCGCAGCAGCAGGCGGTACTCCGCGCGCGAGGTGAACATGCGGTAGGGCTCGCTTGTTCCTTTTGTCGCAAGGTCGTCCACCAGCACCGCCATGTAGGCCTGGTCGCGCCGCAGGATGAAGGGCGGCAGCCCGCGCCGGGAGCAGGACACGTTGAGCGCGGCCCACAGCCCCTGCGCCGCGGCCTCCTCGTAGCCCGAGGTGCCGTTGATCTGCCCGGCGCAGTACAGGCCCGGCAGGGCCTTGGTCTCCAGCGTGGGCAGCAGCTGCGTTGGCGGCACGAAATCGTACTCGATGGCGTAGCCGGGGCGCACGATTTGCGCCTTCTCCAGGCCCGGAATGACCGCGAGCATGCGCTTCTGGATGTCCAGCGGCAGGCTGGTGGAGATGCCGTTGGGGTACACCTCCGGGCTCTCCAGGCCTTCCGGCTCGATGAAGATCTGGTGGCGCTCCTTGTCCGGGAAGCGGGCGATCTTGTCCTCCACCGAGGGGCAGTAGCGCGCGCCCGTGCCCTGGATGACGCCGGTGTAGAGCGGCGAGCGCTCGAACCCGGCGCGGATGGCCTCGTGCGCCGCCTCGTTGGTGTAGGTGACGTGGCAGGGCACCTGGGGCAGGGGCACGGATGTGTTCCGGAAGCTGAAGGGCGCGGGCGGGTCGTCGCCGTGCTGGGCCTCCATGACGGAGAAGTCGATGCTGTCCTTGAGCAGCCGGGGCGGGGTGCCGGTCTTGAGGCGGCCCAGCTCCAGTCCCAGAACCTTGAGGTCGCCGGAAAGGCCCTCGGAGGAGGGATCGCCCAGGCGTCCGCCGGAGTAGTGCGTCAGCCCGATGTGGATGAGCCCGCGCAGGAAGGTGCCGGTGGTGAGCAGCACGGCCCGGGCGTGGAACTGCTGGCCGCCGCGCGTGCGCACCCCGGCGCAGCGCCCGCCCTTCACGAGCAGGCCCTCGGCCATGTCCTGGACCACCCACAGGCCGGGCTGGGCGAAGATGTCGCGCCGGACAATGCGCAGGTACTGGTCGCGGTCGATCTGGGCGCGGGTGGAGCGCACCGCCGGGCCCTTGCTCTGGTTGAGCTGGCGGAACTGGATGCCGCACTCGTCGGCCCACAGGCCCATCATGCCGCCCAGGGCGTCGATTTCCTTGACCATGTGGCCCTTGGCCAGCCCCCCGATGGCCGGGTTGCAGGACAGGTGCCCGATGCGGTCGACGCTGACGGTGAGGAGCAGGGTGGACAGGCCCAGGCGCGCGGCGGCCATGGCCCCCTCGCAGCCCGCATGGCCCGCGCCCACGACCACGAGGTCGAAGATGTCCGGTGGCGCAGGGCGCACGGCGCGCGCTCCGCTGCCCTAGTCGAAGAGCATGGCCGCCATGACCTTGGCGTCCTTGATGCTGCTGGTGATGGAGGAGCGTTCGTTGGGCTGGTGGGCGTTGTGCATCAGCGTGCTCCAGACCACGGCCTGGTGGCCGGCGCGGCGCAGGTAGGCGGCCACGGTGCCGCCGCCGATGCCCTGGAGCCTGGGCTTGTTGCCGAAGACCTCGCGCACGCGGCGCACCAGCCTGGTCACCACCTCGCTGTCCGGCGGGGTGGGCGGCGCGGCCTGCTCGAACTGCACGAAATCATAGCTGATGCGCACCTTGTGCTCGGCTTCCACCTCGCGCCCGAACTCGTAGATCTTCTCCAGAATCTCCTCAAGCTGGTAGCAGGGCATGACGCGGCAGTCGATGTAGAACACGTCCCGGCCGGGGATGGTGTTCACGTTCTCCACGTTGGCCTCTTTCTTGGTGGGCTGGAACGTGGAGTGCGGGGGATCGAAAATGGGGTCCTGGTTCGGGAAGATCTCGTTGAGCTGAGGAATCTTCACGATGAAGGACGCGGCGGCCAGCAGGGTGTTGATGCCCGCGGCGGGAGTGGAGGCGTGGCACTGCTTGCCCTCCACCACGACCTTGAGCCACAGGATGCTCTTCTCGGCGATCTCCACCATCTCGGAGTCGGGCCCGCCGAAGTCCGGCACCACGAACAGGTCGCCCTGGTTGAACAGCTCGGGGTGGCTTTTGACCACGTAGTCCAGGCCGAACTTGCTGCCGGTCTCCTCGTCGGCCACCAGCAGCACGCCGTAGTTGATCTCCGGGGTGACCTTCAGGTCGAGCAGGGCCTTGGCCACCAAGAGCGAGCTCACCACGCCCTGGTGGTTGTCCTCCACGCCGCGCCCGATGAGGATGTCGCCCTTCTGCACCAGCTCGTAGGGATCGCTGTCCCACAGGGCCAGGTCGCCGGGGGGCACGATGTCGGTGTGGGAGATGACCCAGAGCGTCTTGCCGGTGTTCCTGCCGGGCACGATGGCCGCCAGGTTGGGCCGGTAGCCGCAGGGCACGGCGGGGTCCGGGGCGCGCAGCTCGCGCACGTCGGAGAAGCCCAATTCCCTCAGGTGAACCTTGAGGAATTCGGTCTTGTCCAGCTCTCCGGGGCCGCCGTTCATGGGGCCCAGGGCCGGAATGGCCACCATGGCGCGTTGCAGTTCGACGATGTAGCTGGACTGGTCCTGGATGTGCCGGTGCAGTTCGGCAAGCATGGGAGGTTCCTTTCGGCCCTGTGGGCGGGGCTTCGGGGTTTTTTTGGTGGGCGCGGTAAAAAAAGAGGCGGGGTCGCCCCCGCCTCTTCGAAGCGTCAGCTCTAGCGACCCCTGGCGGCGCGCTTGGAGGCCTTCAGCGGGTTGACCTTGGTCTTGCCTTCCTTGTCCACGGTGGCCTTCACGTGGGTGGCGAAGTTGCAGATGCCGCGCACCCACTTCTTGGCGGGCTGGGCATAGGTGGGGCAGTAGCTCTTGTCCTCCACCGCCACGATGCGCTCGCAGCCGGTGCAGTTCTCCACCACGGGCTCCATGATCATGCCTTTGAAGGAAAGCCCCTCGGCGGTCATGACGGCCCCGGCCAGGACGTTGCCGTTCTTCTTGTCGTCAGCCATAGAAATGATCCTCCTTGAACCCGGGACCGCTTTTTGCGCCAGGGGTTGTCATCGAAAAGAGAGCGGTTGTCTATGCACGAAGCAGTGTAATTGTCAAGCGCAATCCTGCATGTCCCCTCAGGGAATCATGGAGATGGCGCGGGTGAGCACGCCGGTGACCTTCTCGGCGTTCTGCTTGAAGATGTGGATGATCTCCTCCCAGGACACGGGCGGCTCGTCGGTCTTCCAGCAGTCGTAGTCCGTGCTCATGGCCACGGAGGCGTAGGGAATGCCCGCCTCGTTGGCCAGGATGACCTCCGGGGCGATGCTCATGTTGATGACGTCCGCGCCCCAGATGCGGAACATGCGCGATTCGGCCCGGGTGGAGAAGCGCGGCCCCTCGATGGTGACCACCGTGCCCTCCTTGTGGTGCGTGATGCCCAGTTCCTCGCAGGATTTGTTCAGCAGGCCGCGCAGGTACTCGTCGAAGGGGTCGGCCATGGGCGTGTGCACCGGGGAGTGCGGGTCGAAACGGTCGTAGTAGGTCACGTCGCGGTGCCGCGTGAAGTCGATGAACTGGTCCAGGATCACCAGGTCGCCGCGGCCGATCTCCTGCCGGAGCGAGCCCACGGCGGTGGTGGTGAGGATGTACTGGCAGCCCAGCACCTTGAGGGTGTGAATCTTGCTGCGGTAGTTGACCTGGCTGGGCGGGGTGGTGTGCTCGCGTCCGTGGCGGGACACCAGGAACACCTCGTGCGCTCCGATGGTGCCCGCGCGCACCGGGGAGGTCAGCTCGCCGTAGGGTGATTCGACGCGAATATCCTTGGCGTTCTGCAGGATGTCCGGGTTGTCCAGCCCGCTGCCGCCGATGATGCCGATCTTGGCCATGTCCCGCCCCCTACAGTTTGAGCAGGTACTGGTGGGGAATGCCCTCCAGCCTGGTCGGGCCGTCCAGGAAGCCCAGTTCGATGAGGAAGCCGATGCCGGAGACCACGCCGCCGCTCTGCTGCACCAGCTTGATCATGCCGTTGCAGGTGCCGCCGGTGGCCAGCAGGTCGTCGATGATGAGCACCTTGTCGCCGGGCTTCACCGCGTCCTCGTGCATGCTCAGGGTGTCGGTGCCGTACTCCAGGTCGTAGGTCACGCTGGTGGTCTTGTAGGGCAGCTTGCCGGGCTTGCGCACGGGCACGAAGCCCAGGTTCATCTTGTAGGCCAGGGGCGCGCCGAACAGGAAGCCGCGGGCCTCGGCGGCCACGATCTTGCTGGCGCCCAGGTCCTGGAAGCGCTCGGCCATGGCGTCCACGGCGTAGCGGAAGGCCTTGGGCTCGGCCAGAAGCGGGGTGATGTCGAAGAAGAGGATGCCTTCCTTGGGGAAGTTGGGCACATCCCGGATGAACTGGCGAAGATCCATGCAAGAACTCCTTATTCCAAACGTTGCGCATTTCTACAGATCGTGCAAAGCAGTTGTCAACCTGAGCGGCGACCGAATCCGGCGCCGGCACGGGGAATATCCATCGCATCCGGAGTCGCAATGCCGCATCCCGAGGGCTATGCCCCGCCCAAGCGCAGCCTGGGCCAGAACTTCCTGCGCGACGAGAACATCGCCCGCAACATCGTGGCCGCCCTGGACATCGGGCCCGGCGACCATGTGCTGGAGATCGGGCCCGGCCGCGGGGCGCTCACCAAACATATCCTGGCACGGACGCCTGGCCGGTTCGGCGTCATCGAGAAGGACAACGACCTGGCCGCGGCCATCTCCGCCAGCCACCCCGGGGTGGAGGTGAACAACGCCGACGCCCTGCGCCACGCCTGGGAAGAGGAGGGCGCCGACGCCCCGCTGAAGATCGTGGGCAACCTACCCTACAACATCGCCTCGCCGCTGATGTGGGAGATCGTGAGCCGCGCGCGCTACGAGCGGGCCGTGTTCATGGTGCAGCTCGAGGTGGCCCAGCGCATCGTGGCCGCGCCCGGAGGCCGGGAGTATGGCGCGCTGGGGGCCTGGGTGCAGGCCCATGCCCGGGCCGAACTGCTGTTCAAGGTGCCGCCGCACGTTTTCACGCCCGCTCCGAAAGTTCATTCCGCAGTGGTTCGATTTTTTCCCCGGAAGCTTTCATTCTCTAAGGATGAAGGCTTGGGCCTGGCCTCCCTGCTGCATGCGTGCTTCCAGAAACGTCGTAAGCAGCTTGGTACCATACTGAAACCATTGACGAATGATGACTACGTAAGCGTGCTGTCCGGACTGGGCGTCGAGCCAGCCGCAAGGCCGGAGATGCTTGCGCCGGAACAGTTCCTGGCCTTGTCAAAAAGCCTGCGTTTCCATTTTCCCGCTTGACTTGATTCGGGGTTTGGTGTTTACGGAGGTTTCAGTTGCGTACACGGCGCGCACGGGGTTGCATATGGGTGCGCAAGGCCGCCAGCGACTGGACGGTTTGGGAATGATCTTGGGTGTGCGGAGGCTGGACCCCAAACACGAGATTTTGCCGCTTGCCCAAGACTGAAGGATGCAAACTGGACTACCCAATTGAGGAGGAAGGACACATGACCAAGGCTGATCTGGTTGTCAAAATCGCCGAGAAGGCCAATCTTACCAAGGCCAATGCCGAGCGCGCCCTCAACGCTTTCATCGCCGCCGTCGAAGACGTCCTGGTGAAGGAAGGCAAGCTGACCCTGACCGGCTTCGGCACGTTCCAGGTCGAGAAGCGCAAGGCTCGTGTCGGTCGCAACCCCCGCACCGGCAAAGAGATCAAGATTCCCGCCACCAAGGTCGTCAAGTTCCGCCCCGGCAAGCTCCTCAAAGACGCCGTGAAGTAATTCTGGAGGACTCCAATGCTGCATGGCGAAACTGTCCATAGCCCGTTGCCGCAGGATCTGCCCTGGTGGCAGGCCGATCACGCCATCTTCTTCGGCGTGCTCTACATCGTGCTCTTCGTGATCATGAGCGGCATGGGATACTGCATCTTGAAGTCCTGGGCCGACAGCTGCAAGTCTCACAGCCACGGCCACTAGGCAAAGCGCATCAAGAGAAGCAGGGCCACCCGGCGAAAGCCGGGCGGCCCTTTTTTGTTCCCAATTTGCCCTTGCCTTTTGCGAATCGGCGGGGTAAAAGCACTCCTCTTCAGATTTTGAGTACCCGTAGGGGAGGTGATTGTTTTGCCCGGTATTCTGTTGGATGACAGTGACAATTTTGAAATCGCCCTGCGCCGTTTCAAGAAGCAGGTCGAAAAGGCCGGCATCCTCTCGGAGCTCAAGAAGCGCCAGCACTACGAGAAGCCCAGCGTCCAGGAAAAAAAGAAGAAGGCCGCCGCTAAAAAGCGTCTGGTCAAGAAGATGCGCAAGTCCCGGATCGACGGATAGGACCATTCGGCATGAGCATCAAGGGACGCATTGAGTCCGACTACATCGCGGCCTACAAGGCCAAGGACACGGTTCGACTGGCTGTCTTGAGGCATCTCAAGACAGCCATCAAGAACCGTGAGGTCGAACTGCTGCGCCCCGTCAGCGATGACGACTGCCTGGAGCTTATCGCCCGCCAGATCAAGCAGCGCAAGGAATCCATAGACCAGTACGCCAAGCACGGCCGAGGCGACCTCGCAGAGGTGGAGCAGGCCGAGCTTGGCGTACTGGTGGATTACATGCCCCAGCCCCTGACCGACGAGGAACTGGCGCAGGCCATCGAGACCCTGATCCGCGAGACCGGCGCAGCCGGACCCAGGGACATGGGCAAGGTCATGCAGGCCCTGACCGCCGCCTTCAAGGGCCGCTACGACGGAAAGAAGGCGAGCGACGCCGTGCGCGCCCGCCTGTCCTCCTAACTCCTCCCCGCCTCATGGAACCCAGGACCCTGCATCTGCTGGAGTTCCCGAAAGTCCTCAAGGACCTGTCGGGCTTTGCCGTCTCCGAGCCGGGAGCCGAGGCCTGCCTCGCCCTGCGCCCGCTCACCGACGCAGGCGAGGTGCGCCGCCGCCTGGAACTGCTGGACCAGGCCCTGCGCTGGCTGCGCGAGTCCGAATTCTCCCTCAGGCCCTTCCCGGACCTCACCTCCATCTTTCCGGTACTGGACATCCCGCACCGTCACCTGGACCTGGACGCGCTGTTCGCCCTGCGCGTCATCCTGGACCAGGCCCGCATCGCCCGCGAGCTCTTCGAGCCCTTCACCCCGCGCGGCTGGGACCTTTTGCGCCAGGCCATCGCCGGTGCGCCCTGGCCCCAGTCCACCTGGGGCGCGCTGCGCCGCTGCGTGGACCAGGAGGGCAACCTCAAGGACGAGGCCTCGCCGGGGCTGTTTTCCGTGCGCCAGGAGATCAGGCAGATCCACCAGCGCTGCACCAAGCGGGTCAAGGACTTCGTCCTGAGCGAGAATGTCGCCCAGTACCTCCAGGACGACTTCATCACCGTGTCGTCCGACCGCTACGTGCTGCCCCTCAAGGTCAACTTCAAGAACCGCTTCCCCGGCATCATCCACGACTACTCGCAGACCGGCGAGACCTGCTACTTCGAGCCCATGTTCCTGGTGGAGATCAACAACACCCTCCAGGAACTGAAGCAGGAGGAGCGCGCCGAGGAACGCAAGGTCCTGGAATACCTCACCGGCCTCATCCGCCAGGAGCGCGAGGGCATCGCGGGCTGCTACGCCAGCCTTGTGGAGCTGGACCTGCTCATGGCCAAGGCCAGCCTGGCCGCGGAGAGCGGCGGGCGCGCCCTGGACATCGGCCCCGGATTGCCCGCCCGGCTCATCAAGGCCAAGCACCCGCTGCTGGCCCTGCACCAGCCCGATACCCAGCCCCTGGACATCAAGCTCCAGGAGGGCCAGCGCGCGCTCATCGTGTCCGGCGGCAACGCCGGCGGCAAGACCGTGTGCCTCAAGACCGTGGGTCTCATCGCGCTCATGGCCTTCTCCGGCCTGCCCGTGCCCGTGGCCGAGGGCAGCTCCCTGCCGCTGTGGACCGACATCTTCGTCATCCTGGGCGACGAGCAGAGCCTGGAGGAGCACGTCAGCACCTTCACGGCGCAGATCCAGTATTTCTCCCGCGTGTGGGACAAGGTCGGGCCGGACACCCTGTTCCTGCTCGACGAGTTCGGCGCGGGCACCGATCCGACGCAGGGAGCCGCTCTCGCGCAGGCGGTCATCGACGGCCTGCTGGAGCGCGGGGCCACCAGCTTCGCGGCCACGCACTTCCCGGCGCTCAAGGCCTACGCCCTGGCCACGGAGAAGGTGCGCGCCGCCAGCGTGCTCTTCGATCCCGGCACCAAGAAGCCGCTGTACCGCCTGGCCTACGACCAGGTGGGCGCGAGCATCGCCCTCGACGTGGCCCGCGAGCACGGCCTGCCGCGCTCGGTGCTCTCCAAGGCCGAGCAGTACCTGCTGCTGGACGGCTCGGACACCAGCGCCGTGCTGGACCGCCTGAACACCCTGGCCGTGAAGCGCGAGCGCGAGAACGACGCCCTGGAAGACGAGCGCCGTGCCCTGCGCAAGAAGCGCGACGGGCTGGAGGCCAGGTACGAGAAGGAGCGCGCCAAGGTGCTGGCCGAGGTGCGCGAGCTGGCCCAGGGCGTGCTGCGCGAGTGGAAGACCGAACGCATCGGCCGCAAGCAGGCGCTGAAGAAACTCGCCGACGTGCGCGAGCGTCTGGAGCCTGCGGGCGCGGATGAGGCCCAGGAGCAGGCCCCGGCCTTCGAGTTTTCGGACATCGGCATCGGCCAGCGCCTGGCCTACAAGGCCTGGAACAAGTCCGGAACCGTGCTGGAGAAGGACGAGCGCCGCAAGCAGGTCAAGGTGGACTTCGACGGCGTGGCCATGTGGGTTGCCTTTGGCGAGCTTTCCGATCTGAGCGGGGTCGGCGGCGCCCAGCCCAAGAAGCCCGCGCAGCCGCGCCAGGCCGCCCCGGATTCCCTGGGCTATTCCCTGACCCTGGACCTGCGCGGTCGCCGGGCCGACGAAGCCGTGGCCGAGCTGGAGCAATTTTTGGACGCCGCGCTGCTGCGCGGGGCCGGAAGCGTGGAGGTCATCCACGGACGCGGCACTGGAGCTTTGCGCAAGGAGATCCACGCCGTTTTGAAGCGTTCCCCGGCGGTGGCGGGCTTCGCCCTGGCCAACGAGGACCGCGGCGGCGACGGCATGACCGAAGTGACGCTGAAATAGCCTTTCGGGGCGGGGCTGCATGGACAACCAGGCCATCCAGGCCGTGAAGCAGCGGCTGAACATCGCCGACATCGTGCGCCGGTACGTGGCCCTCAGGTCCGTGTCGGGCCGCTGGGTGGGCCTGTGCCCGTTCCACCAGGAAAAGACAGGCTCCTTCAGCGTCAACGAGGCCGAGGGCTTTTACTACTGCTTCGGGTGCCAGGCCTCGGGCGACGTGCTGGACTTCTACATGAAGGTCAACGGGCTGGAGTTCCGCGACGCGCTGGAGCAGCTGGCCCAGGAGGCCGGGGTGGAGCTGACGAGCTTCCGCCACGACCCGCAGGCCGACGAGCGCCAGCGCCAGAAGAAGCTCTGCGTGGACATGCACGCCTCGGCGCAGGAATTTTACCGCCGCAACCTCCGCCTGGCGGGGGGCGACGGAGCCCGGGCCTACCTGAAGCGCCGGGGCACAAGCGCGGAGATCGCCGAGCGCTTCGGCCTGGGCGTGAGCCCCGAGGACTGGCACGGGCTGGACAACCACCTGAAGTCCAAGGGCTACACCTCCGAGCAGGGGGTCATGGCCGGGCTGTTGTCCAGGAACGAGAAGGGGAACATCTACGACCGCTTCCGGGGACGTTTGATATTCCCGATTCAAAATTTATCAGGTCAGGTTATTGCCTTTGGCGGAAGAATACTTACAGATGGAGAACCCAAGTATCTGAACAGCAGCGACACGCCGCTGTACAAGAAGGGAGAGCACCTATACGGCCTTCATCAGGCCCGTCAGGCCATGACCCGCACGAAGCGGGCGATATTGACCGAAGGCTACATGGACGTGCTCACCCTGCATCAGTTCGGATATGCGGACTCGTGCGGAGTGCTCGGCACGGCGCTGACCCAGGATCAGGTCAAGCGCTTGGCCGGGTTTTGCTCGCGCATAGACTTGATCTTTGACGGAGACAACGCGGGCCGCAAGGCCGCGCTGCGCAGTGCCGAGATGATCCTGAAGCAGGGCCTTTCCTGCCGGGTGGTGCTGATGCCCGACGGCGAAGACGTGGACAGCCTGCTCCAGAAGCAGGGCCGGGACGGCCTGGAGGCCTGCCTGGAGGCGGCCTTCGACGGCCTGGACTACTGCCTGGACACCGTGCGGGAGCAGTTCGCCCCGCGCGATGTGGTGGGCTGGGCCCAGGGGTTCCTGGGCGGGCTCACCGCCGCGCCGCTGCGCAGCTACTTCCTGCCCAGGCTGGCGGAGGGGCTGGGGCTGTCCGAGTCCGACCTGCGCCGCTACAGCGGTGGCCAGAGCGCGGCAGGGCAGGGCGGACAGCAACGCGACTTCGCCTCGCCCACGCCCACGGCTCCGGCCTATGGGCAGGGAGCGCATGGCCAGGACCAGCCCTCGCTGGTGCGCGGTCGGTCGGGGCAGAGCGTCGGCAGCGACGAGAAAAACGACCGCTCGTTCCTGGCGTTTCCGGTGCTGTACCCGGAATACGTCCCGGAGCTGGAAAAGCGCGGGTTTTCCGCGCTTCTGGCCACGGATGGTGCCAGGGCGCTGTGGATGAAGATGGTGGAGTCCGGCGGTCAGAACGTGCTGCCGGTTTTAGGCGATGACGAGAAGCTCTTTTACGTGAGAACGCGGACAACCGCGCACCGCCTGGAGGGCGAGGAACTGGCGCGGGAGTGGGAGCACATTTGCTCGCTCATCCGCAAGGCCAGGCTCCAAAGAGAGCGGGACAGGCTCAAGGAAGCCATTGGACTGGCCGAAAAGAACGGCGACCACGACGCGAAACTCCGGCTCATGGCCGAACTCAATACGCTCATCACCCCGAAACGGGAGGAATAATGAACAATTTGAAGGAAATCCAGCAGATCAAGACCCTTATAGCCAAGGGCAAGAAGAACGGATTTCTGACCTTCGAGGAAGTGGGCAAGACCCTGCCCACGGAGATGAATACTCCCGATCAGCTCGAAGAAGTGATGAGCATCTTCGACCAGATGAACATCGTCATCGTGGACAGCGAGGAGAACGGCAAGAAGCTCACCGCCGAGACCACGGAGACCGACGAGGAGCTTGATCTCGTCCCCAGCGACGGCGAGGACGTTGCCGACTATTCCTCGCGCTCCACCGACCCTGTGCGCATGTACCTGCGCGAGATGGGCGCCGTGCCCCTGCTGGACCGAGAGGGCGAGGTGGTCATCGCCAAGAAGATCGAGAACGGCGAACTCGAAGTGCTCTACGCCCTCGTCGAGGTGCCCGTGGCCATCGAGGAGCTCGTCCAGGTGGGCGAGGACCTCAAGAACACGCGCATCAAGCTCAAGGACGTGGTCAAGACCATTGAGGAGGACGACCCCACCGAGGACGAGATGAACCAGCGCCAGAGGGTCATCTTCCTGCTCGACGAGGTCAAGGGCCTGTTCAAGAAGAAGCGCAAGGTCTACGAAAAGCTGGACTACTGCGCCCAGCTGGACCGCCGCGTCACCGGCGTGCAGAACGAGATCCTGTCCTTCAAGGAAGAGATCGTCACCCGCCTGCGCGACATCAAGATCGAGAAGACGCTCATCGACCGCATCATCGAGACGGTCTCCGACTACGTGCGCCAGATGCACAACTGCCAGCGCGACCTGCACGCCTACATGCTGAGCGTGGGCAAGAACCGCGAGGAGATCGAGCGCATCTTCCGCGCCGTGGACAGCCGCGACATGAACCCGGTGAACGCCTCCGACGCGCTGAACATGACCGTTGAGGAGTTCTTCTCCTTCAAGGAAATGCTCTCCGGCAAGATGGAGATCATCACCCGCCTGCAGGACAAGTGCTGCCACAACGTGGACGACCTGGAAGAGGTGCTGTGGCGCATCAAGCGCGGCAACATGGCCGCCATGCGCGCCAAGCAGGAACTCATCCGCGCCAACCTGCGCCTGGTCGTCTCCATCGCCAAGAACTACGCCAACCGCGGCCTGGCCCTCCAGGACCTCATCGAGGAGGGCAACGTCGGCCTCCTCCGCGCCGTCGAGGGCTTCGACCCCGCCCAGGGCGCCCGCTTCAGCACCTACGCCTCCTGGTGGATCAAGCAGGCCATCAAGCGCGCCCTCATCAACGCCGTCCAGCCCATCCACGTCCCCGCCTACATGGTCGAGCTCATCGCCCGCTGGAAGCAGGCCTCCGCCAAGCTCGAGCACGAGCTCGGCCGGCCCCCCTCCCTGCAGGAA
>JAEXRD010000140.1 GCA_023438245.1 Pseudomonadota bacterium | reverse complement strand
GCCCCCGCCCTCCACGGCGGGGCGCGCCACGGCTCCGAAACCACCCTCAAGGCGGGCCGGATATGACCCAGGCTTCAAGCGGCGAAGGCATCAGAGGCATCTTCTCCCAGAAAAAGGTGGCCAAGATCGGAGCGGGCACAACGGCCCGCAAGACCGAGATCCTCACCTATTTCCGGGTGCAGGAGCTGGAGGACGGGTCCGTCGAGATCCAGATGCTCAACGCCGACGGCACGCCCTTCGGCCCACCCAAGAAGACCACCCGCGACGATCTGCTGACCAACTACACCCACGAGACCGAGAAGAGCCTGACCATGAACGCGCCGCCGCCCACGGCGCAGGACATGGAGATCCAGAAGGCCGTGGCCCGCGGCGACAAGTTCCGCAAGCGCGGCGAGACCTTCAGCGCCGAGTACGAGTACGGCAAGGCCCTGCAACTGGACGAGCGCAACGTGCGCGCCAATTTCGGCATCGGCCTGTGCTACATCGACCGGGGCGAGCGCGAGAAGGCCCACGAGGTCTTCGAGCGGCTGGTGAAGCTGGACGCCGCCTTCGCCGGGGAGCACAAGCACCTGTTCAACGAGTTCGGCATCGCCCTGCGCAAGAGCGGCATGCACGGCGAGGCCATGGGCTACTACCAGCGCGCGCTCGACCTCTCGCCCGAGGACGAGAACCTGCTCTACAACATGGCCCGCGCCGCCCTGGAGATGGGCGCGCCCAGGGAGGCGGCCAAGCATCTGGCGGCCTGCCTCCGGCTCAATCCCTCCCATGCCGAGGCCACCCAGTTCGTGGAGTACCTGAAGCGCAAGAAGCTGGCGGGCGGGTAGTCATGCCCGGCGGAATCGGGCCCCGGGGCCTGGTGCTGGCCGGAACCCACAGCGGCTGCGGCAAGACCTCGCTGACCCTGGGCCTGCTGCGCGCCCTTTCGCGCCGGGGGCTTGCCGTGCGGCCCTTCAAGGCCGGGCCGGACTTCATCGATCCCGGCCTGCACCAGGCCGCCTGCGGCCAAAAAAGCCACAACCTGGACACCTGGATGCTGCCGGAGCAGGCCCTGCGCGGGCTGTTCCAGCGCCATGCCCACGCTTCGGACATCTGCGTCGTCGAGGGCGTCATGGGCCTGTTCGACGGGCGCGGGCCAACCCAGGAAGAGGGCAGCACCGCGCACCTGGCCAAGCTGCTGGGCCTGCCGGTTATCCTGGTGGTGGACGCCGCCTCCCAGGCGCGCAGCGTGGCGGCGCTGGTGCAGGGCTTCGCCCACTTCGACCCCGGGCTGCAACTGGCCGGGGTGATTCTGAACCGCGCGGGCTCGGACTCGCACGAGGACATCCTGCGCCGGGCCATCGAGCCCACGGGCGTGCCCGTGCTGGGCTGCCTGCGCCGCGAGGCGGGCGCGGCCCTGCCCTCGCGCCACCTGGGGCTGGTGACGGCGGAGGACGTGAGCGCGCTGGACGCCACGCTGGACGCCCTGGCGGACCTGGTGGAGCGCGGGGTGGACCTTCCGGCGCTGCTGGAGCGGCTGCCCGAAATCTCCCTGCCCGCGCCGGAGCCGGAAACGGCCTCCGCGCCGCCGCTTGCCAGGATCGGCCTGGCCCGCGACCGGGCCTTCTGCTTCCTGTACGAGGAGAACCTGCGCCTGCTGGCCGCCGCCGGGGCCGAACTCGTGCCCTTCTCCCCGCTGGCGGACCCCGGCCTGCCCCCCGGGCTGGACGGGCTGATCCTGCCCGGCGGCTACCCGGAGCTGGCGGCGCAGCAGCTCTCGGCCAACGCGCCCATGCGCGCGGCGGTGCTTGATTTCTGCCGCTCCGGCAGGCCCGTGTGGGCCGAGTGCGGCGGGTTCATGTACCTGCTCGGCGAGCTGATGGACGGCGAGGGCCGCCTCTGGCCCATGTGCGGGGCCATTCCGGGCCGGGCGGCGATGGGCGGTGCGCGCGCGGCCCTGGGCTACCGCACGGGGCGCACGCTCGCCCCCGGTCCGCTGGGCCCGGCGGGCACGGAGCTGCGCGGCCACGAGTTCCACTATTCCCGCGCCGAGGGGCTTGCGGAGGGCGAAGGGCAGGGCGCCTGGAGCCTGGAGGCTTCAAGCGGGGCCGTGTCCGCCGACGGCTGGGCCTCCGGCGCTGTCATCGGCGGCTATTTCCACGCCCACCTGGCCAGCAATCCGGAGGCGGCGGCGCATTTCGTGCGCGCCTGCGCCCGGAGCCGGGCGAGCGGGCGGGGCTAGAGGCTCTCCGGCAGCGGGTCGGCGTAGAGGACTTCACCCTCAGCCTTCAGGTCGAACACCTGGTAGCGCACGGTAAGCCCCGGGGCGAAGCTCGCGGCCGCCGCCTTGGCGCGGGCCACCAGCAGTTCCGTCAGGCGCGCGCGCACCCCGGCATCGCCCGCCAGGGCCACCAGCTCCAGCGCGTGGGCGGCGGTGTTGGCTCCGGCGATGTCCGCGCAAGTTTTCGCATCCGCCCCGGCCTCTTTGGCCAGTTCGGCCAGCAGCGCGAAGTCCGTGGCCGCCTCGCGGGCGTGGGTGCTCTCCTGCCCTTGCGCCTGCTTCACCAGCTTGCCGAAGAACACGGCCCAGGCCACGCAGGCGAAGCCCTTGGCCTTGGCCTCGCGCAGGGCGTGGGCGAAGTGGTCCGCCGCCTGGATGCAGCAGACCTCGGGCACCTGCGGGTTGCGCGTAAGAAACAGGCGTTCGCTGCGGCGGCCCGTGGTCAGCGCGCAGAACGCGTGGCCCTGGGCGCGGGCCACGTCCAGGGACTGGCTCACCGCCGCGGCCCAGGCCTCGTGGCTGTAGGGGCGCACGATGCCGCCCGTGCCCAGGATGGAGATGCCGCCGACGATGCCCAGGCGCGGGTTGAGCGTGTGGCGGGCGATTTTCTCGCCCTCCGGCACCTCTATGAACACCAGCACGATGCCGGTGAAGCCCTCGGGCAGGGCCTCCAGCACGCTGGCGCGGATCTGCTTTTCCGGGCCGGGATTGATGGTCGCCTTGCCCACCGCCACGGGCAGGCCGGGCAGGGTGGCGCGGCCCACGCCGGGGCCGCCGTCGATGAGCACGTGCGGGCCCACGGCGGAGAAGGCCGGGTCCACCGTCACCACGGCCTCGATGCGCGCTCCGTGGGTGGCGTCGGGATCGTCGCCGCCGTCCTTGATGACGGCGGCGCGCACGCTCAGGCCGTCGTCCGCCACGTGCTCGATGGCGATGGACAGCCGCCGCTCGCCGTTGGGCACGGGGATGTCCACGCTGGCCGGAATGTCCCCGGTGAGAGCGAAGATCGTGGCCGCCTTGGCCGCCGCCGCCGCCGCCGAGCCGGTGGTGAAGCCTTCGCGCAGCGGGCCTTCGCCCCTGCTCACCGGCCCAGCTCCGGGCGCTGCCTGAGCGGGCTGGGGCCCTCGGCGACGGCGCAGCCCACGGCACGGGCGATGTTCGTGAGCATGCCCTTGAACAGCGGGGCGTGCGCCGGGTACATGGCCCACCAGTAGGCCACGCCCATGAGCCCGCGCGGCTGGAAGGTGGACAGCAGCATGAGCTCGGAGCCGTTTTCCGCAGGGGAAATCCGCAGCTCCAGCGTGGCCGTGCCGGGCACCTTCATCTCCGCCAGCAGCAGCAGCCGCCGCTCCGGCTGGGCGTCCAGCACGCGCCAGAAGTCCAGGGCGTCGCCCACGGCGATGTTCTCCGGGTCGCGCCGCCCGCGCGAACTGCCCGGCCCGCCGAGGAGCTTGTCGAAGAACCCGCGCACGCGCCAGAGCACGTCGCCCGCGTACCAGCCGGTGTTCCCGCCGATGCGCGCCACCGCCCTCCAGACCTTGTCCGGCGTGGCGGAGAGCGTGGCGGCGTAGTCGCAGGTGAAGCGCGTGCCGCCCGCGAAGGGCGCGTCGCCGGGGCGGCTCCACTCCGCAGGGCAAGAGGCGCCGGCGGCGATGCGCTCATCCACGCCGGGGCCTTCGGGAAGATTTTCGCAGGCGAAGCCCGCGTCGTGGCAGCAGGTGGGCACCGCGCGGTGGCGCAGCTCGTCCACGGCGGCGCGCATGGCCTCGCGGCAGGAGAGCAGGGGCTGGGGCACCAGCTCGCGGATGCGATTGTCCTTGCAGACCACCTCGTTCCTCAGCCCCTCGATGAGCGGGCGGATGAGGTGCATGGGCACCGGGGTGATGAGGTTGACCCAGGCGGCGCTGAGGGTGGGAGTCAAGAGCGGCACGGGCAGGATGAGCGGGGCGCGCACGCCCGCGGCGGCGGCGTATTCCCGGAACAGCTCGCCGTAGGTCAGCACGTCCGGCCCGCCGATGTCCAGCACCTGCCCGGCGGTGGCCGGGTTTTCCAGGCAGCCCGCGAGGTAGCCCAGCACGTTGCTGACGGCGATGGGCTGGCAGCGCGTGCGCACCCAGCGCGGGGTGATCATGAGCGGCAGGCGCTCCACCAGGTTGCGGATGATCTCGAAGCTGGCGCTGCCCGAGCCCAGGATCACGGCGGCGCGCAGCACCGTGGCGGGCACCGGGCCGTTCATGAAGATTTTGCCCACCTCGGCGCGCGAGCGCAGGTGCTCGGAGAGGTCCGGGGCGTCGTCTCCCAGGCCGCCCAGGTAGATGATGCGCTCCACCCCGGCCTCTTTCGCGGCCTGGGTCATGTTCTCGGCGGCCTCGCGGTCGGCCTTTGCGAAATCGCCGCCCAGGCCCATGGAGTGCACGAGGTAGTAGGCCGCGCGGCAGCCTTGCATGCCCGCCACCAGGCTGGCGCGGTCGGTGACGTCCGCCGGGACGATTGCCAGGTTCGGGTGATTCGCCCAGGGCCTGCCCACCAGCTTGCGCGGGCTGCGGGCCGCGGCGCGCACCTGGTGCCCGCGCGCGAGCAAGAGCGGCGTCAGCCGTCCGCCCACATAGCCCGTTGACCCGGCGATGAATACCGGTCCGGCCTTTTCCATGGGTCCTCCTAGTCCTTTTCCACGGGCTTCCAGCCCAGGCGTCGGTAGCAGTCGGCCATGGCCGAGTCCCCGCCTTGCGGCCCCACCTTGGTCTTGCAGAACTCGGTGTCCTCCTGGAACTGCTTGTCCTCCTTGCGCGGGTCGGCGATGCGCGGATGCACCCACTCCTTGCCCTTGGGCAGGCAGCCCGCGAGGAGCGAGACGGCGAGAACGGCGACGAAAACGGCGGTCTTGCGGCGCATGGGTCCTCCTTTAGGGCAGGTCGAGTTCGGCGGCCGGGGCCACCTGGGCGTAGGCCAGGGACAGGGCGCACAGGAAGGCCGCCTGCACCTGGGGCGCGGGCACCTCCACGCCCCCGAAGGCCAGGGGTCGGGCGGCGCAGGCGTCGGCCACCACGCGGCAGGAGAACCCAAGGTCGGCGGCGGCGCGCACGCCCGCGTCCACGCACATGTTGGTCATCATGCCGCAGATGGTCAGGCGCGTGGCGCCCAGGCCGCGCAGGGTCTCAAGCAGGTCGGTCTCGCGGAAGCTGTTGGGGTAGTGCTTGCGCACGATCTTTTCCCCAGGCAGGGGCGCCACGCAGGGGTGGATGTCCATGCCCGTGGTGCCGGGCAGAAAGAACGTCGAGCCGGGGCGCACGGACTCGTGCTGCACGTGGATGACCGGGAGGGCGGCGGCCCGGAAGCGCGCCAGCACCCCGGCGGCCGCCTGCCCGGCCTCCTCGGCGCGGTGCAGTTCCATGGCCCCGCCGGGGAAATAGTCGTTCTGGATGTCGATGATGACGAGGACGTCGGACACACGGGCCTCCATGCTATGGTATTGTGGGTCGAATACACCCAAACCGCGCTGTCCGCAAACTCCTCCAGGTTCCCTGGCGCGGCGGGAGATTCCCCCCTTCACCCCGGAGCCGTTTCACGGTATGGGGTGCGAATGTTCGGCAAGGTATTCGAGAAGGCGCACAACCCCGTGCACGTGGTGGGCCTGCGGCCCGGCGTGCTGCTGCCCCCGCCGGGGGTGGAGGACGTGCTGTGCGGCGCGGACGTGGTGGTGGCCGGGCGCAGGCTGCTGGAGGCCGCGCCGGACCAGTGCCGCCCGGAGCGCAGCATTCCCATCTCCGGCCCGCTTTCGCCCATCCTGGACGAGATCGCCCGCGAGCACGCTGCGGGCAGGCGCGTGGTGGTGCTGGCCGACGGCGACCCGCTGTTCTTCGGCCTGGGCAAGCGGCTCATCGAGCGGCTGGGCGCGGCGAACGTGCACGTGCACCCCAACCTGTGCACCCTGCAGATGGCCGCGGCCCGCGTGGGCCTGCCCTGGCACGGGGTGCGCGTGGTGAGCCTGCACGGGCGCGACGACTACAATCCGCTCTACGCCGCCCTGGCCCGGTTCGAGCACATCGCCGTGTTCACCGACGCCGAGAATTCCCCGGCGGCCATCGCCCAGGCCCTGCTGGAGCGCGGCGTCACCGACGCCTGCCTCATCGTGCTGGAGAACCTGGGCGCGCCCAACGAGACCGCCCGCCGCCTGCGCCTGGAGGAGGCCTGGGACCTGCCCTTCGCCGATCTGAACCTGGTCATCGTGGAGCGCCTGGCCCCGCCGGAAATCCCGCTCATGCTGGGCATTCCGGACCACTACTATTTCCACGAAAAGGAGCTCATCACCAAGCTGCCGGTGCGCGCCACGGGCCTGGCCATGCTGGGCGTGGCCCCGGACCACGTGGTCTGGGACATGGGCGCGGGCTGCGGCTCCGTGGCCATCGAGGCCTCGCACCTGGCCCACGAGGGGCGCGTGTACGCCATCGAGAAGAACCCCCGCCGCGCGGCCATGATCCGCGAGAACGTGCGGCGCATCGGGGCCTGGCTGGTGGACACGGTGCTGGGCGAGATGCCCGAGGCCCTGAACGACCTGCCCGACCCGGACCGCGTGTTCATCGGCGGTGGGCTGGGCAGCGACACCAGGCCGCTCTCCGCCGCCTGCCGCAGGCTCAGGCCCGGCGGGCGCGTGGTCATCCACGCCGTGCTGCTGGACACGCTGTTCCGCGCCAAGGAATACCTGCACGCCCACGGCTGGAACTACGGCGTCAGCCAGCTCTCGGCCAGCGTTTCCGAGCGCCTGGCCGGGGACCTGCGCCTGCGCGCCCAGAGCCCGGTGTTCATCATCTGGGCGGACAAACCCGTCCAGCACTCGTGACGGACCCCATGCACGGGTCCTGCGCCGTCTACGCCCTGAGCGCGCCGGGCCTGGAGCTGGCCCTGCGGCTGGCCCCGGAGCTGGGGGCGCGGGTGTTCGCGCCCGCACGGCTCGCAGTCGGTGCCGCAACCCCTTTCGAGAGCCTCCCCGAGCTGATGGAGCGCACCTTTTCGGCCTTTGCGCGCCACGTGTTCGTGGGCGCATCGGGCATCGCCGTGCGGGCCATCGCGCCGCATTTGCAGGGCAAGGGCGTCGATCCGGCGGTGGTGGTCCTCGACCAGGCCGGGCGCTTCGCCGTAAGCCTGGTTTCCGGGCACGTGGGCGGGGCCAACGCCCTGGCCCGCGAGCTGGCCCGGCTCACCGGCGCGCAGGCGGTCATCACCACCGGCACGGACGTGGCCGGGCTGCCGGGCGTGGACGAATTGGCCGCGCGGGCGGGCATGGCCGTGGAGAATGCGCAGGCCGTGAAGGCGGTCTCCGCCGCGCTCATCGAGGGCAGGCCCGTGCAGGTGCATGATCCGGAAGGACGCCTGTTGGGTGGCGAGGAGGCGGGCGGGCTGCTGGTTCCCACCAGCCCCGAGGCCTGGAACCCGGATGCGCCGGGCGTGTGGTGCCACTGGCGCGCGGGCGGGGAATTTCCGATGACCTTCCGGGCTTGGCCGCGCTGCCTGTGCCTGGGCCTGGGCAGCCGCAAGGGAACCTCGGCGCGGGAAATTCGTGCGCACGTGGCGACGGTGCTTGCGCAGTCCGGGCTGGACCTCCGGAGCATCGGCAGGGTCGGCACTGCGGAGATAAAGCGTGAAGATCCGGGCATGTGCGAGGCCCTGGAGGGCCTTGGCTCGGAAGTTGTATATTTCACTGCGGATGAACTGGCGGCCGTGGAGGCCGCCGGACAGTCCGAGACGGTGCGCAGGCGGGTGGGCACGGGCAGCGTGTGCGAGGCTGCGGCCCTGCTGCTGGCGCAAAAAGGCGAGCTGATTGTCCCCAAGACCAAGGGCGAGCGCGTGACCTGCGCCGTGGCCCTGGCGGAACGCGAAGGAGAGTAGGGTGGCTGGACGTGTGACCGTGGTGGGCCTTGGGCCCGGAGACGCGGGGCTCTTGCCTCCCCTGGCGCGGGCGGCGCTTGAGCGCGCCGCGTGCATCGTGGGCTACACCGCCTACGTGGAGCTGGTGGACCCGGAGATCCTGGCCGCGCGCCGGGTGGTGGCCACGGGCATGATGGGCGAGGTGGAACGCTGCGCCGCCGCCCTGGACCTGGCCCTGGCCGGGGACGAGGTGGCCGTGGTGTGCAGCGGCGACCCCGGCGTGTACGCCATGGCCGGGCTGGTGCTGGAGCTGGCCGAGGCGCGCGGGCTGGTCGGTTCGCTGGACATCGAGGTGGTGCCGGGCATCCCGGCGGTGTGCGCGGCGGCGGCGCTCCTGGGCGCTCCGCTCATGCACGACTTCGCCGTGGTCAGCCTGTCGGACCTGCTTACGCCGTGGGAGGTCATCGAGCGCAGGCTGGATGCGGCGGCGGGGGCGGACTTCGTCATCGCCGTGTACAACCCGCGCTCGCGCAGGCGCGCCGATCACCTGGGCCGCGCGCTGGCCGTCATCGCCCGCCACCGCGGACCCGCCACCCCCGTGGGCCTGGTGAAAAGCGCCTTCCGCCCGGAGCAGGAGGCGCTGGTGACCACGCTGGCTGGGCTCGACCCCGGCCAGGTGGACATGCTCAGCGTGCTCATCGTGGGCAACAGCGCCACCCGGACGCTCGAGGCCAAGTCCGGTCCACGGATGCTCACGCCGCGCGGATACGCAGGCAAGTACGCACTGGGCGACGGAACCGCCGGAGGTTCGTGAAAAAAATCCCTGGAAAAGTGGGCCGCCGCCCTTGCCAGGAAACGCGGTTTGGGGGTATTCGGTGAGTGTTCGTCTCGGAATGGTTCCCTGCTGTTTTCGGGAACTCATCCATAGGCAGTGGTTAGTGGAGTGTTCACGTACGTTCAAGGAGGATTGAGGAGCATGAAACGTTCTCTCTTTATGACCCTGGTTGTTGCCGCCCTGGCTTTCGCCCTGGCCCTGCCCCTGTACGCCGCCCCGGCCAAGAAGGCCCCGGACGCCGACATCACCTTCAAGGCCCCCGCCGGCATGAAGATGACCAAGTCCCTGGTGAAGTTCCCGCACAAGAAGCACGCTGAAGTGAAGTGCGCCGACTGCCACCACAAGAAGGACGCCAAGGGCAACGAGTACGCCGGTTGCGACAGCAAGGGCTGCCACGACGATCTGGTCGCCAAGCAGGGCCCCAAGTCCTACTACAACGCCTTCCACGGCAACAACCCCAAGTCTTGCGTGGGTTGCCACAAGGCCAAGAAGGAAGCCAAGCCCAACGTTCCCACCGCCTGCGACAAGTGCCATCCTAAGGCCTAGTCCGGCCCGAGCTTCACAGGGGGCTGCGCAAGCGGCCCCCTTTTTTTAACTTTTCTCGTGGAGGAGGAGACCATGACGCCGACTCCCCCCTCTCCTGAAGACGACATCCTCGATCTGGACGGGCTGGGCGCGCCAGCCCAGAAGCCCAAGGCCAGCACCCAGGAGAGCGACTTCGAAAAGGAGCTGGAGGCCCTCTTTGCGGAGGATCTCGCCCAGGCGGAGGCTGCCGCCGCCGCCAAAAAGCCCGCCGCCGCGCCCGCCGGTGCCGGCGACGACGTGGACGCCCTGCTGCTGCAGGACATCCTCGGCGACGAACAGCCCGCCGCGCCTGCCGCCCCTGTCATGGACAGCGAGGAGGACGCCCTCGATCTCTCGGCCTTTGCCGAGGCCGTGGCCGAACCTGCCGGACCCGCCGGAATGGCCGGCGACGAGGACGTGCTCGACCTCTCCGCCTTTGCCGCAAGCGAGGAGGCTTCCGCCGTCGCTGGCGCCACTGACGATGACGACGCGCTCGATCTTTCGGCCTTCGCCGCCGATGGCCCGCTGGACCTGACCCCGCCCGCAGAGGATGCTGGCGGCAAGGACGGCGGCATCGACATCGCGGGCCTGGATTCGCTTATTTCCGAGCTGGGCGATGCCGGCCAGACCCTGGCCGCGCCCGCGCCGCTCGCTTCCGAGGAGCCGATGGCCGCCGCTCCGCTGCTTGACGGTCCGCTGGACGGCATCGACATGCACGGGCTGGACGACGTGCTGGACGTGCCCAAGGCCCCCGTGTCGGCCGCCGCCCCCGAGGCGGAGGACGCCCTGGACCTGAGCCTGGGCGACCTGCTTGAGGAGGCCCCAGCCGCCGGGCCGGACGCCATTTCGGCAGAAACGGGCGACGCGCTGGACCTGACCCTGCCCGATATCTCCGAGCCCGAGCCGGGAGCGGTTCTGAGCGCCCTGGACGACATCGTGGCCCCGGACATGACGGACATGCCCACCGCCGACGACCTGGCCAACGCCGCGCTGTCGCTTGTGGACGCCGACCTGGGCGCCGACGCGCACGTGGAACCGGCCGCCGAAGCCGAGCCGGAATCCCTGCTCGACCTGGGCGCCCATGCCGAGGCCGTTGTGGATCTCGGCGCGGACCATGGGCCGGATTTTGGTGCGGACGAGGCCTCTGTCACCCTGGATGAAGGCCTGGAGGGCTTTGACGCGCACCTGCCCGAGGTGGCCTCCGAGATGCCGCTGGATGCCGGAACCCTGCTGGAGCAGGTGCACGCCGAGGCCGTGCTGGGCGCCGTGGCCGGAGCCGCTGTCGGGTCCGCCGTGGCCGCCGCCGCGATGCCCGAACCGGTTGCCGCCGCCGAGCCCGCACCCGCCGCCACCCAGGTCATCCTGACCCCGGAGGTGCTGGCCGAGATGCAGAAGATGCTCACCGAGCTGAAGCACCAGGTCCTGGGCGGCAGCGTCACCGTGGTGGGCATGCAGGGCCAGCTGGTGGAGAAGGAACAGATCATCTCCGGCCTGGAGCAGCGCCTGCGCGCCGCCGAGGAGGAGGCCTCCGCCCTGCGCGAGGAGCTGTCCTCCCTGCGCTCCGTGCTGGAGGAGGACGGCCGCACCGCCACGCAGGTCAAGGAGCGCCTGGCCCTGCTGGAGGACCGGCAGGCCCAGATGGACCAGGACATGCGCGCCGAGATCGAGCGCGCCGTGCCCCGCGAGGCCGCCAAGGTCATCCGCGAGGAGATCGCCGCGCTGGCTGAGTCCATGAACGACTAGCCTACGCCGACACACACCCAAAAGGCCGCCCTCCGGATTGGAAGGCGGCCTTTTTTTCGGGCTGCGCGGGGTGCTGGGCCCGGCTATTCCTCGGGCGGCAGGCAGGTGTTGGGGTCCAGGTCCAGCACCTCCTCGCCGCGGATGTAATGCATGATGCGCGGGCGCTCCACGGCCTCCAGCAGGTTGGCGATGGCTCCGCGCAGGCGCTCGGCCCCGCCCAGGGCGCAGCCGATGAGCTCCACCTCGCGGGCCAGGTCCAGGCGCTCGCCCCGGGCACGCATTTCCAGGGGCTGGGCGGCGTGGATGGCGCTCTCCAGGTCCTCCTTCACCAGCTCCAGGCAGTTCTTGATGACCGAAAGCGCGTTGTTGCCCACGTGGGCCATGCCGCCGGAGGCCTTGGCCAGAGCGTCGCGGCCCACCTCCAGGCGCGAGCCCACGGTGAGCGAAACGATGCGCGAGCAGTCGCTCAGGAACTGGTGGTCGTAGTCGCTGAAGAAATCCGAGGACTTGGAATAGAGCATGATGAGGCCGAAGGGCCGGGTGTCGTGGCCGCGCAGGATGAACGCCAGGCGCGAGCGGAAGCCCTCCTGGTAGGCCACGCAGTCGTAGGACTCGCCGCCGCGCTCCGAGCTCATGAGGTTGTTGGAGAGCACGTAGCTCCAGCTCTTGGTGGCCACGGCCTGCATGACAGGATGGCCCGGGATGCTCTCCTCCATGGCGCGCACGAAGATGGGCGTCTGGCTGCAGCCCATGGTGTTGGCCGCCACGTTGATCCACTCGCCGCAGGCATCGCGCAGGCGGCACACGAACAGGTCGGCCTCCAGCAGCTGGATGAGCACCTCGGCGCTCTGCTCCAGCACTTCCACGGGGGTCTGGAACTCGCCGCCCACGTTGATGAGCTCGTAGATGATGGCCATGGTGAGCGATTTCTGCTCGTGGGCGCGCTGGAGCTTGCCGAAGCTTTCCTCCAGGGCGGCCAGGGCCTGCCGGGCCTTGCCGCGCCGGTGCAGGCGGGCGTCGATGTCGCGGTCCAGGCGCTTGCGGATGTCCGCCAGCATGGGCAGCAGCGAGCGCCAGTCGAAGACGCGGGCGCGGGCGTCCACGAACTTGGGCGCCTTGCCCGCCGCGTCCAGGCCGGACTTGACGGAGAGCATGAGGTCGCCCATGGCCTTGCGCACCGTGGGTGGGGCGGCGGCCATTATATCCATGATCTCCTGGCGGATGGGCAGGGGAGGGGCGGGGCAGAACTGCGGTGCTGCGGGTTTCTTGCTGCGGGGCATGGGTGTGCTCACTCCGGTGTGACGTGCGCGGCGCGCATCGCGGCGCATGCCTCACCTATACATGCCCGAGGGCCTTGGCAAGTATTGTGCGGAAAGGAACAAGTCCGAGCCGGAGCCCTGCTATTCTGGCGGCATGGGACGCTGGCGGGGCCGCCCTCCTTCCTCGCGGATGCGGAAGAAACTGATGATGCTCTGCAGCCTCTGGGCCTGGTTCGCCAGGGAATCTGAAGTGGCCGCCATCTGCTCGGAGGCCGCGGCGTTTTGCTGGATGACATGATCCAACTGCTGGATGGCGGTGTTGATGAGATCCGCGCCCGTGCTCTGCTCCCGGCTGGCGGCAGTGATCTCCTGCACAAGTTCCGCCGTGCTTTGGATGGTGGGTATGAGTCCGGCCAGCCGGGCCCCGGCCTCGTCGGCCACCCTGACGCTGCTGACGGCCAGCGAACCGATCTCACCGGCAGCGTGCCCGCTGCGCTCGGCCAGCTTGCGCACCTCCGCGGCCACAACGGCGAAGCCCTTGCCGTGTTCCCCCGCCCGCGCGGCCTCGATGGCGGCGTTCAGGGCCAGAAGATTGGTCTGACGGGCGATTTCCTCAACGATGGTGATCTTTTCCGATATCTGGCGCATGGCCGCAACGGTCTGCTCCACGGCCCTGCCGCCGCTTTCGGCATCCTGGGCACCGCGCCGGGCCAGGTCGTCGGTCTTGCGGGCGTTCTCCGCGTTCTGGGCGATGTTGGATGTCATCTGCTCCATGCTGGAGGATATTTCCTCCACGCTGGCGGCCTGGGCCACGGCCCCCTGCGACACCGAGCGCGAGGCCGAGGTCAGTTCCGAACTGCTGGCGGCGACTCCCGCCGCTCCGCTCATGACCGAGCCGATGGTGCCGGAGAGCTGGTCGATCATGCTCTCGAAGGAGCGGGCAAGGGAGCCCATCTCGGCCTGGAAGCGGCCCTCCAGCCGCCCGGTGAGGTCGCCGACAGCGGCGCGCTCGGCAAAGGCCCGGATGGCCGCGAGGGGGGCGATGACCCCGCGCTGCAGCAGGGTCCAGGCCAAGCCGAAGACCAGGGCCAGCACCAGGGCGGACCAGCCCAGGACGGTGAGAATGGCCGCCTGCTGCTCGGCCTTTGCCGCGGCGTGCGAGGTGATGATCTCGAACGCGCCGTGCACCTCGCCCTCTTTCCAGCCCTCCTTGAGGCCGCCGGTGGGGTCGGCTTCGCCCTTGGGGTCGCCGTGGCAGTACAGGCAGTCGCGCGTGAGGCGGATGGCGCGGAAGTACCGGGTCTGGTCCGGCTCCTCGACGATCAGCTCCGTGAGGTTCTTGGCCTCAAGCTGTTCCAGCACGGCCCTCTCCTGCGGGGTGGGCTCGTTTTCCGGGTTGCGGGGGCTGATTTTCGGAACGCGGAACTTGTAGCCGCCGCGCTCGGCATTCTCCCTGGCCATGCGAATGGCCGTGACCACGGGCACCGCGCCGACCACCTTGTCCTTGGGGATCTCCGAGAGCGGGCGGATGATGCCGCTCTCCAGCTTGGCGCTCATCTCGTTCCTGGCGCTCTCGGCCATGATGACGATGGCCCGGCTCTTCTCCAGAAGCCCCTCGGTGGAGAAGGTGCTGATGTTGCGAACCAGGAGCACGCCCATGACGAGCGAGACGACGATGGGGCCCGCCAGGGCGATGGCCAGCAGACGCCATTTGATGCTGATTTCCCTGCTCATGTGGATCTCCTAATTGGGAGTCGCCCAGGGGGAGGGGCATCTTTGAACACTAATCGAATATTGGAATACACACAAGGAGGGGGCGGGGAAATTGTGGGCGGCTCCTAGGCGGATGCGGCACAGGCGAGGTCGGCAAGCGCACGGGCGGCGGCGCAGGGCTCCCCGGCGCGCCAGGCGGCGGCCATGCGCACCTTCGGCAGGCCCGGCTCCACGGGGCGCAGCACCACGCCCCGGCGTTTCCAGTCCCGGGCGGAGGCCGGAACCAGGCACACGCCCAGGCCCGCCGCCACCAGCGCCAGCGAGGCGTGCTTGCCGCCGACCTCCTGGGCGATGCGCGGCTCCACGCCCGTGGCGCGCAGCGCGGCGAGCATCTCATCGTGCAGTCGGGGCAGGCCGGAGCGCGGAAACAGGATCAGCGGTTCGGCGGCCACCTCGCGCAGGGGCGCCCGGCGCAGGCTCTCCAGGCGGTGCCCGGCGGGCAGGGCCAGCACGTACGGCTCGGAGCAGGCCAGCCGGGTTTCCAGACCGGCCAGGTCCTGGCCGTCCCCCTCCACCAGGCGGATGAAGCCCAGGTCCAGGCGGCCCGCGCGCAGTTCCTCCAGTTGCCGGGGCGTGGGCAGCTCCACCAGGCGCAGCTCCACGCCGGGCCAGCGGCTGCGGAATTTCGGCAGCGCGTGGCAGAGCACGGCGTCCATGGCCGGATTCATGTAGCCGACGCGCAGTTCCCCGGCCTGGCCCAGATGCACCCGGCGGGCCAGCTCCGCCGCGTGGGCGGCGTGGTCCAGCAGGGCGCGGGCCTCCGGCAGCAGGGCGGCGCCCGCGGCGGTGAGGCGCACGGACCGGCTGGTGCGCTCGAACAGGCGCGCGCCCAGTTCCTCCTCCAGGCCGCGAATGGCCTGGCTCAGGGGCGGCTGGGCCATGTGCAGGCGTGCGGCCGCCCGGCCGAAGTGCAGTTCCTCGGCCACGGCCACGAAGAAGCGGAGCAGGCGCAGTTCCATTTCAAGACGATACCAGTATCAATCATCTCTGTAAAATATATTTCACATCTGAAAGTGGCGGTCCTAGCCTTGCGCAAACAGGGGAGGCGCGCATGAAACGGATTGCCGCAACGATGCTGGTGCTTTTGGCGATGGTCTCAACCCCGGCGCTGGCCGGGCGGACGGGAGGCGCGGATATGGCGGACGACGAACGCATGGAGCGGGGCAGGGCGGCGCTGGCCGGGCTGGACACGGGGGCCGAGGCTGCGCTGCATGCCGCCCTGGACGGCGTGGCCCCCGACATGGTGGCCCTGGTGGTGGGCTTCGGCTATGGCGACGTGTACGCCCGGCCCGGCCTTGGGCTGGCGGACAGGCAGGTGGCCACCGTGGCGGCCCTGGCGGCGCTGGGCAACGCCGAGCCGCAGCTCAGGTTCCACATCGGCGGCGGGCTGAACGCCGGGCTTGCCCCCGCAGAGGTGGTGGAGACGCTCTACGTCACCACGGTGTTCGCGGGTTTTCCGGCCGGGCTGAACGCGCTGGCCACGGCGCGCAGGGTGTTCGAGGAGCGCGGGGTGCGCCCGGCGCGTGCGGAGGCGCGCGTCGGCGACCGCCGGGCGCGGGGCCTGGCCGCGCTGGAGGCCACCAGCCGGGGTGCGGGCCGTGCTGTGCTGGAGTCGCTGGCGGACATTGCGCCGGACATGGCCGGGTTCATCCTGGACTTCAGCTACGGGGACGTGATCTCGCGCCCGGGCTTGAGCGCCCGGCGCAGGGAGATCGCCATGATCGCGGCGGCGGCGGCGCGCGGCACCATGCGCCCGCAGCTCAAGGTGCATGTGAAGGCCGGGCTGCAGGTGGGGCTGAGCAGGGAGGAGATCGTGGAGGTGGGCATCCAGATGGCTTCGTACGCCGGGTTCCCGGCGGCGCTGAATGCGCTTGCCGCCATGCGCGAGGCGTTCGACGAGAGCGCGGGCGGGGCGGCGGTGCGGTAAAGAAAAAGGGGGCCAAGAGGCCCCCTTCGTTTTCGGTGCGCGCGCGGCGGCTAGCCGCCCAGATACGCCTTCTTGACCTCGGGATCGGCCAGCAACTGCTCGGAGGAGCCGCTCGCCACGATTTCGCCGGTGTCCAGCACGTAGCCTCGGTGGGCGAAGCGCAGGGCCAGGTTGGCGTTCTGCTCGATGAGCAGGATGGTCAGGCCCTCGGCGTTCAGCTCCTTCAGGGTGCGGAACATGTCGTACATGAGCAGCGGAGCCAGGCCCATGCTGGGTTCGTCCAGCATGATGAACTCGCACTTGCTCATGATGGCGCGGCCCACGGCCAGCATCTGCTGCTCGCCGCCGGAGAGCGACTCGCTGCGCTGCTTGCGGCGCTCCGCCAGGCGGGGGAACAGGCCGAACACGCGCTCGTAGTCGCGGTCGATGGCCTCGTGCCCGTCCTTGCGGGCGTAGGTGGCGATCTTGAGGTTCTCCTCAACCGTCAGGTTGCCGAAGATGCGCCTGCCCTCGGGCACCAGGGCCATGTTCAGGTCGCTCACCAGCTTGTGCGGGGGCATGTTCAGGATGCTCTTGCCCCGGTAGAGGATGTCGCCCTCGACCACGCGGGGGGCCTCCGGCGGTGGCAGGCGGCACACGGACAAGAGGGTGGTGGACTTGCCCGCGCCGTTGGCGCCGATGAGCGTGACGATCTCCCCCTCCTTGACGTCGAAGGAGATGCCGTGAAGGGCCTCGATGTTGCCGTAGCGAACCTTGAGGTTCTTGACTTCAAGCAGCGTGTTCAAATCGTATCGTCTCCCAGGTAGGCCTTGATGACGGTGGGATTGTTCTGGATTTCCTCAGGCGTGCCGTCGGCGATGGTGGTGCCGAAGTCGATGACCTTGATGCGCGTGCACAGGGTCATGACCACCTTCATCTGGTGTTCGATCATCCAGATGGTCACCGGGAAGGTCTTGTGGATCCAGCTCACCAGCTTGATGAGGCCCTCGACGTCGGCGCTGTTCAGGCCCGCGGCGGGCTCGTCCAGCAGCAGCAGCGAGGGCTTGAGGCTCATGGCCCGGGCGATCTCCACGCGGCGCTGCAGGCCGTAGGGCAGGTTGCGCGGCAGCTCGTAGGCGTATTCCTTCAGGTCCATGGCCTCCATCATCTCCCAGGCCACCCGGTCGATCTCCTTTTCGCGCAGCACGTAGTTCTTGGTGCGCAAGAAGCAGTCCAGCAGGCTGTAGCCCATGGTGTGGTGCTGGGCGATGCGGATGTTGTCGAGCACGTGCATCTCGCCCCAGAGGCGGATGCCCTGGAAGGTGCGGGCCACGCCCAGGCCGGTGACCTGGTGGGGCCGCAGGCCCTTGGTGTCCTTGCCCTTGAAGGTGATGGAGCCTTCGCTGGGCTGGTAGAAGCCGGAAACCAGGTTGAACACCGTGGTCTTGCCCGCGCCGTTGGGGCCGATGAGCGCCACGAGCTCGTGGTTGTCCAGCTCGATATTGAAGTCGTTCACCGCGATGAGACCGCCGAAGCGGCGGGTGAGTCCCTTTACTTGCAGAAGCGACATGGTCTCTCCAAATTGCCTATTTGAACGAATAGTACTTCTTGAGCTTGGGGAAGAGCTGCGAGAGCTCCTTGTTCCCCATGAGGCCCTCGGGGCGGAACTGCATCAGCAGGATGAGGAGCAGGGGAATGACCACCCACTTCCAGATCTCCAGGGGACGCAGCACCTCAAGCAGCACGGTGAACAGCACCGCCGACAGGGTGGCGCCCGAGAGCGAGCCCATGCCGCCCAGGTAGACCATGACCATGACCTCGGTGGACTTGAGGATGTCGAAGCTGTTGGGGTTCACGTAGCCCAGCATGTGGGCGAACAGACCGCCCGCCAGGCCCGCCAGGCCCGAGGAGAGCATGAAGGCGATGAGCTTCATGCGGTTGGTGTTCACGCTCATGATTTCGGCGGCGATCTCGTCCTGGGCGATGGCGGGCACGCCCTTGCCCAGAGTGCTGGAGACGAAGCGCCTGAGCAGCCACACGCTGAACACCGTGCCCAGGCACACCCAGATGAGCATCCAGGGCAGCTTCACCACCGCGCTCATGGCGTTGATGGTGGCGTTCATGCCCATGAAGCCGCGCGGGCCGCCGATGATCTCCAGGTTGTTGATGGCGCTGATGACCATGTAGTTGGCCGCCAGGGTGATGATGGCCAGGTAGTCGCCGCGGGTCTTGAAGCTGGGAATGGCCACGATGAGCCCGGCCACTGCGGCCAGGAGCGCGCCCACGGCCAGCGAGAGCGGGAAGGCCAGCAGGGCCAGGGAGTCCGGCAGCAGCGGCGCGCCCAGGATGGCGTTCTTGCTGAAGCAGAGCACGGTCATGACCGAGGCGCCGTAGGCGCCCACGCACATGAACCCGCCGTGGCCGCAGGAGAACTCGCCCATGTAGCCGTTGACCAGGTTCAGGCTGGCCGCGAGGATGATGTTCACCCCCATGAGCATGATGACCGACTGAAGGTACTGGTTGATGACGCCCATCTGGGCCAGCACGGTCAGCAGGGCAATGCCCGCGAACATGGAGATGGTGAAGGTGTGTTTCTGCATCTGGCGCGTCCCCCGGCTAGATCTTTGTGGTCTTGGCCACGCCGTACAGGCCGGTTGGCTTCAGCCAGAGGATGATGAGCAGCACCGAGAAGGCGAACAGGTCGCGCAGGGTGCTGGGGAAGAAGGCCACCACGCCGATTTCGATGAAACCGAGCAGGAAGCCGCCCACGATGGCGCCGCGGATGTCGCCGATGCCGCCGACCACCGCCGCGATGAAGGCCTTCCAGCCGATGAGCGCGCCCATGTAGGGCTCCAGGATGGGGTAGCTCATGGCGAAGAGGATGCCCGCCAGCCCGGCCATGCCGGAACCCAGCACGAAGGTGAACACGATGATGGTGTCCAGCGGGATGCCCATGAGCGGGATGGCGAACTTGTCGTAGCTGATGCCGCGCATGGCCATGCCGATCTTGGTCTTGGTGACGATGAATTCGAGCAGGACGAACACCGCGATGGCGGCCACGATGACCAGCACCTTGAGGTTGGTCAGCGAGATGGTGCCGAAGGTCCAGATGACCTTGGGCAGCATCTCGGGGAACAGCTTGCGGCTGGCACCCAGCAGGGCCAGGTTGCCGTTCTCCAGCATCAGGCCGGCCATCAGCGCGGTGATGACCACGTAGAGCCTGTCCGCTCCCTTGCGCCGCAGCGGGCGGTACATGGTGCGTTCCAGGGTCACGCCCACCAGGGCGGTGAGCAGCATGGTGGCGGGCACCGTTATGGCCAGGGCCAGCATGGGGTCCAGCCCCAGGCCCGCGCCGCCCGTGCCGAGCAGCAGGGTGGCCACGAAATAGGCGATGTACGCGCCGACCATGAAGATGTCGCCGTGGGCGAAGTTGATGAGCCGCAGCACGCCGTACACCAGGGTGTAGCCCAGGGCGATGAGGGCGTAGAAGCTGCCGAATTGCAGAGCATTGAAAATATGCTGGAAAATTTCCACCGGACACCTATGCCTTGGTCAGTTGAATCCTTCATGTCTGCGCGCCCCGCACACTCCAAAACGCGCCGAATTTTATTCGGCGCGTGGGTCTTTGGCGCGCAGAAAAAACAGTGCGGGCGGGAGCCGTCTCCGGCCCCCGCCCACGTTGCCATTCCGCCTACTTAGGACAGACAGATTCCTTGAACTCGAACTTGCCCTCGGGGCTGATCTGCACGACGACGGCGCACTTGCTGGGGTCGCCGGTGCCGGAGAACTTCATGTTGCCGGTGATGCCGGCGAATTCCTTGATGCCGGCCAGGGCGTCGCGGACGAGCTTGCGCTCGGCCTTGATGTCCTTCTCCACCTTGCCGGCGGACTGGATGGCCTGCAGCACCAGGCGGGTGGCGTCCCAGGTCAGGGCGGCCACGTCGTCCGGCACGTACTTGTACTTGGTGTTGTAGCGGTCGATGAAGTCCTTGGTGGCGCCCTGGGCGCCGGCGGCGGCGTAGTGGGTGCTGAAGAACTGGCCGATGCAGTCCTTGCCGCACAGGGTCATGAGCTCAGCGGAGCCCCAGGAGTCGGAACCCATGAAGGGGCCCTTGAAGCCCAGGTCGCGCGCCTGCTTCACGATGAGGGCGGCCTGGTTGTAGTTGTCGGGCACGAAGATGAAGTCAGGCTTGGCGGCGATGATCTTGGTCAGCTGGGCGGAGAAGTCCTGGTCCTTGGTGCCGTGGGACTCAAAGCCAACCACGGTGCCGGCGCCGCTCTTCTTCTCCCACTCGGCCTTGAAGATCTCGGCCAGGCCCTTGGAGTAGTCGTTGGCGATGTCGAACAGAACGGCAGCGGTCTTGGCGCCGAACTGCTTGGCCGCGAAGTCGGCGGCCACGGGGCCCTGGAAGGGATCCAGGAAGCAGGCGCGGAACACCCAGGGGCGGTCCTTGGTGGTGTCGGGGTTGGTGGACCACGGGGTCACCATGGGCACCTGGTTGTCGTTGCAGGCGCCACCGGCGGGGATGGCCTGCTTGGAGGAGTTGGGGCCGACGATGGCGACCACGTTGTCCTGGGTGATGAGCTTGAGGGCGGCGTTCACCGCGGACTCGGCCTTGGCCTCGTTGTCCTGGTACACGAACTCAAGCTTGTACTTCTTGCCGCCCACTTCCAGGCCGCCCTTGCTGTTGATGTCTTCCTTCAGCATTTCGGCGGCGAACTTGGAAGCCTCGCCGACCTTCGGAATGTCGCCGGTGAGTTCCAGGTTGAAGCCGACTTTGATCACGTCAGAGTCCTTGCCGCAGCCCATGAGCGCGAACGAGCCCAGAGCCAGAGCCAGGACCGCCACCAACACTTTGACGGTCATCTTTTTCATCCCAATTCTCCTCCAAAATGTAGAAAAGTGTGCAACCCAAACCGTTGTCGGCCACATTAGCCCAACACGGCAAAGAGTTCAAAGTCTTTTTTCGCCAATCTACGTTTGTGTAGCCTGAACGCGGACTGCGCGGGTTTTGTCATCTGACCCGCAAACCCAGGTCCGGCGCGTTGCCTGCCGCCAGTCTTTCGTGTAGAGAGGCGCTGCCTTCTTGACAAAGATGTTCTGAGCAAACGGAGCCCCCATGTCCCAGAAAGCCGTCCAAAAGGTGCTGGACCACGCCCGCGAGGGCCTGCGCGTGCGCGAGGCCTACTTCGAGGAGCACGCCGCCGAACTCGTCGGCATTGCCCGCAGCGTGGCCCTGGCCCTCACCCAGGGCGGAAAGGTGCTCTTCTGCGGCAACGGCGGCAGCGCCGCCGACAGCCAGCACCTGGCCGCCGAGTTCGTCAACCGCTTCAAGCTGGAGCGCCCGCCGCTTCCGGCCATCGCGCTCACCACCGACACCTCCATCCTCACCGCCATCGGCAACGACTACGGGTTCGACCTGGTGTTCGTGAAGCAGGTGCAGGCCCTGGGCCAGCGCGGCGACGTGCTGGTGGGCATCAGCACCAGCGGCACCAGCCGCAACGTGCTGGCCGCCCTGCGCGAGGCCAAGGCCAAGGGGCTCGCCACCATCGGCATGTGCGGCCAGTTCACCGCCGAGTTCGAGCCGGTGTGCGACCACCTCATCAGCGTGCCCACCAAGGACACCCCGCTGGTGCAGGAGGTGCACATCGCCGCTGGCCACATGCTGTGCCACCTGGTGGACCACTTCCTGTTCGAGGCCGTTATGGAGCTGGGCCAGCCCGGAGCCTAGGAGAGAGCCATGCCGCGCATCCTCATCGTCGAGGACAACCGGGTGAACCAGGAATACCTGCGCCTGGCCCTGGCCGGGCACGGCGAGCCGGTGATGGCCGGAACCGGGGAGGAGGGCCTGCGCCTGTTCCTGGCGGCCCTTCAAGATTCCCGGCCCTTCGAGCTGGTGTTCCTGGATATCATGCTGCCGGGCATGGACGGCCTGCAGACCCTGGAGCGCATGCGCGCCGCCGAGGACGAGCTGGGGCTGCCGGAATCCGGCTGCGCCCAGGTCATCATCACCACCAGCCTGGACGACAACCGCAAGGCCTCGCGGGCCTTCATCCACGGACGGGCGGTGTCGTACATGACCAAGCCCTTCCGCCCCCGCGACATCGCCGAGGAGCTGCGCAAGCTGGGCTACGGCGATGGGCGGGGCTGAAAACCCCGACGCCTTCGCCCGCCTCCTGGCCCTGCTGGAAGCCCGGGGCGCGGCCTGCCGGGTCCACGAGCACGCCCCCACCCGCACCATCGACGAGGCCAGGGCCAACCTGGACTTCGACGTCTCGCGCATCGTCAAGACCATAGCCTTCCAGACCCGCGACGGCAGGCTGGCGCTGGCCGCGCTGCGCGGCACCCGGCGCGTGGACTATGCCGCCCTCGCCCGCGAGCTGGGCCTGTCGCGCCGCGACCTGGCGAGCCTGTCGCCCGCGCAGGTGCGTGAGCGCCTGGGCGTGGAGCCGGGCAGCGTGGGGCCCCTGCCCGTGTGGCCCGTATGGCCCGAAGGGCAGGGCATTGTGATTCTGCTGGACGAGGACGTGCTGGCCATGACTCCCACGGCCTACTGCGGCAGCGGCAGGCCCGACCGCACCCTGGAGCTTGCCCCGGGCGAGCTTTTGCGGCTTTCCGGCGGGCGGTTGGCCCGGTTTTCGCGTCCGGCTGCGGAGTCTCGGGAGGGCTAGGGCTTTTCGCCTTCGCCGCCCTCGGGCATCTCGCGGCGCACGCGCAGGGTCAGGCCCTTCTCGCGCAGGCGCTCGGCCACGCGCCAGGCCCGGGCGTGGCTGGGCAGGGTGGCCACCACAAGCTGGGCGCGCCAGGTCTCGTCCCAGACCCAGACGTTCTGCTCCACCATGAGCCCGGCGCGGCGCACCTGGGCCAGCAGGCGCTCGCGGGCCCCCTCGCGGGCCTCGAAATTGCCGTCGTCCAGCACCTCGCCCTGGGCCAGCACCCACCAGCCCGGCTCCGGCCGGCCGCCCTCGGACCGGGGCGTGCGCTCGTCCGGGCGGGCGGGCGCGGTCTCGCCGCGCACCATGCTGGCCATGCGCTCCAGGTGCCGGGCCAGCCCGGCGGCGTCCTGCACCCGGGCCGGGGCCTGGGGCGCGGGGATGCGGATTTCCTTCGGGTCGCTCATGTTTGGGCTGGCCTACGCGGTCGTGCGCCGGGACGGCACGCAGAGGTTCAGGGCGAAGCCCAGGCAGGCCACGCCGATGATGGTGGCCCCGCTGGTGAGGTCCAGCATGTAGGACAGCCACAGGCCGCAGACGCAGAACACGGCGCTCAGGAGCGCGGACAGGGCCATCATGCCCGAGAGCGAGCGCGAGCGCGCCTCGGCGATGAAGGGCGGAATGGTCATGAGCGCCAGCACCAAAATCATGCCCACCACGCGGATGACCATGACCACGCACAGCGCGGTGAGCCCCATGAGCAGGAAGTGCAGCAGGGCCACCGGCACCCCGCGCGAGCGCGCGAACTCGGCATCGAAGCTCATGAGCAGCAGCCCGCGCGAGAACAGCGCCACCAGCACGAGCACCAGCACGGACAGCCCGGCCATGAGCCAGAGGTCGGAGGTGGGCACGGCCAGGATGCTGCCGAACAGGTAGCTCATGAGGTCGGCGTTGTAGCCCGGCGTCAGGTCCAGGAGGATGATGCCCAGGGCCATGCCCGCGGCCCAGAGCACGCCGATGACCGTGTCCGCCCGCTCGCGGGCCGAGAGCGTGACCCAGGCCATGACCAGGGCCGCGGCGGTGGAGAACCCGGCGGTGACGGGCAGCACCGGCAGGCCCAGGAAGAAGGCCAGCCCCACCCCGCCGTAGGAGGCGTGGGCCACGCCGCCCGCCAGGAACACGATGCGGTTGACCACCACCAGCGAGCCGATGACCCCGCAGATGAGGCTGGCCAAGAGGCCCGCCACGAGCGCGTTCTGGAAAAAGTCGTAGGAAAGGGCCTCCATCATGGCTTGGAGCCCCCATTCATTATGGAATCGTCATTGTCGGCTTTGGGGTGGGCATGGCGGCCGCCGCAGCAGCCGGGGGTGTCGTGGCCGTGCACCACGCGGTGGGGGATGGAGCCGTGGGCCAGCAACTCCACCGGGCAGCTGGCGCGCAGGTCCGCGCCCGTGGCCTGGGCGAAGATCTCCGGGGTCAGCCTGTTGTCCGGGTGGTAGTGCAGCCCGCGGTTGACGCAGGCGATGGACTTCACGCAGCCGTCCACCGTGCCCATGTCGTGGCTGACCATGACGATGGTCATGTCGCGGCCCAGCACGGCCAGCAGGTCCATGAGCTCCTGCCTGCTGCGGCCGTCCACGCTGGCGGTGGGCTCGTCCAGCAGCAGCAGCTCCGGCCCGGAGACGATGGCCCGGGCGATGAACACGCGCTGGCGCTGGCCGCCGGAAAGCTCGGAGAGCCTGCTTCCGGCCCTGTTCGCCAGGCCCACGCGCTCCAGGCTGCGCAGGGCCTCCTCGCGCTGGCGGGCGCGCTCCCCGGCGCCCATGAGCGAGCCCAGGCCCAGCAGGCCGGGCCGGATGAGGCCCAGGGCCACGGCCTCCAGCACGGTTATGGGAAAATTGGCCGACACCGTGGTGTGCTGCGGCAGGTAGCCGATGCGCCCGCCCGCGCTCCCCGGCTCCTGGCCGAGCACCCGGATGCTGCCGCCGCCGGGCTTCTCCAGCCCCAGCAGAAGCCGGAGCAGGGTGCTCTTGCCGCCGCCGTTGGGGCCCAGCACCGCCAGGAAGTCCCCGGCGGGCAGGGTCAGGTTCACCCCTTCCAGCACGCGCTGGCCCGCGTAGGCGAACCACAGGTCTGATATTTCGATGGCCGGTGCGGTCACGTGTCCTCTCCAATGCGCGCTGTGCGCCCTGCGGCTTAGTATCCCCAGGCGGGGGCGCATGCAACGGGTTTTGCGCGCCATTGCCCCGGCGGGGCAAACAGGCTAATGGGCGCGGCATGGAAATGAATTGGATCGAATACGTGGGCCTGGCCGCCGGAACGCTCTCCACCGCGGCCTACGTGCCGCAGGTGTACAAGACCTGGCGCACCAAGGCCGTGCAGGACATCTCCCTGGCCATGTACATCTCCATGACCGCGGGCACCGCCCTGTGGCTGGTCTACGGACTGCTGCACAGCGCCGCGGCCGTCATCATCGCCAACTCCGTGGCCCTGGTGCTGGTGGGCGGCATGCTGCGGCTCAAGGTCAAGTACGGCCGCAAGGACTAGGCCCCTTTCGTCCCCGTCAGGCTCCGCGCCTGCGCCTGCGCAGGGCCAGGGCGCCCGCCCCGGCGGCCAGCGCCGCGCCCAGCACGGCCAGGCTGGCGGCGTCTCCCGTGGCGGCCCTGGCCAGGGTGACCACCGGCGTGAGCGCGGCGCGCACGGCGGCGCGGGCCCAGGGCTTGTGGCGGATGGCCTCGGCCCAGGGCGGCCCGAAGAGGTAGTAGCTGGCCACGAACTTGCGGCCCCAGTCGTGGCTGGCCAGGACCTGGTCGCGGAAGCGGCGCAGCGTGGTCACCTCGTCGTGCCAGGGCTCGCCGTAGGCGGCGGTGGCGATGAAGCAGTCCATCGGGTCGGGATGGTAGGCCATGGACTGCGCCAGGCTGCCCTGGCGGATGAGGAAGCCCTGCATGACCTGGCCGAAGGTGGACTCCCGCGCGGTGAGCGGGATGGTGTCCAGGTTGCTGGTCAGGTCGCAGGTCATGTCGTAGTGGCCGCCGAAGAACCCGGAGCCGAAGTTGTAGCGGAAGGTGAGCACCTTGCCCGCGAGCTTGAGGTCGGTGATGTTGCCCTGCCCGTAGCCGCCGGCCGTGGCGGAAAGCTCGCCGTTGTTGAGCATGAAGGTGACGGTTGAGGAGTAGGCCGTGATGGCCTTGTTGGCCCCGGTCCAGTAGAAGGTGCCTACCAGCCGGCCCTTGAGGTCCACGCGCATGGCCAGATCCTTGGCGTACTCGTTCTCCTCGATTGGCGGCACCAGGGTGCGGTACTCGTCCATGGCGCGCTTGGCCTGGTCCAGCTCGTTCTTCTTGGCCGAGGCGGTGGCCATGGCCAGCTGCACCAGGGCCCGGTCGGCCCCTTCCTCCAGGGCGCGGTTGAGCTGGTAGGAGCTGTCGGCCAGCTGGCCCTCCACGCCCAGCATGAAGCCCCTGGCCACGCGGGTTCCCGGCGTGGTCTGGGCGGATTCCTCGATGCGCCGCACGTGGTACTTGGCGTCGGCCTCGCGCTTGCTCAGCATCAGGGCGATGGCCAGGCCGGCGCGTGCGTCGGCGTCCTCTGGCCGGGCCTGCACCGCGGTTTCGAAGTAGCGTTGCGCCTCGGACACGCCGTGGCGGGCCAGCATGCCGAAGTAGGGCGCGTTGGCGGCGGTGGCGGCCTTGGAGGACTTGGCCCCCGCCGCGGACGGCGCCGCCGGGGCGGCCTGGCCCGAGGGCTGGGGCGGCTGCTGCGGCCGCGAGCCCATGGCCAGCAGCTTGGCCTGCTCCAGCCGCGCGCGCTCGGACTCCAGCCGGTCCTTCTCGGCCTTCAGGGCCTGGAGCTGGGCCAGCTCCTCCTTTTCGCGCTTCAGGCGGGCGGCCTCCTCGGCCATGCGCCTGCGCTCGGCCTTCACGTCGATCTGCGGGACGACCGGCTTGGCCGGGACGACCGGAGCGGGGGCCGGAGCGGGAGTCGGTTCGGCAGCCGGGGCCAGGGTCTGGGCCGGGGCCGGAAGCGCGGGCGCCGCGGCGGGGGGCGCGGCCTGCCCGTCCTTGGGCCCGCCGGTGAGGTAGAAGTAGCCGGTGAGCGAGCTGGACTCCCAGGGCACCTGCTTCTTGCCGGTCTCCGCCACCACGCCCATGCGCACGCGCATGAACACGTCGGTGATGGGCAGGCCGGACACGCGCATGTTCTGGAGCAGATGCTTGGTGTACATGCCGTTGTCGCCGCTTCCGTCGCTGGCCACGGAGCCGGGGGCGGTGGCGTAGGCGATGAGCGAGCCGGTGGGGGCGCGCATCTCGGCCAGGCCGCGCTCCGCGCTGCGGAAGCCCCGGCTGAAGGGGTTGTTGCGGCAGGCGTCGAGGATGACGATGTTCAGCGTGTTGCCCGCGTCCTCCATCTTGCCCAGCACGCGCCCGGCGTCCACGCATTCGAAGCGCACGTCGCTCTCGGTCTGGATCTTGGCGTCCACGGGAACGAGGTAGTTGTTGCCCTGCACCTGCAGGCCGTGCCCGGCGAAGTAGAACAGGCCCACGCCGCCCTTGCGCAGATCCTGGCCGAACTGGCGCACCGCCTCCTCCATGTCCTTCTGGCCCGCGTCCACTTTGAGCGTGACGGAGAATCCCAGCCGGGTGAGCAGGGCGGCCATGTCGCGGGCGTCCTTGGCGGGATTCTTGAGCGGGGCGGTTTTGTAGGCGCTGTTGCCGATGACCAGGGCGAAGCGCGGCTCGCTTTCGGCCATGGGGGCGGCCTCGGCCTGCGAGGGCGCAAAAGAGTCCTGGGCCCAGGCGAGCAGGGCCAGAATGAGTATCAGGACAGCGGACAGGCGGCGCATGGCACCTCTGGAAAGCTGTATTCGGGGGGTGAGGCTACAGTAGCAGTCTGCCTGAAAAATGCAAGAACTTCAGGTCTACTGCACCACCCATACGGCGCAGTCCCGGGCGTTGTGCACAAGCTTGCTGGACACGCTGCCGAACAGGAACTCCTCGCCCTTGGTGATGCCGCGCCGCCCCACCACAAGGGTGCCGTAGCCGCCCTCCTGCTGCACCTCCAGGATGGTCTTGGAAATGCTCGGCTCCTCGCTGCACAGCACGGCGCGCTCGAAGATTGAGGAATCCGGCAGGCCGGAGGCAAGCAGCGTGGCGCGGGCGGCCTTGAGGAAGTCGAACACGCGCTGCTTTTCCAGTGAGCACTGGCCCTTCCATTCCTCCTCGCTGCGGTAGAGGTCGCGCGGGGGCATGCGCTCCACGTAGAGCAGGGTGACGCGGACCCCGGCCTGGCCGCCCAGCAGGGTGGCGGCGTAGGCCACGGCGCGGGTGGCGTTCTCGCTGGCGTCCACGCTGATGAGGATGTTCTTGGGGTCCATGGCGTCCTCCTTCTCTGTCGGATGGCTACAGTCGGCGCAGGGTGTCCAGGCAGGGCTCCAGGTCGGCCAGCAGCTCGGGCACGGTTTCGTAGAACACGTCGCTGCCGGAGCTGTAGTGCAGCAGCACCCGGTTCAGGTCCTCGGGAATGTACGGGAAGAGCTTGCGCAGGTTCATGACGCGGTTGCGGAAGAACAGGCCGCAGTCCTCCTCGCCGATGCGCGAGAGCACCTCGCGGCCCTCCGGGGTCTCGGCCAGGGTCTGGGTGGTGTGCACGCCCTTGCCCATGAGGTGCATGAGGATGTTGCCCAGGCCGAAGAGGTCCAGGCCGTAGGGGTTCTCGGCGGAGTCGTAGCCGTAGTCGAAGTCGATCCAGCGCCACAGGCCCGTGGCGTGCTCCACGAAGATGTGGTCGCGGCGGATGTCGCCGTGCTTCTCGCCGTGGTCGTGCAGGTGGCCGATGGCCCGGCAGGAGCCGATGAAGTTCTCCAGCACGCCGGGGAACAGCTCGTGGAAGTATTCGCGGTGGTCGGCCTTGATGTCCTCGATGACCAGGTCCAGCCTGCGGCCCATCACGCGGTCCAGCACGCGCACCAGATTGCCCGCGCGGTCGTGGCGGCTCGCCCCCTGCATGAAGCGCACGTCGCCGCGCACCAGGTCCAGGATGCGGGCTTCCTTCTCCGCGCTGCGGTAGCAGAGGATGCGCAGCTCGCCGATGCTCTGCTCGAAGGTCTCGTAGAACTCCAGCTTGAGGATGCGCGGGGAGCCGGACTGAAGCTCCAGGCAGCGCTTGACCCAGAACTTGGGGTCCTCCATGCCGAAGCGGCGCTCGGCCTCGTCGCCCAGCACCAGGTAGTGCAGGCCGCCCACGGCGATGACGTCGCCGTAGCCGATGGCCATGAAGTCGGAGGTGTCGGTGAACACGCTGCCGAAGGTGCGCACCGTGACGGGCTGCGGGAAGCGCTCCAGCAGCTGGCGGACGGTGGGTTCCGGCGCCTGTTCGGAAGGAGGCTGGTCAGGAGGGGGCGCAGTGTCGTCGGGCATGGTCCGCTCCTTTGTCTGTACCTCGCTAGATAAGCATTACCCGTGCTTCGTCAAGAGGTTAGGGGGGTCCTGTTTGCTTCTGCCCCCTGCTATTTCCCGAAGGGGCACTTGGGGAAGGTGCAGGTGCGGCAGTCCAGGCAGAAGCCGCCCTCGGCCATGTCCGCCAGGTCGCGGCGGGTCAGCTCCTGCCCGGCCAGCAGGCGCGGCAGCAGGATGTCCAGGCTGGTGGCCTTGTGGAACAGCGCGCAGGCCGGGACGCCGATGACCCGGGCGTGGCCGGAGGGGCCGGACAGGCGGCCGATGAGCGTCATGGCCCCGGGCAAAAGCGGCGCGCCGTAGAGCATGTCCGTCAGCCCCGCCTGGATGAGCCCCGTGCGGGTCACGTCGTCGGGGTCCACGGAGAGCCCGGCAGTGGTGACGATGAGGTCGGCCCCGGCGGCGAGCAGCTTGGCCACGCTCCCGGCGATGCGCTCCGCGTCGTCGGGCACCACGTCCGTGGCCACCACGGAGCAGCCCAGGCGCTCGGCCTTCTCGCGGATGATGGGCGCGAAGCGGTCCTCGATGAGGCCCTGGAAGACCTCGGTGCCGGTGACCAGCACGCCGATGCGCGCGGGGCGGATGGGCGCGACGCGGAACAGCGGGCCCGAGGCCAGCACGGCCTGGGCCTTGCGGAAGTTCTCGGCGGAGAGCAGGAGCGGGATGGCGCGGGCCCCGGCCAGGCCCTTGCCCGCCTCGGCCAGCACGCCGTGGTGGCGCGCGGCGCACATGACGTCGGGCACCAGGTTGAAGGCGTTCAAGCGCTCGCGGTCCAGTTCGAAGACGCCGGTGACCCCGGCGCGGAAGTTGATCTTGCCCTCGCGCGGGGCCTCGTCGAAGACCACGCCCTCGCCCGCCATCATCTTCGCAAAGGCCAGGGCCGCGTCGTTCTCGTGCACGAAGCCCTCGGGGGTGTCCTGCTCCAGGTACACGTGGGCCCGGCCCATGTGCTGCAGGCGGCACACGTCGCCGCCGCTTATCTCCTGCCCGGCGCGGAACTCCGCGCCCTTGCTCTCTCCGGGCACGATGCGCGTCATGTCGTGCAGGGCGCGGTGGCCCACGGCGTCCTCCACGGGCACGGCGGTGAGCCGGGGCATTTCCGCGCACTGGGCCTCGGTCATGGCGTAGGGGGCCTCGCCCTGGCAGCCGCGGCAGATGGCCCCGTCGTTGCCGGGGTAGGCCTCGGCGCAGATGGGGCACACGCCCACCCGGCCCATGCTCTTGTGGCCGCGCGCGCGCTCGTCCATGCGGATGGGCCGCAGGGAGCAGAGCGTGTCGCCCGCCGCCTCTATCTGGGCGAAAAGAAGATCCGTGTCCTGGTCCGCTTTTTTCTTGAGCTTGAGGAACCAGGAGCGTATCTCATCATAAGGTGCCATTTTTTCCAGGTCCAGCCACACGCGCACGCCCACGCCGGTGTACTTGTCGTACAGCGCCAGGGCGTAGCGGCCCAGGTTCAGCACGCGCACCCAGCCGTTGCCCACGGTGCAGGGTGTCAGGATCTGCACGGCGTCGGGCAGGCATTTGCTGGTCTCCACCACGGCGTCGAACAGCGTTCCCTCGGGCAACTGCCTGCGCGCCAGTTCCACCATGTAGCCGCCGATGAGCAGGCCCGGGGCGGGATAGCCGTGGAAGGCGGCGGCCTTGGCCTTGAATTCCTCGAACGTGTACGGGCCGATGTTCATGGTGCGTGTCTCCTTGGGGCGGCTGTCCGGACTCCGGGCCAGGCCCGGAAAACGGCGGGATGTCGCCATGCTAGCCGCCCCCTCCGGGCGGGTCAACTTTTTCTGAAAAAAACGCGTGCACGTCTTGACTCAGGTACCCTGTACGGGTATATGGCAATTAAAGTCGTCGTGAGAAAACGGCCTGGGCCGTTGGATTTGGAGAGTGGATACCCCTAACCCGTAAAAATGGAGTAAAGAAGATGAAGCGCAGCATCGGCATCATCAGCGTCCTGGCACTGGTCCTCCTGGTCGTCAGCGTGGCCTTCGCCGCCGACGGAAACTCCCGCAAGGGCAAGTACACCTACCGCGCCAAGTGCCGTACCTGCCACGGCGCCAGCGCCTCCGATCTTTCCCCCAGCTCCAAGACCCAGGCCGAGTGGAAGAAGATCTTCGCCAAGCCCGAGGCCGTGAAGTGCTACAAGGACTGGAAGGGCGTGACCCCCGAGGACCGCGCCGACATCTTCGCCTACCTGCACGACTACGCCAAGGATTCTCCGTCTCCGGCCAAGTGCAACTAATCCAGGCCAAAAGAGACGGAACCGCGCGGGCCGGAGCCTGAAACCCCCTCCGGTCCGCGCCATACCCCATCCGCCCCTGTGCAAGGAAACGAGCCATGAGCGACACCACACGAATTTCCAGGCGGCAGTTCCTGCGGCTGGCAGGCACCACGGCATCCGCCGCCGCCGCGGCGGCGGTCTCCGCCCCCGATGCGATGGGCGCGAAGGGCGCCGAAGCCGCCCTGCCGCCCCTCAAAACCGCCGACCCCAAGTGGGAGTCCAAGTTCGGCGTATGCGACATGTGCTTCAACCGTTGCGGGCTCATCGCCCGGGTGAAGGACGGGCGCATCGTCAAGCTGGACCCCAACCCCAAGTTCACCAAGTCGCGGGGCATGCTCTGCGCTCGCGGCAACGCCGGCGTGGCCCAGGTGTACGATCCCGACCGCCTGAAGACCCCGCTCTTGCGGACCGGAGGGCGCGGCGAGGGCAAGTGGAAGGCCATCTCCTGGGACGAGGCCCTGGAGCTGTGCGCCACGAAGATGAAGGACATCGGCGCCAAGTTCACCCGCTGCGGCATGCTCTTCTCCGCCGGGGCGGACATGCAGAGCTCCTTCGTGCACCGCTTTGCCGAGGCCTACGGCTCCTACAACGTCACCAGCCACGAGTCGCTGTGCCTGCTCTCGGGCAACCGCGCCTTCGTGGACACCTTCGGCGACGTGCCCCTGCCCGACGTCATCAACTCCAAGTACGTCATCCTGGCCGGGGCCAACCGCCTGGAGGCCCTGGTCACGCCCGACAGCATGGACCTCATGACCATCATGCAGCAGGGGGCCAAGGTGGTGGTGCTGGACCCGCGCTACACCAAGAGCGCGGCGCTCGCCAGCGAGTGGCACCCCATCCGCCCCGGCACGGACATGGCCTTCATGCTGGCCGTGGCCCACGTCATCATCCACGAGAAGCTCTACGACCCGAAGTTCATCGCCGAGCGCACCAGCGGGCTGGACAAGCTCTCCGCCCACGTGAAGGACAACACCCCCGAGTGGGCCGAGGGCGAGACCGGCATCCCGGCGGCCGACATCCGGCGCATGGCCCGCGAGCTGGCCGCCGCCGCCCCCGCCGCCATGGTCTACCCGGGCCGCAGAAGCTCGGACTACGAGAACTCCACCCAGATCCGGCGCAGCTTCGCCATCGTCAACGCGCTGCTGGGCAACTGGGACCGCCCCGGCGGGCTGGTGCCGCCCCGGCCCAGCGGCGTCAAAAAGGCCGCGCCGCACGAGGCCCCCTTCTACGACGACAACCCGCCGGGCCGCGTGGACACCAAGAGCGTGCCCATGCTCTTCGAGGACGAGGGCTCGTTTGTCATCACGCGCGAGAACGTCATCAAGGGCGCGCCGTACCCCATCAAGGGCTGGTTCGTGTACAAGACCAACCCCATGGCCACCGCGCCCGACCGCCGCAAGACCCGCGAGATGATCGACAAGCTGGACTTCCTGGTGGTGGCGGACATCACCATGAGCGACACCGCCTGGATGGCCGACCTGGTGCTGCCCATGCCCAGCGCGCTGGAGCGCACCGACCCGGTGCAGGCGCTGCAGAGCGGGGCCGAGGGCGCGTGCCTGGTGTGGCGCGATCCGGTCATTCCGCCCATGTACGAGTCCCGCCCGGTGTTCGACGTTTTGAAGGCCCTGGCCGGAAAGCTGGGCCTGGGCGAGGCCTTCCACTTCGACGTGGCCGAGTACCGCAAGCAGCAGCTGGCGGGCTTCCCGGAGGCCGAGGAGATTCTGAGGCGCGACGGCGTGTTCTACCCGCCCAACCCGCCCCTGGGCACCACCGACGGCCAGCCCTTCAAGACCCCCAGCCAGAAGATCGAGCTGTACAGCACGCGCTACGAGTCCATGGGCCTGGAGCCCATGCCGGTCTACGCCCCCCCGAAGCCGTCGCCTGAACAGAAGCGAAGCTTCCGGCTGGTGGCGGGCCGCAGCGCCTGCGTCACCCAGGGCAGCAGCACCAACAACGCCCTGCTGAACGAACTGGAGCCGGAGAACACGCTCTGGCTCTCCGACGTGGCGGCAAAGGAGTTGGGCATCGCCCAGGGCGATGTGGTGCAGGTGGAAAGCCCCGTGGGCAAGGGCGAGCTCAAGGCCTTCGTGACCCCGAAAATCCGCAAGGACACCGTGTACATGCTCTCGGGCTACGGGCTCATCTCCGGCGGGTTGTCCGTCGTGAGGGGCCGGGGCGCGAGCATCGTGGAACTCATGGAAGGCAAGTGGGACGCCATCTGCGGCAACTCGGCCATGCATGAGACGTTCGTGAGCGTAAAGAAGAAGGGGGCGGCATGAGCACCCAGAAACTCGCCATGGTCATCGATTCGGCCAAGTGCATCGACTGCAAGGGCTGCGTGGCGGCCTGCAAGCAGGCCAACGGCGTGGGCCGGGGAGAGTGGCGCAACTGGATCAAGGAGGCCGTGCCCCCGGTTGAAAACGGCAAACTGGGCAGGGGCCACTTCCAGCCCGGGGCCTGCATGCACTGCGACGAGCCCACCTGCATCGAGGCCTGCCCCACCGGGGCCACCTTCAAGGCCAGCGACGGCAGCGTGGTCATCGACCCGAAGCTGTGCATCGGCTGCGGCAACTGCATTCCCGCCTGCCCCTACGGCGCGCGCTTCCGCGACCCGGTCAGGCGCAAGGCCGACAAGTGCAACTACTGCCCGGAGCGCCGGGCCGCCGGGCTGCCCCCGGCCTGCGTGGACACCTGTCCCACCAAGGCCCGCGTGTTCGGCGACCTGAGCGATCCGAACAGCGACGCGGCCAAGCTGCTGGCGGCCAACCAGGGCAAGGTGGTGCGCGTCATCGCCAAGGGCAAGGACACGAAACCGAACATGTACTATATCGCCAGCACCGCGCCCGACGGCTGGGCGGTCAAGCCCGTGAACCCGCTGTCCTTCGACCTCATGGCCGGAGTCGTGGCCCCGGCGGTGAAGTGGGCCGTGGGCCTGTCCGGCGTGGGCGTGCTGGTCATGCTGGCCCGCCAGCTCATGACTTCAGACAAGAAGGAGGGGGGCCATGGCTAGCCGCGAGATCAAGCGCCACGACGTCTCCGACATCCGCATCCACTGGTTCAACGCCGCCTGCTGGCTGGTGCTGCTTCTCACCGGCCTGGGGCTCATCAAGAACGAGAAGCTCAACCCCCTGGGGGCCTGGCTGCCCGACATGCTGCGCGCCCCGTTTGGCGGCGGCAGCACCGGCGGGGCCGCGCTCTTGGTCATCCACGAGGTGGTGGGCGTGGTCTGGGTGCTGGGCATCGCCTGGTACCTGGCGGTGAACGCGCGCGGCGCGGGCTTTTTCCTGCGCGAGATCTTCCGCGTGCGCCCCGGCGACCTCTCCTGGATGGTGCGCAAGATGGGCCGCATGACCGTGGGTGTCGGCGGCGAGCTGCCGCCCCAGGGCTACTACAACATGGGCCAGAAGGCCTTTGCCCAGGCTTCCGTCGTGGGCGGCGCGGTCATCGTGGCCACGGGCCTGGTGCTGCTGCTGTCGGACAAGCTCTTCCCGGCCTCGCTGGCCTGGCTGGTGGGCTGGGCGGTGGTGGTCCACTACCTGGCCGTGGGCCTGGTGTTCGCGGGCCTGCTGGTGCACGTCTACATGGCGGCCATCAGCCCCGAGGAGAAGCCCGGCTTCCGCTCCATGTTCACCGGCACCGTGCCCGAGGACTACGCCCGCCACCACCACGGCCTGTGGCTGGACGAACTGGAGAAGGGCGAAGCCCGCAAATAGCAGACAACGGGCGCGGGGATGGCCCCGGCGTTCGTGGTGGAAGTTACAGATACGAACCCTCGAACCACAGGAGAAGACCATGAGACTGAAGCGCAGCATGCAGGTTTTCCTGCTGACCCTGCTGGCCCTGGCCTTCGCGGTCCAGGCCCAGGCCGCCAACCCCGACTACTTCTACAAGAACCTGGTGGACATCGCCTACGTGAAGCCCCTGGTGAAGGTGCCCAACCCGGAGGGCGTGAAGCTCATCGATTCGCGCCCGTACGCCACCAAGTACGTGCAGGGCTACATCCCCACGGCCATCAGCCTGCCGGACAGCGAGTTCGAGAAGAAGGCCGCCGACCTGCTGCCCAAGGACAAGAACACCACCCTGGTGTTCTACTGCGAAGGCCCGGAGTGCAAGCTCTCCCACAACTCCGCCAGGAAGGCCGAGAAGCTGGGCTACAAGAATGTGAAGGTGTTCCCCGGCGGCTACCCGGAATGGGTCAAGGCGGGCAACGTCCCGGCCATCGGGCTGGAGACCGTGAAGGACATGATCACCAAGGGCGAAAGCTTCCTGCTGGTGGACTCCCGCCCGCTGGTGAAGTTCCTGGAGGGCAGCATCCCCTCCGCCGTGAGCATTCCGGACAGCGCCTTTGACAAGAAGACCGGCCTGCTGCCCGCGGACAAGGCCACCATGCTGGTGTTCTTCTGCGGCGGCTACGAGTGCCCCTTAAGCCACTCCAGCGCCAGGAAGGCCCAGGCCCTGGGCTACGCCAACGTGAAGGTGTTCGAGGCCGGCGAGCCCGCCTGGACCAAGGCCTACGGCGCCGCTGGCGGCGGGCTCAAGGTGCAGTCCGGCGGCGTGGAGGGCTCCTTCAGCGTGGAGCAGTTCAAGAAGATCCTGGCCGAGAAGCCCGAGAGCATCACCATCATCGACGTGCGCGACCCCGACGAGTTCGCCGCCGGACACATCAAGGGCGCGCAGAACATCACCGTGAACCAGCTGGAGAAGCAGCTGCCGGGCATGAAGTTCGACAAGCCCGTGGTGTACGTCTGCGCCACCGGCGCGCGCAGCGGCGAGGCCTATTACATGACCCGCGAGGTGCGCAAGGACGTCAAGGACGTCTACTACCTGGAGGCCACCACCAAGTGCTCCAAGGACGGCGCCTGCGACATCGTGGACAACAAGAAGAAGTAGCACCCGCCATGACCGGCCGGGGGGTTCCACGGAACCTCCCGGCCTGCTCCCACCCCGCTCGGGGGGTCGAATCTTGATTGAATGAATCGGATATTTCCGTTAAGAGACCGCTGCGGTTTCCGGAATGGTCCGGGATACCTGTAAGCACCGGGAGCCAGTCCCTTGCAATTGTTCGCCAAGAATGCCATGAACCCCCGGCAGGTATCCACCGGCCCCTGCCTGCGCCGCTCCTGCGGGCGCGCGGACCTCGGCCCGGCGGCGAGCATAGCGTGCGGCCCATGCGCACAGACCCCCCAGGAGGCCACCATGCCCAAGGAGATCAGGGACCAGGAAGTCCTCAAGCAGGATGTGCTGGCGCGCATGAAGCGCATCGAGGGCCAGGTGCGCGGCATCCAGCGCATGATCGAGGAAGGCAAGGAGTGCGAGGACATCCTGGTGCAGGTGCGCGCCGTGCGCTCGGCCTTGCGCTCGGCCACGGGCCAGATCATGCGCCGCTACCTGCTGCGCTGCCAGGAGCAGTCCATGGCCACGGGCGATCCGGTGGCGCAGTACGAAAAGCTGGTGAAGCTCATCTCCGACTTCATCGACGGTTAGGGTAGGCGCTGTTCCGGGAAGCGTCTTTCGATCCCTGGGCTTCGTCGGAAGACGAACGGAGTCCGGGGCTGTACCGCATAAGTACTATCCCCGGCCTCCGTTCGTCTTCTTCCTCGCCAGGAACCGAAATCCATCTTCCGGGAACAGCGCCAGAATAGAAAGGCGGCTCCCACCCAGAACTACGCCCCTGTGCCCTCCGGCGCGGGGGCGTCGTCCTTTTGCTTGCCCCGGCCGAAGCGGGCCGAGAGCTTCCGCTGCGCCTTGTCCAGGTACACGTAGTACACCGGTGTGAAGTAGAGCGTCAGCACCTGCGAGACCATGAGCCCGCCCACCACGGCCAGGCCCAGCGGGCGGCGGGCCTCCGCCCCCGCGCCGAAGCCCAGGGCGATGGGCAGCGTGCCCATGAGCGCGGCCATGGTGGTCATCATGATGGGCCGGAAGCGCACCAGCGCGCCCTCGTAGATGGCCGTCTCGCCGTCCTTGCCCTGGACCCTCTGGGCCTCCAGGGCGAAGTCGATCATCATGATGGCGTTCTTCTTCACGATGCCGATGAGCATGATGATGCCCACGAAGCCGTACAGGTTCAGGTCCAGCCGGAAGATCATGAGCGTGATGAGCGCGCCCGCGCCCGCGCTGGGCAGGCCGGAGAGGATGGTCAGCGGGTGGATGAAGCTTTCGTACAGGATGCCCAGCACGATGTAGATGACCACGATGGAGACGATGAGCAGCACCCACAGGCCCGCGAAGGACTTCTGGAAGGCCTGCGCCGTGCCCTGGAAGCTGGTGGCGTACCCGGCGGGAAGCAGTTCGCGCGCGGCGGCCTGGACCTTCTCCACGGCCTGGCCCAGCGACACGCCGGGCTTGAGGTTGAAGGAGACGGTGACCGAGGGCAGCTGGCCTGCGTGGTTCACGGCCATGGGGCCCACGCCGGTTTCGCGCTTCACCAGCGTGCCGAAGGGCACCAGCTTGCCGGAGCTTGACCGCACGTAGAGCATGTCGATGGCCGCCGGGTCGCGCTGGTGCTTTGGCGCCAGCTCCATGAGCACCTTGTAGGAGTTGTTGGGCGCGTAGATGGTGCTGACCTCGCGCGGGCCGTAGGCGATGCCCAGGGCGTCCTCGATCTGCATGGCGGTGAGGCCGACGGCGGCGGCCTTGTCGCGGTCGATGGTCAGGTTCACCTGGGGATTCTTGAGCTGGAGGTCGCTGTTCACGTCCTGCAGCTCCGGCAGCTCGCGCAGCCGGGCCTCCAGCGCCTGGCCGTACTGGAACAGCTCGGCGGTGTTGGGGCTTTGCAGGCTGAACTGGTACAGCGCCTTGGAGTAGTTGGCCCCCAGGTTGATGGGCGGCGGGTTCTGCAAAAAGGTCTTGATGCCGGGAATGCCCGCGAGCTTCTTGCGCAGGGACTGGAGCACCTCGTCGGCGCTCATCTTGCGCTCGTGCCGGGGCTTCAGGCGGATGAGCAGGCGGCCGGAATTGCCCGCCGGGTTCGGCCCGCCCGCGCCCACCAGGGTCATGAAGCCCTGCACGTTGGGGTCGGCGGCGATGACCTCGGCCACGCGGTTCTGGTGCTCCAGCATGGATTCGATGGAGATGCCCTGCTCTGCCTCGGTGACGCCGGTGAGCTGGCCGATGTCCTCGCTGGGGATGAAGCCCTTGGGGATGACCAGGAACAGCGCGCCCGTGGCGAGCAGCAGCAGAAGCGAGAAGCCCAGCGTGATCCTGCGGTGGCGCATGGTCCACTTCAGCGTCGTGTCGTAGCCCCGGAGGAGGGCCTGGAAGGCCCTTTCCGTCACGGCGTAGAATTTGCCGTGCTCCGCGCCGTGGCTGCCGGGCTTGAGCATCAGGCTGGCCAGCATGGGCGTGAGCGTGAGCGAGACGAAGCCCGAGAGCAGGATGGCCACCATGATGGTGACGGCGAACTCGTTGAACAGCCTGCCCACCACCCCGCCCATGAACAGCACCGGGATGAACACCGCGGCCAGCGAGATGGTCATGGACACGATGGTGAAGCCGATCTCGCCGGAGCCCTTCATGGCCGCCTCGCGCACGGGCATGCCCTGCTCCACGTGGCGCACGATGTTCTCCAGCACCACGATGGCGTCGTCCACCACGAAGCCCACGGCCAGCGTGAGCGCCATGAGCGAGATGTTGTCCAGGTTGAACTTGAACTGGAGCATGAGCGCGAACGTGCCGATGACGGACAGCGGCAGCGCCAGGCTGGGGATGATGGTGGCCGAGACGTTCCTGAGGAACAGGAAGATGACCATGACCACCAGCACCACGGTGAGCACGAGCGTGAACTTCACGTCGTCCACGCTCTCGCGGATGGACTCGGAGCGGTCGATGAGCGTCTCCACCTTCACGGAGGCGGGCATCTGCGCGGTGTACTGGGGCAGCACCTTCTTGATGGCGTCCACCACGCCCACGGTGTTGGTGCCGGGCTGGCGCTGGATGGCCAGCACCAGGGCGGGGGTGCGGATGTAGCGGTTGAAGCGCTTGTTGTTCTCCGCGCTGTCGATGGCGTCGCCCACGTCGGCCAGGCGCACGGGCGCGCCGTTGCGGTAGGCGATGACGAGCGGGCGGTAGGCCCCCGCGTCGGCCAGCTGGCCGCTGGCCTGTACGGTGTATTCGCGCTGCGGCCCGGAGAGCGTGCCCGTGGCGATGTTGGAGTTGCCCCGGCGCACGGCCTCGGCCACCTCGTCCACGCCGATCTCGCGGGCGGCCAGCTGGTTGGGGTCGAGCTGGATGCGCACGGCGTACTTCTGCTGGCCGTACACCAGCACCTGGGCCACGCCGGAAATCATGGAGATGCGCTGGGCCAAGAGCGTCTCGGCGTATTCGTTGACCTGGTAGAGCGGCAGGGTGGGGGAGCTGACGGCCAGGTACAGGATGGGCTGGTCCGCGGGGTTGACCTTGCGCAGCACCGGCGGGGTGGGCAGGTCCGAGGGCAGGTTGCGCTGGGCCGAGGCGATGGCCGCCTGCACGTCCTGGGCGGCGGCGTCGATGTTGCGGTCCAGGTCGAACTGCAGCGTGATGCGCGTGGTGCCCAGGGTGTTGGTGCTGGTCATGGAGTCGATGCCCGCGATGGTGGAGAACTCCTTCTCCAGCGGGGTGGCGATGGAGGCGGCCATGGTCTCGGGGCTGGCGCCGTTCATGGTGGCGCTGACCTGCAGCGTGGGGAAGTCCACGTTGGGCAGGTCGGAGACGGGCAGCTTGAAGTAGGCCATGATGCCGAAAATGAGGATGGCGGCCATGACCAGCGTGGTCATGACCGGGCGCTCGATGAAGATGCGGGAGGGGTTCATGGCTGCTTCCGGCTACTGGGCGGGCTTGCCGGTGGCGTTGGCCTGGCCGGGGGCACCGGGCGCACTGGCGGGCGCGGTGGCGTTGTCGCCGCCCTTGGGCTTTTCGCCCGCCTGCTGCGCGCCCGGCTTGATCTCCACCAGGGTGCCTGGCACCAGCATGAGCTGGCCGTCGGTGACGACCTTCTCCCCGGCGTCCACGCCCTTGTCCACCACCAGCAGCTGGTCCGGGCCGGGGGTGGTGGCCACCTGGCGCATCTCCACGGTCATGTCGTCCTTGACGACGAAGGCGTAGGGGCCGTTTATGCCGTTCTGCACGGCCTGGGCGGGCACCAGGATGGCGCCCTTGCGCTCGGCCAGGCGCAGGTGCGCGCGCACGAACTGGCCGGGCCAGAGCTTCTTGTCCTTGTTGGCGAACTCGGCCTTGATGCGGATGGTGCCCGTGGCCTTGTCCACGCTGTTGTCGATGCTGGCGAGCTTGCCGGTGTCCAGCAGCTCGCCCTCGCCGGTGCGGGCCTCGACCTTCAGCAGCCCCTTGGCGGCCTGGGCCTGGATCTCCGGCAGGTGGACCTCCGGCACGGCGAAGGTGACGAAGATCGGCTCGATCTGGTTGAGCACCACCAGCACGCGGTCGTCGTTGGCCTTGACCAGGTTGCCCTCGTGCAGCAGCACGTTGCCCGCGCGGCCGGCGATGGGCGAGGTGATGGTGGCGTAGCCCAGCTGCAGCCGGGCCTGCTCCACCTGGGCGCGGTCCAGGGCCAGCGAGGCGCGCAGGCTCTCGGCGTTGGTCTGCATCTGCTCCAGCTGCTCGCGGCTCACGGCGCCCTGCTCGAACAGGGCGCGGAAGCGCTTCAGGTCGTCCTCGGCCTTGGCGGCCTGGGCCTGATCCTTCTGCAGCTTGGCCTGGGCCTCCTGCACGGCGGCCTGGTAGGTGCGCTGGTCGATGACGAACAGCGGCGTGCCCTTCTGCACGTCCTGGCCGTCGCGCACCAGCTGGCGCGAGATGGCGCCGCCCACTTGCGGCTTCACGGCCACGCTGGCGTAGGCCTCCACGTTGCCAACGGCGTTGACCAGCACGGGCACGTCGGCCACCCGGGCCTGGGCGACCTGCACGGGGATGGGGCGCTTGGCCTTGGCGTCTCCGGCGTCGCCACGCCCGCAGGCGGCCAGCAGCGGGAGGATCAGGGCCAGGATGGCAAACGGTATGCGGGGGAAGGGGAGGGTCATATGTCCGGCCTGATCCATGGATGGTTGCAGGTTATATGGCTCGTAAAGCCTCATCGGATTGATAGGGAATATGCTTGAGGGCCGCCAGCGAGAAGTCCGTGATATGCTTGGCCAGATCGCGGACGCCCTGCTCGTCGAGCTGGAGTTCCGGAGCCACCTTGCCGATGACCGCCCGGGAGCGGAAGATGTACTGGCACTGGCCCACCACGCTCATGGTGCTCAGGCGCACGCAGGGGTGCTCCGCCGGAAGGTCCATCAGCTCGGCCACGATGCCGCGGATGCGCCCGGAGAGCGGTCGGATGTGGGTGGCCACCAGCTGGTCCAGGGCCTCGGTGGGCTCGTGCATCTCGCGGGCCATGAGCTTGCCGCACCAGGCGTAGCGGCCCTGGCCCAGGGTGCGCAGCAGGAACGAGAGCACGAAGGCGTGCAGGCGCTGCTCGGCGCTGGCGCCCTCCGGCAGGCCCATGTCGGGCGGGTAGCGCCGCAGCCCCTCCTCGAAGGCTTCGGTCAGCAGGGCCGTGTACAGGCCCATCTTGTCGCCGAAGTGGTAGTGCACCGCGGCCACGTTGGCCTTGGCCAGGCGGCAGATGTCGCGCACCGTGGCGGCCTTGAAGCCCGCCTGCGCGAAGATCTCCCCGGCGGCGTCCAGCAGCCTGCGCTTGGTGTCCTCGCCCCCTACGTTGCCCATGTTCTCCTCCATGTTTGAAACGAGAGATTAAAACGCTTGATTGATGTTGTCAAATGGAATACCAGGGCCTGACGCGATTTTCAGGTGAACACAGGGGAGGCGCATGGCGCAGCAGCAAAACGGCGGGAGCGGAGACTGGAAGGCGCTGGGGGTGGCCGCCACGGGCACCTTCATGGCCACGCTGGACGCCGGCATCGTGAACACGGCCCTGCCCACCATCGCCCAGGGGTTCCAGGCCTCGCTGCCCGAGGTGCAGTGGATCGTGGCCGCCTATTTCCTGGTCATCTCCTGCCTGCTGCCGCTGTTCGGGCGGCTGGGCGACACCCTGGGCCGCAGCCGGGTGTACCAGGCCGGGTTCGGCCTGTTCACCGTGGCCAGCCTGCTGTGCGGAGCCGCGCCCTCGCTGTGGGCGCTCATCGCCGCGCGCGTGCTGCAGGGCCTGGGCGCGGCCATGCTCATGGCCAACGGCCCGGCCATCATCATGGCGGCCTTTCCCGGACCCACGCGCGGCCGGGCGCTGGGCTTCATCGGCATGGTGGTGGCGCTGGGCTCGCTCACCGGCCCGGGCCTGGGCGGCGTGCTCATCCAGGGCTTCGGCTGGGAGAGCGTGTTCTACGTGAACCTGCCCATCGGCCTGGCCGGGGTGTGGATCGCCCGGCGTTTCCTGCCCCGGGCCGAGCGCCACGCCGACACCTCGCTGGACCTGCCGGGCGCGGTGATCTTCGCGGTGTCCATGACCGGCCTGCTCTTGGGCGTCATCCACGGCCACGACTGGGGCTGGACCTCGGTTCCGGTGCTGGGCGCGCTCATCGTGGCGCTGCTGGGGTTCTGGGCCTTCGGGCGCTGGGAGGCGCGCGTGGACAAGCCCATGATCGACCTGTCGCTGTTCCGCATCTGGCCCTTCCTTTCGGGCAACGTGGTGGCCCTCACGGCCTTCAACGCCATGTTCGCCAACGCCATCCTGCTGCCCTTCTACCTGCAGGAGCAGATGCGCCTGGAGCCCGCCATGACCGGGCTGGTGCTCTCCACCCTGCCCATGACCATGGCCGTGGTGGCCCCGATAAGCGGCTACCTCTCCGAGCGGGTGAACTTCGCCACGCTGACCTCGCTGGGGCTCTTCGTCACCTGCCTGGGGCTGCTCAACCAGTCGCTGCTGGGGCCGGACACGCCCATGTGGCGCATCTTCGCGGGGCAGATGGTGCTGGGCCTGGGTGTGGGCATCTTCATGTCGCCCAACAACAACAGCGTGCTCTCCAGCGCCCCGCAGGACAAGGTGGGCGTGGTGGGCGGCGTGCTGGCCCTGGTGCGCAACGTGGGCATGGTCTCGGGCATCGCCGTGGCCACCACGGTGTTCGAGGGCTTCCGGGGCTCCGGCCTGGCCGCGGGCCTGGGGGCCCAGGCGGCCTTCTTCAGCGGGTTCCACGCCGCGCTCAGCGTGGGTGCGGGCATGGCCCTGTGCGGCTGCCTGCTCTCGCTCATGCGCCGCAGGCTGTTCGCCACCAAGCCGGAGAAGGTGGACCGGGTGGTGCGGCCCAGGTCCTGAGCCCCCGTTTACGTGTTTTTTACCCCCCTTGGGCCGGTTACGCAGTTTTGTTCTTGATTTCTGCGTAGTCTGCGCTAGTTTCCAGTCATGTCCTCCATCCAAGCCCGCCACCTTCCTCTCCGGAGCCAAGGCGCATGAGCGCCGTGCAGCTTCCCGCCTGGCTGAGAAGCGGCACGGGCAAGCTGCTGCTCGGCATCGGGCTGATGCTGGCCTTCTCCAGCACCGGGTTCTACCTGCTGGAGGCCCGGCCCGCGGGCAAGGACTTCTTCGAGGCCCTGTGGTGGAGCGTGGTGACGCTGACCACGGTGGGCTACGGCGACATCGTGCCCGCCAGCACGGCGGGCAAGGCGCTGGGCATCCTGGTCATGGCCGGGGGCATCGGCATGGTGTCCACCCTCTCGGGCAACCTGGCCTCGCTCTTGGTGGAGCGCAAGGCCAAGAAACGCAAGGGGCTGCTTGAGGTGAAACAGAGCGGACACGTCATCGTGCTGGGGTGGAATTCCTCGGCCCAGGGGCTGGTGCGGGGCCTGTGCGAGAACGGGGTCATCGAGCGCGCCGGGCTGGTGGTGGTGACCGACCTGCCCGAGGAGCGCCGCGACGAGATCGCCTACCAGCTCGACCTGGGCGACAGGCTGGACTTCGTCACCGGCCACATCACCCACGAGAACGTGCTGCACAAGGCCCGGCCCGGCCACGCCAGCCTGGTCTACATCCTGCGCCAGGACGGCCTGGCCCCGCACGAGTCGGACCAGCAGAGCATCTACGCCGCCCTCACCGTGCGCGGCATGTCGCCCAAGGTGCCCATCTACGCCGAGGCCGCCCTGCCGGAAAACCGCGTGCACCTGCTGCACGCCGGGGTCAGCGAGCTCATCGACCGCGGCGAGATCTCCAGCGGGATCATGGCCCTGCTGGGCAGCGCGCCCCCGGCCTGGAGCCTGCTCCAGGCGCTGCTGGGCCTGCAGGGCGGGCGTCCGCTGCTCAGCCTGCGCCCGCTCTCCGCCGAGGACAAGGACAAGGTCTGGGGCCAGTTCTGCCGCGAGTTGCGCAAGCGCGAGGGCTGCCTGCCCCTGGCCCTGTGCCAGACCGCCCGCGAGCTGGCCCTGGAGGACATCCTGGACGAGGGCTCGGCCCTGGACCAGTTCATCCTGGAGCTGTTCCAGTCCTACGGCCGGGAGACCAAGCTGGGCAGCCAGGGCGCGCGCGTGCTGACCAACCCGCCGGACAGCCAGCCGCTCTCCGGGTTCGACGGGGTGCTGCTGCTGGGCCGGCCCGAGCCGGAAACCGCCGCCAAGGCCGGCCCCGCCGGGGCGGGAGGCGCGCATGGCTGTTGATTTCGCCCGCGTGCCGGTGTTTTCCGGGCTCTCCGGCCCGGAGCTGGACTGCCTGCGGCCCATCTTCGAGGAGCGCGTGCTGCCCGCGGGCAGCGTGGTCATCCGCGAGGAGGAGTCCGGCGAGGAGATGTTCCTGCTCATCGAGGGCCGGGTGCAGGTGTCCAAGGCCATGCTGCTGCCGGGCATGAGCATTCCCCTGGCCAGTATGGAGGGCACGCGCAAGGTGCTGGCCACGCTGGACGATTCCGTCATGCCCATTTTCGGCGAGGTGGCGCTCATCGACAGCGACCAGCGTTCGGCCACGGTGCTGGCGGTGACGGACTGCCACTTCCTGGTGACGGACCGGGAGCGCTTCTTCGGCCTGGTGGAGCGCCAGCCCGCCCTGGGCGTGAAGCTGCTCACCACCCTGGGCAGGCGCATGGCCGCCACCATCCGCCGCGCCAATGCCGAGGTCGTCAAGCTCACCACCGCCCTGGCGCTCTCCCTCCGCAAGAACGGCTAGGGGGGGTGGGGGGGGCGGTCCCGGAAAGCGTCTTTTGCCCCCTGGCTTCGTCAGAAAACGGCGGGAGGCCGGGGCCGTACCGTCAGAGTACTGTCCCCGGCCACCCGCCGTTTCCTTCCTCGCCAGTGAACAAAATCCGTCTTTCGGGGCCAGCCCCCGGAAACCCCGGGCCAGCCCCCGGAAACCCCGGGCCAGCCCGCGGAAAACCTCAGATAATCCCGGAAAGCCTCGGAGAGTGCCCGCAGGGAGCTTCGGCAGGAGTAGCTTCTAGGGAGCGGCGGGCGCGGTGTCGGCTTGCGGGGCCAGCGCGGCGGCCTCGGGCGAAATCCCCCACTGCGCCTCGGCCTGGCGGGTCATGCGCTCCACACGGCGCTGAACCTTGGCCTCGCGCTCGGCCACGATCTCCTCGTGGCGGACGGCCCGGCGCTTCCTGGCCCGGACCTTCTCCTCGCGCACGGCCTGGCGCTGGGCCTGGCGCTGGGCCACGGCGCGCTTCTCCTCCTTGATCTCCGCCCGGCGGGCCAGGATGCGGCCCTTGGCGGCCTTGGCCTCCGCGCGGGAGATGACCCCGTCGTGGTTGGCGTCCAATTCGTCGAACTGGCGCTCGCGCCGGGCCAGGTATTCCCCCAGCGAGATGCGCCCGTCCCCGTCCTGGTCGCGGTCGGCAAGCGGGAGCGGGCGGGCCAGGTCGGCCTCCCTGGCGATGGGCGGCTTGCCCGCTCGGCGGCGGGCCTCGTCGCGCTTCTTGCGGGCCTGGTCGCGGGCCATTTCGCGTTCCCGCTGCGAGAGCGCGCCGTCGTGGTTCAGGTCCAGCTCGGCGAACTGCTCGCGCGCGCGGGCCAGGAATTCCTTCCTGGTGATGCGGGCGTCGTGGTTCTCGTCCAGGCTGCGCAGGTAGCGCTTGCCGTCGTTCTGCACCGCCGGGCCGGGCTTGGGCTGCGGTTTTGGGGGCGTCGGCCTTGCCGGAGCGGGCTTGGCGGGTGCGGATTTTTGGGGCTGGGCGGGCCTCGGCGCGGTCGGGCGCGGGGCTTCGTCCACATGAGGCGGAGCTTCCTGGGCCGGGGCGGAGCAGGGCAGGAGCAGCAGGGCGGCGGCCAGCGCCAGCAGGCGGAGGCGCATGGGCGGGGCTAGGCCGGGGCGCAGGATTCGCTCTTGCAGCGCAGCAGCGTCTGCGCCCATTCCACGGACTCGGCGTAGCTGCTGGCCGAGGCCCCGTGGTCCAGGTCGCGCTCCTGGAGGAAGGTTGCCACCTCTTCCCAGCGGCCCACCTCGATGTCCTGCACCAGCCTGAGCCACGACGCGTAGGGCGAGTCCTTGCCCAGCAGCGCGGCCTCCACGTACTTGTCCAGCGGGATGCCCTGCAGCAGCTTGTCCATGGGCTGGGCCAGCAGCACGTCCAGGCGCGAGAACAGGCCCAGCAGGAACAGCGTCTCGCTGCGGAACTGGCCGCTGCCCAGCAGCCCGGCCATGTTCTCCAGGTAGCGGGCCCGCTGCAGCGAGATGAACGCCGCCTCCTGCACCTTGGAGGTGCTGTCGAAATCGGACACGATGACCGCCAGGAACCACTGCTTGATCTGCTGCTGGCCCAGCAGGGTCAGGGCCTGCTGGATCGACTGGATCTTGCTGCGCAGCGAGAAGGCCGCGGAATTGATGAAATTGAGCAGCCGGTAGCTCAGCGTGGGGTCGCTGGAGAGGATCTTGGACAGCTCGCGCACATCGAAGCTTTCCCCGGTGAGCGCGCGCAGCAGGCGCATCTTGGCCAGCACCGGGGTGGGCACCTTGCTGCCGGCCATGGTCTCCGGCCGGCTGAAGAAGAAACCCTGGAACAGCGAGTAGCCCAGCTGCTTGCACAGGTCGTAGGTGGCGCGGTCCTCGACCTTCTCTGCCAGCAGCCTGCAGCCGGCGGCCAACAGCGGCCCGGTGACGCTGGCCAGCCTGTCCGGGCTCATGCCCAGCACCTCCACCTTCACGATGTCGGCCAGGCGGATGACCTCCTCGAAGCCGGGCTGGCCGATGTAGTCGTCCAGGGCCAGCAGGTAGCCCCGGGCCTTGATCTGGGCCAGCGCGGCCACCATCTCGCGGGTGGGGGTGATGCTCTCCAGCACCTCCACCACGCAGATTTCGCTGGGCAGCGCGTACACCGAGCCGTCCAGCAGCAGGCGCTGGGGAAAATTGATGAAGGCGTGCTTGCTCTTGTCCATGCCGGAGAAGGCCAGGGCGAAGCCGTCGGCGATGACCGAGGCCGTGGCCAGATCGTCCAGCCCGGTGGTCACGCCCGACTCGCTGGCCTGGGCGCTGCCGCGAAACAGCAGTTCGTAGGCCCAGATCTTCTCGCGCGCGTCGAAGATGGGCTGGCGCGCCACGAAGATGGGCTTGCTGACTTTCGGTTCGAGCTGCCACTGCTGTGTCATGGGGTACGTATCCCCCATTTCCACGGGCCGCGCAATACGAATTTCATCCCGCGGCGGTTCCCCCGCGGGGGCTACAGGGGCTGCTTTTCGCCCTGCGGCAGGGCGCGCAGGCGCTGCTCGATGCGCGGCAGGGCGCGGGCCACCATCTGGTCGGCCAGGCGTTCGCTGATGGGCTCCAGGTCCTTGGCGATGACCGGCTGGAGCTTCACCACGCGCTGCATGCGCGGGTCGCTGCCCACGCCGATGAGGAAGGCCACGTCGTCGCTGGTCAGGTGGTGCCGCATCACTTCGGCCATCTCGCGCTCGCTCTGGTCCACGCTGCCGGCCAGTTCGCCGCGCAGCTCCTGGAAGATGGCGTCCAGCACCTCGGCGGGCACGTCGGGCCGCTGGGTGCGGTAGTAGTCGGAAAGCTCCGCCAGCTGGCGCTCCACGCCCATCTTGAGCATGTCCCGGTAGCCGAACAGGCGCACGTAGGTGAGCACGTCGGCCAGGTCCGCCTGCCGGGGTTTCTCCGCGCCCGCGGCCAGGGCCGGGGCCACGGTGGAGAACAGGGCGGAAAGGGTCAGGCAAAGGGCCAGGAGCGGGGCGGCCAGCAAGGAGCAAGGGGTGCGGCGCATGGGTTCCTCCGAATGTTTGCGGCACACAACCACGAGCCGCGCCGAAAGGCAAGCCCCGCATCCCCGTCCACCTTGCGCGCAGGCGGGGCTGCGGGTAGTCTGCCCGCCAGCCGCAACCCGCGGCAGGAGGCCCCCCGTGCACACCGATCCCCGCTTCCAGGCCCTGCAGGAGATCTTCACCGCCGCGCTGAGGCGCATCGACCCCTACGGCATGATCAAGGACCGCGTGCGCCTGCACGGCAGCTGGCTCACCGCCGAGCTGGAGAACGCCCGCCACGAGGTCGACCTTTCGCGCTTCGAGCGCGTGATCGTCCTGGGCTGCGGCAAGGCCTCCGGCCGCATGGCCCGCGCCCTGGAGGAAGTGCTGGGCGACAGGATCACCGGTGGCCTCGTGTGCGTCAAATACGGCCACACCGACCGGCTCACCCGCATCGAGCAGGCCGAGGCCGCCCACCCCGTGCCCGACGAGGCCGGTGTGCGCGCCGCCCAGCGCATGGCCGAGATGGCCCGCGCCGCCGACGAGAAGACCCTGGTCATCAACTGCATCTCCGGCGGCGGCTCCGCGCTCTTGCCCGCGCCCATGACCTACGTGGACGGCGGCAAGACCGTGACCCTGACCCTGGCCCACAAGCAGGAGATGACCCGCGCCCTCTTGGCCTGCGGGGCGGACATCCGCGAGATCAACTGCCTGCGCAAGCACCTCTCCGAGCTCAAGGGCGGGCGCTACCTGCGGCTCATCGCCCCGGCCACCAGCCTGTCCTTCATCCTCTCCGACGTGGTGGGCGACCGCCTGGACACCATCGCCTCCGGCATCACCAGCGCCGACGAGAGCACCTACGCCCAGGCCATGGCCATCGTGGACAAGTACGGCGTGGCCGCCAAGCTGCCGCCCGAGGTGCTGCGCGCCCTGGAGCTGGGCCTGGCGGGCGAGATCGCCGAGACGCCCAAGCCCGGCGACCCGGCCCTGGAGCACGCCGCCAACCTGCTCATCGGCACCAACCACGCCGCGCTGCTGGCCGCCTGCGACAAGGCCCGCGAGCTGGGCTACAACGTGGCCCCGCTGACCTGCCTGCTCACCGGCGAGGCCCGCGAGGTGGCCAAGTTCCTGTCCGGCATCGGCCAGGACGTGCGCAAGACGGAGATGCTTGTGAAAAAGCCCGCCTGCGTCATCATCGGCGGCGAGACGGTGGTGACGCTCACCGGCGAGGGCAAGGGCGGCCGCAACCAGGAGATGGCCCTGGCCTTCCTGGCGGAGCTGGAGCGCGACCCGGAAGAGGGCCGGGGCATCGCCTTCCTCTCGGCCAGCACCGACGGCAGCGACGGCCCCACCGACGCCGCCGGGGCCTACGCCTCCGCCGACATGCTGGCGCGCGCCCGCGAGGCCGGGCTGTCCACCGCCGCCGCGCTCAAGGCCAACGACTCCTACCACTTCTTCGAGGCCATCGGCGGGCTGTACAAGACCGGCCCCACCATGACCAACGTGTGCGATCTGCACATGGTTCTGGTGGAGTAGGCGGCTTGCGCGGGAGCGTGCGACTCTGATACGTAGAGGGCATCCCGGAGGTGCCCATGCGTAACGCCGCCGCCTTGCTGATTCTGGCCTGCGCGCTCCTGTTCCTGGCCGCGCCCGCGTCCGCACTGGCCGCCCAGCAGGAGCGCCGCGTGGCGCTGGTCATCGGCAACGGGGCCTACCCCTCCGCGCCGCTGAAAAATCCCGTCAACGACGCCCGCGACATGGCCGCCGCGCTCCGGAGCCTGGGCTTCGAGGTCATCTCGCGCGAGAACGCCTCCCTGCGCCAGATGGAGGACGCGCTGGACCAGTTCTGGACCAGCCTCAAGAAGGGCGGCACCGGTCTGTTCTTCTTCGCCGGGCACGGCCTGCAGGTGAAGGGCGTGAACTACCTCGTGCCGGTGGATGCGCGCATCCAGGTGGAGCAGGACGTGAAGAGCCTGTGCCTGGACGCCGGGCGTGTCCTGGGGCGCATGGAGGACGCGGGCAACGGGCTGAACCTGGTCATCCTGGACGCCTGCCGCAACAACCCCTTCGCCCGCTCCTGGCGCAGCGCCGACGCGGGCCTGGCCAAGATGGACGCGCCCACGGGCACGCTCATCGCCTACGCCACCGCCCCGGACAGCGTGGCCGCCGACGGCGTCGGCCGCAACGGCGTGTACACCAGCCACCTGCTGCGGTTCATGCGCGCGCCGGGGCTGAGCATCGAGAACGTACTCAAGCAGACGCGCATCGCCGTGCTGAACGAGACCGGGCGCAAGCAGATTCCCTGGGAGTCCTCCAGCCTGACGGGCGACTTCTATTTCGCCGGCGGCGGCCAGTTGGCCAGCATCGCGCCTGTTCCGGCCCCGCCCGCGGCGCCCAAGCAGGCCCCGGTCCCTCAGCCTGCGCCAGCCGCCCCCCAGAAGGCGGCTCCGCAGCCGCAAGCCCCCCAGCAGCAGACGATGGCCCCCGCGCCCAAGCAGGTTCCTCCCGCCCCGGCGGCGGGCGAGCCCCGCGCGGGCGAGATCTGGACCGAGCCCGCCACGGGCATGGAGTTCGCGTGGGTGCCCGGCGGCTGCTACCGCATGGGCAGCGCGGGCGGCCGGGCCGATGAGAAGCCGGTCCACGAGGTCTGCCTGGACGGGTTCTGGATGGGCAGGTCCGAGGTGACCCAGGGCCAGTGGCTCAAGGCCATGGGCGAGAACCCGGCGTTCTTCACGCGGGCCAAGACCGGCAACTCGCTGAACATGCCGGTGGAGAACGTGGCCTGGAACGACGCCAAGGCCTTTGCCTCCAAGCTGGGCGCAAGCGGCGCGGGGCGGTTCCGCCTGCCGACGGAGGCGGAATGGGAGTACGCCTGCCGCAGCGGCGGCAAGGACGAGACCTATTCCGGAGCGGCGGACCCCGACCTGGTGGCCTGGCACTCCCAGTCCGTGCTGGGCATCGGCGGCTCCACGCGGCCAACGGCCACAAAGGTTCCCAACGGCCTGGGGCTGTACGACATGAGCGGCAACGTCTGGGAGTGGGTGGAGGACCTGTACGACGCCCAGGCCTACGCCCGGCCCGCGGGAAGGAACCCGGTGGGCGATTCCGGCGGGCCGAACCGGGTGAACCGGGGCGGCAGCTGGTTCTATGGCCCGGACAAGGCCCGCTGCGCCTACCGCGACAGCAACCCGCCGAACTACCGGCACTACACGCTCGGCCTGCGCCTGGTGCGCGAGCAGCCGCCCTCCGCCGCGAGCCAGGACGCCCCGCCCGCAGCGCAGAACGACCTGGCCAGCCGGTTCGCGGGCCGGTACGCCGTGGCCCCTGGCCCGGACAGGAAGCCCGGCCCGCTTGTCCTGGAGTTCGGCGTCAAGGACGGCCAGCTCGTCGGAACCCCGAGCGGAGGCGCCAGCAGCGCCCGCCCCGTCAGCGTCACCGACATCCGGCTGCAGGGCGGCACCCTGAGCTTCCGCTACCACTACAAGCTTGTGGTGTTCGGCATCGCCAGCGACGGCCACACCGACTTCACCGGCGAACTGGGCGGGGACCTCTCGGCCATTCCCTTCCGGTTCGCCACGCACGACGGCAACACCCGGGACGGCTGGCTGGTGCGGCTTCCAGGCGGAAAGTGAGCGGGCTGCGCGCCCGGGGGATGCTTCCTAGCGCCCCTTGCGCACCAGCAGCAGCGAGAAATAACTCGGCTTTTCCGGGATGTTGTCCAGCCCGGTGATGACCTCCTCGCCCTCGTGGCCCAGCCGGGTGACGAACACGGCGGACTCGGCCAGGCCCAGGCGCGTCAGCACCCGGCGGATCACCGGCATGGTCTTGTAGGCCTTCAGGATCACTGCGGAATCGGCAGCCTTGAGGGCCGCCTCCAGCTCCTCCTCCGGGGCCACGCCGGAAAGCACGGTGAGGCTCTCGCCGCTCTCCGCCAGCACGCGCCCGGTGTGCGCCGCCGCCGCCTGGTAGCTGGTCACGCCGGGGATGACCCGTACCGGAATCTCGGCGAGCAGGCCATTGAGCGTGCGCAGCAGGTAGCCGAAGGTGCTGTAGGTCATGGGGTCGCCAAGGGTCAGGAACGCGGCGTCGCGGCCCTGGGCCAGCACGCCGATGACCGCGTCGGCGTTGGCGCGCCAGGCCTTGTCCAGCACCTGCTGGTCGCGGGTCATGGGGAACTCCAGGCGCACGATGTCCACGCCCTCGCGCAGGTGCGGCGCGGCGATCCTCTGCGCCAGGGAAAAGTCGTTCTTGGTGGACGCGGCGGCGAACACCACAGCCACCTTCTTCAGCGTGTTCACGGCCTTGAGGGTGATG
>JAEXRD010000060.1 GCA_023438245.1 Pseudomonadota bacterium | reverse complement strand
GGACCGCCCCACGTGCTTTCGGCCGCAGCCCCGCCCCCGGCTACGGCACCAGGAACTCCAGGCAGACGATGAAGGGCGCGCCCTCCTTGTTGTAGAACCGCGCGGAGATGGTGCAGGCGCTCAAGCGGGCGTGGGCCGACACGAAGGGCTGGGTCACGTACTTGTCGAACCCGCTCTTGAGGTGCACCACGTCCTCGCGGATGCTGTGGTCCTCGCCCCGGCCGCGCTCCGGCCCCAGCAGCGGGGCCTCGGGCACCAGCGAGCGCTTGAAGGCCCGCGGGGTGATCTGCACGCCCTCGTCGGACAGGATGTAGGCGCAGAGCAGGGTCTCCTCGCTGGCGGCGCAGCGCTCGCACAGGGCGGTGAAATCGTGGGCCGGGGTGTCGGCCAGCTTGTAGGCCACCTTCTTGAGCACCTTGTTGAAGTCCTCGTACCGCTTGCGCTTGGCGGCCACCTCTTCCTGGGCGCGCTCGCGGAACTTGCGGTTGATCTCCTCCACCTTGAGCAGGAAGGCGCGGATGGGGTCCTTCTCCTCGCTGTCCTTGTCCTTGGTGTAGTAGTAGCCCTGCTGGTGGTACACGCCCCATTCCAGCAGGCGGATGGCCTCCTCCTCGGTCTCCACGCCCTTGGCCACGATGGTGCTGCCCAGGCGCTCGGCCAGCCGTCCCAGGGCGGCCACCTGGTCGCGCTTGAACTCCTGGCCCTCCACGTCGGTGTAGATGGGCCGGTCGATCTTGATGTAGTCGGGCTTGTAGGCGAGGATGTCGTCCACGGGCATGTTGGCGCCGCTCATGCAATCCAGCGAGATATTGAAGCCCCGGTCGCGGTAGTGGGTGATGAACCGGGCGATCTCCGGGGTGCCCAGGCCGGGCCGCTCCAGCTCGATGATCACGCGCTTGCCCGGCAGGTTCATGGCCTGGCAGATGGCCTCCAGGTGGCCCATCTTCTGGGCGGCGCGCACGCCCACCCCGTCCACGTTGAGGAAGAGCATCATCTGCTGGTGGCGCTCGGAGATGGGCCGAAAGGCCTCCAGGGCCTTGCGGCGGCACAGGCGGCACAGCCGAAGCCTGGTTTCGGGGTCCCAGGGGGTCTCGAACAGGTCGCGGGCGTCCAGCTTGGCCCCGGCCTCGGTCATGGCGCGGGAGAAGGCCTCGAACCCGATGATGCTGCGCAGCCGCACGCTGACCACGGGCTGGAAGAAGATGCTGATGAGCTCGCGCTCGATGACGCGCTCCAATTCCTTGAGTTTCTCGGCTGAGGGATTCTGCGTGGCGCTCATGCCTGGGGCTCCGAAAGAGGGTGCGAGGCCAATGGGGAATAGGGCCGCCTGATAGAAACCGTACACAAAACCCGTCGCCGGAACAAGAAGAAAGCGCTGGCCCGAGCATCAGCCAGCGCACAACAAACTGTACTTCACATCTGTTTTAAGCTATGCATCACATTGCGGCTGCTTCTCCCGCTCTATGGCACCCCGACAGCCGTGTCGGAACCGTGAACGCGGCGATGTTCGAGCGCAGCCCCCCGCGCAGCATGAGCAAAGCTGAAACCGCCTTGAAAAACATCGATGTCCTGGCCGTGGACGATGAGCAGGTGAACCTGCTCCTGTTCGCCGGTCTTCTCCGGCGCCAGGGCGTCAACGTGGTCACGGCCAGCAGCGGTTACGAGGCGCTCAAGCTGTTGCCGCAGCACGATTTCGCGCTCATCCTGCTGGACGTGATGATGCCCGGCATGGACGGTTTCACCACCGCCGAGCGCATCCGCGCCGACGAGGCCACCCGCCACATCCCCATCATCTTCGTCACGGCCATCAGCAAGGAGCAGCGCCACGTGTTCCAGGGCTACGAGTCCGGGGCCGTGGACTACCTCATCAAGCCCTTTGACCACGAAATCTTGAAGAGCAAGGTGCAGGTCTTCGTGGACATGCACCGCCAGCGCCAGGCGCTCAAGAGCGCCGGGGCCGAGCTGGAGCGCACCATCGCCGACCTGCGCGTCTCGGCCCAGGCCCTGAGCGAGAGCCGCGCCCGCTACAAGAGCCTGTTCACCTCCATGTTCAACGGCTTCGCCCTGCTCTCCTACGAGGACGGCCAGGAACCCGGCCTGGCCGAGGGCCGCGTGGCCGAGATCAACCCGGCCATGGAGCACATCCTGGGCAAGGCGCGCGATGAGGTCATGGGCAGGCGCCTGGGCCACGTGCTGCCGGACCTGGAGGGCTACTGGAAGGAGTTCGCCCGCGAGGTGGCGCGCTCCGGCCAGCCCAGCATCCACGAGAACTACGTGGGCGAGCTGGGCCGCTACCTGCGCGTCTCGGCCTACGTGCCCGGCCCGCGCCTGCTGGCCCTCGTGGCCGAGGACGTCACCGCCCGGCGCGACGCCGAGCAGAGCCTGCACGAGCGCACCTTCCACGACCCGCTCACCGGGCTGGCCAACCGCGCCCTGTTCCTGGACCGCGTGCTCCAGGCCATGGAGCGCTCGCGCAGGCGGGCCAACTACCAGTACGCCGTGCTCTTCCTGGACCTGGACCATTTCAAGCCCGTGAATTCCAGCCTGGGCCACGCCACGGGCGACGTGGTGCTGCGCATCGTGGCCGAGCGCATCAAGAGCGTGGCGCGCGGGCTGGACACCGTGGCCCGCACCGGGGCCGACGAGTTCGCCGTGCTGCTGGAGGAGCTCAAGAACTCCGGCGAGGCCCTGCGGGTGGCGCGGCGCGTCAACGACGAGATCAGCCGCCCCATCGAGGTGGACGGCCAGGAGCTGTTCCTCTCCGCCAGCATCGGCGTGGTGCTGGGCCCGGTGGAATACGAGCAGCCCGAGGGCATGCTCCAGGACGCGGGCATCGCCATGGAAAACGCCCGCGCCCTGGGCGGCGGCAAGGTCAAGGTGTTCAAATGGGCCATGCGCACCAAGGCCCAGCACGCCCTTTCCGTGAACCTGAGCCTGCACCAGGCGCTCTCCCGCGACCAGTTCCGCCTGTACTACCAGCCCATCCTCAACCTGGGCACGGGCCAGCTCGCCGGGTTCGAGGCGCTCATCCGCTGGCAGACCGACGAACGCATCGTGCCGCCCTCGGAGTTCATCCCCCACGCCGAGCAGAGCGGGCTCATCATTCCCATCGGCCACTGGGCCATGACCGAGGCCTGCCGCACCGCGGCGCGCTGGGCCAACGGGCGCATGCTGCCCGACTCCTTCACCGTGGCGGTGAACCTCTCGGCCAAGCAGTTCATGCAGCCGGACCTGGTGCGCCAGCTTTCCCGCGTGCTGGACGAAACCGGGCTGGCCCCGCAGCGGCTGAAGCTGGAGATCACCGAGAGCATGGTCATGCAGAACCCCGAGAGCGTGGTGCACAAGCTGCGCGGCCTGCGCGAAATCGGCGTCAAGGTGGGCATGGACGACTTCGGCACCGGCTATTCCTCGCTGTCCTACCTGCAGCGCTTCCCCATCAATACGCTCAAGGTGGACCGCAGCTTCGTGGGCGACATGGACGCCTTCGAGAACCTGGTCATCGTGCGCACCATCGTCTCCCTGGCCCACAACCTGGGCCTGGACGTGGTGGCCGAGGGCATCGAGACCGAGCGCCAGCGCGCCTTCCTGGCCGAGCTGCGCTGCGAATACGGCCAGGGCTACCTCTTCTCGCCTCCCCTGCCGGAGCAGGACGCCCAGGCGCTCATCGACGCCCACCTCACCACGCCGGGCAGCACCTAGACCATGTCCGCACCCGAGACCCCCCAGCCGCCCTTCCGTCTCACCCTGCATCTGGCGCTGCTGGCGCTGGTGGGCATGGCGCTTCTGCCCGTGGTCTGCCTCACCATCTGGTCCAACCTGCTGGAGCGCGACCGCGCGCGCGAGGGCGCCATGCTGAGCGCCACGCACGTGGCCAGCATGGTCGCCAGCTCCATGAGCGCCGAGGCCCGCAACGCCCGCCTGGTGCTGTACACCCTTTCGCGCACCCCCGCCCTGCGCGAGGGCGGCATGGAGAGCCTGCGCGACCAGATCGTGCACCACGCGCGCCTGACCCCGGAGTTCGACAACATTCTCATCGCCGCCCCGGACGGCCGGGTGGTCTTCTCCGCGCAGCAGCACCCCCACCCGCCCACGCTCTACGAGAACCAGGCCTTCCTGGACGTGCTGGGCGGCCAGAGCTTCGCCGTGGGCACGGGGCTCACCTCGCTGCCCTCCGGCTATCCGCAGGCCCAGGCCACCTTCGCCGTGCCCGTGTTCGACTCCGCCAACACCCTGCGCTACGTGCTGGCCGCCCAGTTCCCGCTGGACCGCCTGAGCCGCGACATCCACATGGCCCACCTGCCACAGGGCACCTCGCTGCTGCTGGCCGACACCTCCGGGCGCGTGCTCTTCGGCGTTCCCGACCTGGAGGGCGGCCTGTTCCCGCGCCTGCCGCAAAATCAGCTGGCCGTGATCCTGCGCGGCGAGACGCAGTACCAGGACTGGGACAAGGGGCCGGACGGCGAGGAGCGCTACTACATGCTGCACCGTCTGGAGCTGGCCGCGGGCATGGCCTGCTACGTGCGCATGGGCATACCCCGCAGCGAGGTCTACGCCGACAGCGACGCCACCCTCATCCGCAACCTGTCGGCCCTGTTCGTCATCACCGTGCTCACCCTGGTGCTGAGCCGGGTGTGGGGCACGCGCCACCTGCTGTGGCCCACCGAGCGCCTGCACGCGGCGGTGACGCGCATGGGCCATGGCGACCTCTCGGCCCGCACCGGGCTGGCGGACGCCCCGGGAATCACCGGCGAGCTGGGCGAGCTGGCGCGCACCTTCGACCACATGGCCGAGCGGCTGGAACGCAACCAGGACGAGCAGCAGGCCGCGCGCGACGCCCTGCTGCGCTCGGAGGCGCGCCTCAAGGCCATCTTCAACGCCTCGGCCGACGGCATGCTGCTGCTCTCGCCCGACGGCACGGTGCTGATCATGAACGAGGGCGCGGCCATGCGCCGGGGGCGCGCCCCGGGCGAGCTGGAGGGCCGGAACATCCTGGAGCTCATCCCGCCGGAGGTCCGGACCGGGCGCCGGGCCGCGCTCGATCAGGTGGCGGCCTCGGGCAGGCCGGTGCGCTTCGAGGAGGAGCGCGAGGGCCGCACCTACGCCATCCGGCTCTTCCCGCTCACGGGCCCGGACGGCGTCGTGCGCCAGATCGCCAGCTTCTCGCGCGACATCACCGAGCGCAAGCTGGGCGAACAGGCCCTGCGCTCGGCCAAGGAGGCCGCCGAGGCCGCCAGCCGCGCCAAATCGAGCTTCCTGGCCAACATCAGCCACGAGCTGCGCACCCCGCTCAACGGGCTTTTGGGCATGCTCCAGCTCATGGGCGACGCCGAGCTGCCCCCGGACCAGAAGGAGTACCTGGGCTGGGCCAGCCAATCGGCCCAGCAGCTGGCGCGCCTGGTCAACGATATCCTGGAGTTCGTGACGCTGGAGAGCGACAGCCTGAGCCTGGACCACAGGCCGTTCTGCATGTCCGAGGTGCTGGTGCCGATTCTGGACGAGCACCGCGCCCAGGCCCTGGCCAAGGGGCTAAGCTTCCGGGCGGAGTTCCAGCCCGCGGTGATGGAGCTGGTGCTGCTGGGCGATCCCGTGCGCCTGGCCCAGGTTCTGCGTCACTTGGCCAGCAACGCGCTCAAGTTCACGGAGCGCGGCGGCATAGAAATCGAGACCACCATCCTGACGCGCGCAGAATCCTCGGTGACGCTGTGCCTGTGCGTCATGGACACGGGCATCGGCATCGCCCCGGAGGACCTGGAGCGCATCTTCGACCCCTTTGTGCAGGCCGACGCCCCATTGACCAAGCGTTACCAGGGCACGGGCCTGGGCCTGGCCGCCGCGCGCGAGCTGGTGGCCCGCATGGGCGGCACCCTGAGCGTGAAGAGCGCCCCCGGAGCGGGCAGCGCCTTCTCGGTATGCATAAGCTTCCATATCTCCGGCGACGCGCCCCAGACCATGCCCGACCCCGAGCCGGGCCTGGGGGACGTGTAAGGGCCCTAGCCCTTGCACTTGTGCTTCACGTCCAGCCCTTCCTTGATGAAGATGACCACCTCGCCCAGGTTGGTGGCCAGGTCGCCGATGCGCTCCAGGTGGCGCGAGGCCATGATGACGTGCACGCTGCGCTCGATGATGCGCGTCTCCTCCACCATGGTGTTGATGCACTCCTTGAGCACCTTGAGCGAAAGCTCGTCGGCGGTGTGGTCCATGGCGCAGATCTGGCCGGCCAGTTCGGTGTCCTTGTCGGCGTAGGCGCGCACGGCGCGGCCCAGCATTTCCAGCACCTGCCCGGCCAGCTGCTCCATGCGCGGATTGGCGGGCATGGCCGGCCGGGTGGACAGGAACACCGCGCGGTGGGCCAGGTTCACGGCCTCGTCGCCCACGCGCTCCAGGTTCACGCTCATGCGCATGGCCCCGATGATGGAGCGCAGGTCGCAGGCCATGGGCTGGTCCAGGGCCAGCAGTTCCAGGGTGAAGGCGTCGATCCTGTCTTCCAGGGCGTTGATCTCGCCATCGCCCATGATGACCTCCTCGGCCAGGTCGGAGTCCCCGGCGAGATAGGCGCGGGCGGCGTTCCGGGCGGCATTCTCCGCAAGGGCGGACATGCGCAGCACCATCATGCGCAGTTCTTCGAGCTTGTGGCTGAAATGGACACGTTGCTGCATATCATCCTCCCCCTAGCCGAAGCGGCCGGTGATGTAGTCTTCGGTCTGACGATTGCGCGGCTTGGTGAAGATGGTGCGGGTGTCGCCCTCCTCAATAAGCTTGCCCATGTAGAAGAAGGCCGTGCGGTCGGACACGCGGGCGGCCTGCTGCATGCTGTGGGTCACGATGATGATGGTCAGATCGCGCTTGAGTTCGTGGATCAGGTCCTCGATCTTCTGCGTGGCGATGGGGTCCAGGGCGCTGGCGGGCTCGTCCATGAGCAGCACCTCGGGCCGTACGGCCAGGGCGCGGGCGATGCACAGGCGCTGCTGCTGGCCGCCGGAAAGCCCCAGGGCCGAGGAGCCCAGGCGATCCTTGACCTCGTCCCACAGGGCCGCGCCGCGCAGGCTCTGCTCCACGCTCTGGTCCAGCACGCGCTTGTCGCTTACGCCGTTGACGCGCAGGCCGTAGGCCACGTTCTCGTACACGGTCTTGGGAAAGGGGTTGGGCTTCTGGAAAACCATGCCGATGCGGCGGCGCAGGGCCACAACGTCCACCTTGGGGTCGTGGATGTCCTCGCCGTCCAGGGCCAGCCTGCCCACCACGCGCGTGCCGGGAATCAGGTCGTTCATGCGGTTGATGCAGCGCAGGAAGGTGCTCTTGCCGCAACCGGATGGCCCGATGAGGGCCGTGACCTGCTTTTCCTCAAAGCCCAGGTTCACCTGGTGCAGGGCGTGGAAGTCTCCGTAGAAGAAGTCCAGGTTTTCCGCAACGATCTTGGTGTTGCTCATGGGGTCAGCCATCTCCTCCACCGTGTTCTGGGGGCTCTTGGCCGCGCCTTCGAAAGTGGGCGGGCCGTTCGGAAATGGAAGATACGTTCCGGCTGCGACGCTCGGGCCACGCCTGGGTGACGATTTGGTTACGGCGGGCCATTGGCCGGAGCGGGCGCCCGCGGCTCGCCCGCAGCGCCAGGGGCCTGCGCGACGCTAGTGCGCCAGGGGCCTGCGAGCGTCAGCGAGCCAATGGAATGGTGACGGTGACGCCGCCCCCCGGCTCGCGCACCACCACGGGGTCCATATCCGGGCGCACCGCGCCCTCGCGGAACTCCAGCACCAGGCGCAGGCGGTCCGGGTGCTCGCCGGTGACCACATGCTTCACCGGGCCGGTCTCGTAGCGCAGGGTTTCCGGGCCCTTCCTGCGCCACTGGCCGCGCAGGTCCAGGGCCAGGCGGCGCAGGTCCTTGAGGTAGAACCAGGTCACGCGCTCCACGTCCTTGCCGGTGGCCGCGCGCAGGATGATCTGGGTGTGCTGGAACTCGATGCCCACATCGCCCAGGAACTGGCCCTCCGACGGGAGTTCCACGTGCGCGGGCGCGCCACCGGCAGGCCCGGCGGGCATGACGAAGGCCACAGGGTCGACATGGGGCTTGGGAGCGGGCTTGGGCGCCGGAGCGGGCTTGGCGGCTCCCGCTGCCTGGGCCGGAGCCGGAGCCGGGACCGTGGCGTTGTCCGAGCCGGGCACGGGCTTGGGGGCCGGGACCGGCTTGGGAACCGGGGTGGGCTTGGGAGCGGGCTTGGCCGGCGCGGGAGCCGTGGCGTTGTTCGCCGGCTTGGCGGCCGGGGCGGGAGCGGGCTTCATTTCCGTCTTGGCGGGCGGTGCGGGCTTCGGAGCCGGGGCTTTGGCCGCGGCTGGCTTGGCGGCTGCCGGTGCCTGGGCCGGAGCCGGGGCCGTGGCGTTGTCCGCGCCGGGCGCTGGCTTCGGAGCCGGGGCCGGTTTGGGCGCGGGCTTCGCGGCTTCCGTCTTTTTCGGCTCGGGCTTCTTCGCCTCAGGCTTCTTGGGCTCGGGCTTCTTCTCCTCGGATTTTTTTGCCTCGGGCTTGGCGGCTTCGGGCTTTTTGGCCTCGGCCTTCTTCTCCTCGGGCTTCTTCTCGTCTGGCTTGCGGGCCTCGCCGCGCGCCACGCCGTCGGGCTCCAGGCGCTTGGCCGCGCCCTTCTTGTCGTCGGCCATCTTCTGGTCGGCGGCCTTCTTCTCGTCCTCGGATTTCTTCTCAGGGGCGGGCTTCTTGCCCTTCATCATCTCGCCCAGGGGATCGGGCGTGGCGCTCTTGTCCACGGGCAGGCGGATGTCGTTCTCCGCCGCAAACGCAGGCACGCACAGCGCAAGGCTGGCGGCCACCACAAGTCCCGCGCCGAAATTCCTCAATTTTCCGCCCATGCAGCCCCCTTCCCTGTTCCCGGATACGTACACCAAATCTCGGGGCTTGCAAAGCGGGCGGGCTACATGCGCTCCCAGAAGTCCATGAGCCGGGCGGCCACCTTGGCCTCGCTCCAGGCCAGCTCCACGAAGCGCCGCGAGGCGGCCCCGATCTCCCGGCACAGGGCGCGGTCGGCCATGAGCCGCCTGAGCGCCGCGTCCAGCGAATGGCGGTCATGGGCCAGCACCCAGGGCAGGTCGCACTCCGCCACGCCGGAGAACTCGCACACGTGCCCGCGGTTCCACTCGTTCAGCCCCGCGATGACCGGGAGGCCCTGGCTCAGGCCCTCCAGGCTGCTCACGCCGTAGTAGCCCTGCATGTGGTCGAACAGGGCGTGGCAGGCGCGCTTGCGGGCCAGGCATTCGCAATTGGGCACGTTGTCGATGAGGTCGAGCGCCAGTTCCTGCGGCCCGAAACCCGTCGCCACGGCCAGCAGGTCGTCGGTGTTCTTCAGGTCCTTGCGCGTGGGCGAGTGCGCCAGCCGGAAGGGGCCGTGCCAGTCCTTCGGCGCGCGCTCAAGCGGGCGGAACAGCTCCTCGTGCTGCGGCACGAGATTGGGCTGCCACATCGCCTCGGGCATGAGCGCCTTGAGGTCCGGCGTGCTCACCAGCAGGTGGTTGCGGCCCAGCTCGCGGTACTTGCGCCGGAAGCGCTCCGGGTCGCTCCGGAACTCGTGGTGGCCGTGCTCGTGGTGCACAACGCCCTTGCCAGCCAGGAAGTCGGCGGGAAGAAACGGCCCCAGGCGCAGGTGCTCGTCGGCGGTCATGTGGAAATGGAAGACGTCGCTGGTCTTCAGCAGCCGTTCCAGCTCGGCCAGTCCGGCCCCGTCCAGATCTGGGACGTGCAGGTCCTTCTCCCAGGAGTGCGTGTAGCGCGTCTCCAGGGTGACCATGCGGCAGGTGTGCCTGCCGGAGCGGTTCACGGCCTTGCAGAACTGGATTCCGGTTCCGGCAGGGTCGTTCACCGCGATCATCAAAACGTTCATTTTCCCGTCTCCACGGCCTTCAGCTCGTCCGAGCGGTCGCGGGCCAGGTCCAGGCCGGGCATGCCGCCCTTCGGCAGCGCCAGCCGGAAACCCCGTATGGCCATGAGCCCGGCCCGTCCGCCGCCTTCCGAGAGCCGGAAGTCCATGACGTGGCCGCCGCGATCGCGGTCCCGGGTGAGGAAGTGCCAGTGCCAGCCCGGAACGCCCATGCCCTTTGCAAAGGCCGGGCCGCGCAGCCCCACCAGCGTTCCGGCCGCATTGGCGAACGGGAATACGCTCTGCTCCTTGGCCACCTCGGCCAGCGGGCGGTAGGGGGGCTTCTGGGCGGGCACGCTGCGCGCGGTGAGCGTGGCGAAGGTGGCCTCCACGCGGGCGGCGGCGAACACGTTGGGATCGCCCAGCTGCGCGTCCAGGGCCTGCTCCACGTCCTTCAGGCCGGCCCCGGGGGCCAGCGCCACGCCCTTTCCGGGCCGGAAGGGCACCACCTGGGCGAAGGGCGTGCCGCCGCGCAGGTCGGCCTTGCGCACGCGGCCGTCGGCGGGCACCTGGTAGACCACGCCGTCGAGCACCACCATCTCGCCGTCCAGCGTGTGGAAGGTGCCCAGGCCGAAATTCCCGGCGCGCGCCAGCTCGGAGAGCGTCAGGAAGCCGTCGTAGCCCCCGGCCAGCAGGGCATCGATGACCCCGGCCTGGAACAGTTCCGGTGCCTGGGCGCGGGCCTTCTGCGGCTGCGCGGCATGGGGGGCCTGGGCCAGCAGGAGGACGGCGGCCAGGGTGAGGAAAAGTCGTTGGAGCGTCTTCATGGCGTGGACTCCCCGGCGCGGTTCAGGCGCTTCACCCACACATCGCCGGTGTGCGTGAGGAAGAGCAGCTTGCGGCCCTGGGTGCCGCCAACGTCGGCCTTGGTGATGGGCGTTCCCATGTTCATGAGCCACTTGCGCACGGCGGTGACGTTACGCCCGCCGATGTCGAAGAGGTTGGCCCGCCCGGCGCTCATGATGCCGCTGGCCCCGCCGAAGACCTTCACCACCAGCGACTGCGGGTCGATGCGCAGGCGCGCCATGGAGCTGAACATGTTCTCCAGCGCGGTGTCCACGAAGCGGCAGACCTGCGGGTCCGGCCCCTTGGCGGCGAAGCTGGCGCTCTCGGGCAGAAAGGCGTGGCATACCGCGCCGATCTGGCGCGCGGGGTCGCACAGGGTCACGGCCACGCAGGAACCGAGCACCGTGGTGACCAGCGTGGGCTTGACGCCCAGGAAGCAGTCGCCCGTTTGCAAGAAAACCTTGGGGTATTGATCGATGTCCTGCACGCGTGCGTCCCTAGCTGAACTCGGCCAAGCCGGAATACGCATACTTGGTCAGCGTACGGTCGCAAGTCAAGCGTCCGTGCACAGAAAAAAGAATTATTCGCGGTGGTCGTCGAAGCTGATGTGGAAGCTGGCGGCGTAGAAGTAGTGGAAGAAGTCCACGTACTCCAGGTGGATGTGCTCGGGCACGGAGATGCGGGCCGGGGCGAAGTTGATGATGCCCTTGATGCCCGCGCCAACGAGGTAGTTGGCGGCGCGCTGGGCGCGCTCGGGCGGGGTGGTGATGACGCCGATCTCGAGGCCCAGTTCCTTGACCTTGGCCGGAAGCTGGCGCGAGCAGACGATCTCCATGCCCTCGACGATCTCGCCTATCTTGTAGGGATCGCAGTCGAAAGCCCCGCGGATGAGGAAGCCCTTTCGCGAAAATTCACGATGCCGGAGCAGGGCCCGGCCCAGGTTGCCCACGCCCACCAGGGCGCAGTTCCAGGAGCGGTCGATGCCCAGCGAGCGCTTGATGCTGGTGATGAGGTCCTGGACATAGTAGCCCACCCCGCGCACGCCGAACTCGCCGAAGTAGGCCAGGTCCTTGCGGATCTGCGAGGAGTTGACGGAACACGCCTGGGCCAGCCGCTCGGAGGAAACGACATCGGTGCCGTCGCGCTTGAGATCGGACAGCACCTGAATATAGGTCGCCAGGCGGGCGATGGTGGCCTTTGGGATGTGCTCGCTCTTCACTTTTGTTCCAGGGGGGCAGGTCTTTCTATGTGAAGATTTTAACAAAACCCCCGGAAAAAAGGAGGCCTTGCCGGCCTCCTTTATTTCCGGTGCGAAGTGCTGGACTAGGCGCCCAGGGGCTTCACGAAGAGCAGGATCAGGTTGACGACCAGGGCGTAAATGGCCAGGGACTCGATGAAGGCCAGGCCCAGGATCAGGGTAACGGTCAGCTTGCCGCCGGCCTCGGGGTTGCGGGCGGTGCCTTCGCAGGCGGCCTTCAGGCCCATGCCCTGGCCGAGGCCGCACAGGCCGGCGGCGATGGCCATGCCGATGGCGGTGGCCCAGGCGGCCACGGGGCCGACGGCGGCGCCGGCGGCGGCGGGGGCGTCAGAGGCGAAGGCGGCGGTGGCGGTGAGAACCATGGCCAGGGTCATGAAGAGAGCTTTGCGCATAACTGTGTACTCCTAAAGTATAAGTGTTGTGGTCAGTGCGACCATTTCCCCAAGATTAGTGGGCGTGCTCCAGGGAGCCCTTCAGGTAGATCATGGTGAGCATGAAGAAGATGAAGGCCTGGATGGTCTTGCCCAGGATGAACAGGAAGTACATGGGCAGCGTGCCGGCCACGGGGGCGAGCACGAACAGCAGCACCAGGACGATTTCCTCGCCGCGGATGTTGCCGAAGAGACGAAGGGTGAGCGAGAGCGGGCGGGCCAGGTGGCTCACGGTCTCGAGCACGAGCATGAGCGGGGCCAGGGCGGCCACGGGGCCCATGAAGTGGTGGATGTACTTGAAGCCCCACTTCTTGATGCCGATGTAGTTGTAGTACACGAACACGCAGATCGCCATTGCGGCGTTGGTGTTCACGTTTGCGGTGGCCGCGTCGCAGCCGGGGATCAGGCCGATGTAGTTCATCACCAGGATGAACAGGAACATGGCGCACAGGAAGGGGAACACCTTGCGGCCTTCCTCTCCTATGTTGGCGACCGTGAAGTCCTCGAGTCCGCCGATGATGGTCTCGAAGACGTTCTGGAGGCCGCCGGGCACGAGCTGCAGGCGTCCGCGCAGAACGAAGGCGCAGCTGAACAGAATGATCATGGCCAGCCACATGTAGTACACGTGCGGCGGCAGGTGCAGACCCAGCGCCTCGTCAAGAATGATCGAATAGGTCAGCGGATGCGGAAGTCCTCCAGCCATGTCCTTATGCCTCCTTCCCGTCCCCCACCCCGGGGGCCTTGTGCCTGATCTGTAGGATTCCCCACAGGGTGGCGTTGGCCACCGCGGTGGAAAGCCCCGCCAAAAGCCCGAAGACCGATGCCCCCAGCCAGACGACGAGTCCGGTGATGGCGGCTGCGGTCAGAATCAACCGTCCGTAAAAGAGCGTCAAAAGCGTGAACGTGGCTCCCTGCTTCACCCGCACCAGCTCCTGCGCGGCTTTGGCAAGCCACCAGAAATTGATGCTGATGAGCACGGCGCCGGCGGCGAAGGACCAGCCCCAAACGGACAGACCCGTCACCCCCATGGCCAGCGAAGAACCCAGCGCCGCCAGAATGATCTGGTTGCGCATGAGCCTGCGCGCGTCCCCCAGGACGAACCCCCTGCGAAACAGCATGGCGTCCAATTTCTGGACGCCGCCCTGGACAAGACCACTCGACATGAAACCTTGACCTCCAACCTCCGCACCCCTGCGGAGGCCTCTAATGCCCGCCGGTGTCGTCCCCTTGCGTGCTCCGGTGGATGCGCCGGGCCTCCCGGAAGATGTCGCGGAAGCCCGCCACGATTCCGAGGATGAGGAAAATCACCAGCAGCCACGGGCTTGTTCCCAGCCACATGTCCAGGAAGTAACCCATGGCCAGCCCCACGAAGGTCGCCGACACCAGGTGCAGACCGATGGTCCCCGCGGTGTACAGCAGTTCCATTGCGCCGGAAGGCTTGTCCTGCTTGGGAAAGAACATTGCACTCACCCCGTGGCGGTCCCGCGGAGGCCGCGTGTCGGGACGTTCATTTCTTCACAAGGACGAGTAGCTAGCACAAGGCCCTGCCCTCGTCAATGCGCCCGCGCCGTTTGGCCGACCTTTTTTCGCCATTTCCCCCGCCGGGTTGGCGGGGTGCCCCGCCCGCGCCCTTGGTGCTCTAGTGACAATCCGCCGCAAAGGACGTACAACTTTTCAAGGCGGCAGGCTTGCCGCCACCCCATCCCATCCAGGCACGGAGCCATGACGAAAAAAAGCGACCTCTTTCCGCCGCGCACAGCCCGCGAGCTGCCCGTTGAAAAACTGCGCACCAGGCTCGACCCCGCCGCCCTGCCCTGGGCGGACAGCACCGCCATTCCCCATCCCCGGCGCAAGGACCGCCAGGGCCCCGGCAACGTCCGGGCCGCCTTCCAGCCCCGCGCCCTGCAGGCCCTGGGCATGGCCCTGGTCATGCCCGGCAACGAATACAACGTGTTCCTGGCGGGCGAGCCGGGCCTGGGCCGCACCCACTTCGCCCGCGGGTTCCTGGCCCCGGAGGCCGCCCGCCGCGCCACCCCGCCGGACTGGCTGTACCTGCACAACTTCGAGGACCAGGACCGGCCGGTGGCCGTCTCGCTGCCCGCGGGCCAGGGCCGCCGCTTCAAGACCGCGCTGATGAAGGCCCTGGCCGACATCAAGAGCGACATCGCCGCGCGCCTGGACCAGGACGCCTACCGCCGCAAGCACGAGGCGCTGATGAAGCGCTTCTCCAGCAAGCGCGACAGCATCTATGACAAGATGGAGGCCGCCGCGCGGGGCCGGGGCTTCGCCCTGGACATGGACGACGCCGGCGGGCTCACCCTCATGCCGCTGGTGGGCGGCAAGGTCATGGGCGACGAGGAGTACGGCAAGCTGGCCCCGGCCCGCAAGAAGCACCTCAAGGTCAAGGGCGAGAAGCTGCTCTCGGAGATCGGCGTGTTCCTGCGCAAGCTCACCGAGAGCGAGCAGGGCCTGCGCGCCGACGAGGGCAGGCTCAACCGCGAGGAGGCCCAGACCGTGCTCACCGCGAAGCTCGGGCCGCTGTCCGGCGACTACGCCCACGTGCCCCGGCTGGTGGAGCACCTCAAGGCCGTGGAGAAGGACATCCTGGACAACGTGGAGGCCTTCCTCCCGCGCGAGGGCTACGCCCCCGTGCCCGCCGACCCGCGCCACGACCGGGGCCACGACCGGGCCTTTGACCGGGGCGCTAGTCAGGACCAGCACACCGCCGAGGACCTGCTGCTGCGCTACGAGGCCAACCTGTTCGTGGACAACGGCGCCTACGCCCGCGACAAGTCCGGCGCCCCTGTCATCGTGGAGGACCACCCCACGGCCTTCAACCTGCTGGGCAGCATCGAGCGCGAAAGCGAGATGGGCGCCATGTACACCGACTTCTCGCTGGTGCGCGCCGGCAGCCTGCACCGCGCCCTGGGCGGCTTCCTCATCTTGAACGTGGAAGACCTCATGGGCAACCAGGGCACCTGGGAGGGCCTGCTGCGGGCCCTGCGCACAGGCAAGATCCGCATGGAGGACCCGGTGGACGGCGAGCAGGTGCGCGTGCGCACCATCGAGCCCGAGCCCATCCCGCTGGATGTGCGCATCGTGCTGGTGGGCACCGACGAGAGCTACGAGGCCCTGCTCTCCGCCGATGACCGCTTCCGCAAGCATTTCAAGCTCAAGGCCCACATGCAGGGCGCCTCGGCGCGCACCTCGCAGTCCATCCGCCAGTTCCTCTCGGCCATCGCGGGCATCATCGACGACGCGGGCCTGCCGCCCTTCAGCCGCGAGGCCCTGGCCGGGCTGGTGGACCACGCCAGCCGCCTGGTGGAGGACCAGAAGCGCCTGTCGCTGTCCTTCCCGCTCATCCGCGCGCGCATGATGGAGGCCGCGGCCATCGCCCGCATGGACGGCCGGGAGCGCGTGGAGGAGGCCGACCTGGCCCGCGCCGTGGCCGACCACGACTTCCGGGCCAACCTCTTCGAAGAGGAGTTCATGGCCGACTACGACCGCGAGATCATCAAGGTGGCCACGGGCGGCGCGGGCGCGGGCCGGGCCAACGGCCTGTCCGTCACGCTCTTCGGCGACTACGAGTTCGGCCTGCCGCACCAGATCTCCTGCACCGTGGGCGTGGGCCACGGCGGCATCCTGGACCTGGAGCGCGAGGCCCAGCTGGGCGGGCCCATCCACACCAAGGGCATGATGATCATCAAGAGCTACCTGGTGCGCCTGTTCGCCCAGGACAAGCCCATCGTGCTCACGGGCAGCCTGTGCTTCGAGCAGAACTACGCCGGGGTGGAGGGCGACTCGGCCTCCGGCGCGGAGCTGGCGGCGCTCCTGTCGGCGCTCTCGGGCGCGCCCATCGACCTGTCCCTGGCCTTCACCGGCGCGGTGAGCCAGTCCGGGGCCATCATGGCCGTGGGCGGGGTCAGCCGCAAGATCGAAGGCTTCTACGAGGTCTGCCGCAGGCGCGGGCTCACCGGCAGGCAAGGCGTGCTCTTCCCGGCGGACAACACCGTGCACCTGATGCTCAAGGACGAGGTGGCCGAGGCCGTGCGCCAGGGCCGCTTCCACCTCTACCCCGTGGCCAGCATCGAGGAGGCCATGCAGATCCTCACCGGCCTGCCCGCCGGAAAGCGCAACGCCGCCGGGCGCTACCCCACCGGCTCGCTGTACCACCTGGTGGACGCCCGGCTGGCCGAACTGGCCCGGCTGGCCGCCAGCGCCGAAAAGCCCGGCAAGCCCGCAAAAGGCAGGAGGCCTTAGATGTCCAAGACCTGGATACGCGCCAAGCTGCCGGAGTTCGTGCGCGACATGTTCCGCAACTTCTGCATGGCCTGCAAGGCCCTGGAGGAGCAGTTCCGCTCGTTCGACCGCGAGGGCGTGGTGGCCTTCACCATCCTGCGCGACCTGGTGGGCTGGGAGATGGACAAGGGCCTCTTGTGGCGCATGAAGGACACCGCCCACCACGTGTTCCGCAACGACCCGGACACCCCGCTCACCGGCCAGTTCCTGGACTGGGGCCTGGGCTACATCTTCCACGAGACGGTGAAGCTCAAGGAGGACGGCTACCAGGCGCTGACCTACGCCCCGTGGTTTTTGGCCCTGCGCGGGCGCGACCTGCCCGAGACCGAGCGCGCCATCGCCGAGGACCTGTTCCAGGTGCTGAAGCAGACCGAGGAGAGCATGCGCCGCGAGATCGACCGCATCCGCTTCATCATGAGCCAGTGCCGCAGGCTGCTGCCCATCTACCTGGCCCTGCACAAGGAGAACGCGCTGCTGGCCCGGTACCTGTTCTCGCAGAACGCGCTGGTGCGCGAGGTCTTCGGGGCGGACTACGATCTGCTCATCGAGGGCGTGTACGGCGAACATCCCGAACGAATGTACGTGCTTGCAGCCCAAAGCCTGCGCCTTGGCGGCTGGGTGGCCGAGGCCGCCCAGGCCGTGGAGCGCGCCAGTTCCATCAACGCCAATGATCGCCTGGTGCTGCAGGAGAAAAAAATTTTGCATAATTGGGCCGAAAGGATGGGATGAGAATCTTGACACCATTCAAACACAGGAATAGGCTTTGGTCTCCAACGGAGGAGGGAAATAAAACCATGAAGAAGCTCATCTTGCTCGCCATCGTCTGCACCGTCCTGTTCGCCGCGGGTTGCGCCAAAAAGGTGACCCCGGAGCCGGCCCCGGCCCCCAAGGCTGAGACTCGTGAGGTGGCTCCGGCCCCCATGACTCCTCGCCAGATCTTCGAGGCCGACTACGCCAAGCTGCCCACTTCCTACACGGTCGTGAAGGGCAACTGCCTGTGGTGGATCTCCGAATTTAAGCAGATCTACAACGATCCGTTCATGTGGCCCCTGATCTTCAAGGCCAACCGCGACAAGATCAAGAATCCCAATCTGATCTACCCCGGCCAGAATTTCGCCATCCCCCGCACCTTTGCGCTGGATGACGTCAAGGCCGCCCGCGTGAAGGCTGGCAAGTCCAAGAAGAAGGCCGCTCCCGAGAAGACCGCCAACCTGCCCGCGGACCTCCGCGAAGCGCTGGGCTACGGCTTCTAGTCCAAAACCGATTCTCTGTTGGAAAGGGTGTGAGGCGCTCGGCTGCAAGGCCGGGCGCCTTTACTTTTGCCCCGCGCGCCGCGCTGCGGCTCCTGCCCTGCCCCCCCTGAACCAGCCCCATGCCCCCGCCCGGCACCGAAGCCGCCGCCAGCCCTTGCCAATCCGGGTGCCTTGCCATACTCTAGAGAAAATCTTGGCTTTGCCCAACCAGCCAACAACCTTGTTCCGGAGGCCGACATGACCGGAAAATCCAGCTCCGCACCCCGCACCACCGTCGCCGCACTGCCGCTGGCCGCCCTCGCCCTGATGGCGCTGGCCTTGCTGGGCGGCTGCTTCGCCTCGCGCGCGCCCGTGCCCACGCAGGACCTGCGCGTCACCGAGGCCGAGGGCCGCAAGGCGCGCATGGAGCGCGAGGCCGCCGAGGCCGCCGCCACGCCTGCCGCCGCCGGGGCCGCCAAGCCCGTGGCGAAGAAGGAGGCCCAGCCCGCCCCCGCCCAGCCGGAAGCCAACGCCGAGGCCAAGGTGGCGGCGAAGCCCG
>JAEXRD010000024.1 GCA_023438245.1 Pseudomonadota bacterium | reverse complement strand
CTCCTACTTCCACACCTTCATGAACCCGGCGGCGTCGCCGCCCTGGTCGATGTGCCGGATGAGCGCGCTGCCGAACACGGCGGCGTCCACCAGGCCGGTGAGTTCCTTGAGCTGGTCCGGGTGCTTGAGGCCGAAGCCCAGCGCCACGGGGATGGAGAACGTGGCCTTGGCCTGGGTCAGCCCGGCGCGGATCTCCGGCGGCAGGCCGGTATCGAAGCTGGAGCGCACGCCCGTGGTGCCCAGCACGGACACGAAGTACACGAACCCGCGCCCTTCCTTGGCGTAGAGCGCCATGCGCTCGGCGCTGGTGTTCAGGCCCACCAGGGGGATGAGGTCCAGCCCGCGCGGGGCGAAGGCCGCGCGGATGGGCCCGGCCTCCTCGAAGGGCACGTCGGCCAGGATGACGCCGGACACCCCGGCGGAGGCGGCGTCCACGGCGAAGCGCTCCAGGCCGTACTGCAGCACGGGGTTCAGGTAGCCCATGAGCACCAGCCCGGCCTTGTAGCGGCCCTTGCGCAGGCCCAGCTCGTTCAGCAGCCACTTGAGGTTCACGCCGAGTTCCAGGCACTTGAGGCTGGCGTGCTCGACGACGGGTCCGTCGGCCACGGGGTCGGAGAAGGGCATGCCGATCTCGATGATGTCGGCCCCGGCGGCGTCGAGCTGGTCGATGTGGTCCCAGAACCTGCCCTTGTCCGGGTATCCGGCGGGCAGGAAGGGAATCAGCGCGGTGCGCCCGGCGGCCCGGGCCTCCTCGATGCGTTTGGTGAGGATGGAGGTGCTCATGTGCTAGCCCTTCTTGGCGAGGTAGTCGTTGACGATGTCCAGGTCCTTGTCGCCGCGGCCGGAGAGGCAGACCACGACGTGGGAGCCCCTGGGCATGGTGTGGGCGTTTTTGAGCACCCAGCCCAGCGCGTGCGAGCTTTCCAGCGCGGGCATGATGCCCTCGCCCCGGCACAGGCGGATGAAGGCGTCCAGGGCCACGTCGTCGGTGACGCAGTCGTACTGGGCCCTCCCGCTGGCCTGGTAGGCGGCGTGCTCCGGGCCCACGCCGGGGTAGTCCAGGCCCGGCGCGATGGAATGCGAGGGCAGGATCTGGCCCTCCCCGGTCTGGATGAGCTGGGTGTGCATGCCGTGCAGCACGCCGGGGCAGCCCGCCTTGGACAGCGGGGCGGAGTGCCAGTCGCCGGGCTTGCCGCTGCCTGCGGCCTCCACGCCCACGAGCTTGACGGAGGCGTCGGGCACGAACTCGTGGAAGGCCCCGATGGCGTTGCTGCCGCCGCCCACGCAGGCCACGACGTAGTCGGGCAGGCGACCGGCCTGGGCCAGCATCTGGGCGCGCGCCTCGCGGCTGATGACGGCCTGCAGCTCGCGCACCAAGAGCGGGAAGGGGTGCGGCCCGGCGGCGGTGCCGAAGCAGTAGTGCGTGGTGGCCTGCTCGGCGATCCAGGCGCGCAGGGCGGCGTTGATGGCGTCCTTGAGGGTCTTGGTGCCGGAATCCACGGCCACCACCTCGGCCCCGAAGAGCTTCATGCGGCGCACGTTGAGGCTCTGGCGCTCCACGTCCGTGGCGCCCATGTAGATGACGCACTCCAGGCCGAAGCGCGCGGCGGCCAGCGCCGTGGCCACGCCGTGCTGGCCAGCTCCCGTCTCGGCCAGCAGCCGCTTCTTGCCCAGCTTCTTGGTCAGCAGGGCCTGGCCGATGGTGTTGTTGACCTTGTGCGCGCCGCCGTGGGCCATGTCCTCGCGCTTGAGCCAGAGCGTGATGCCCAGCTCGCGCGAGAGGTTCTCGCACAGGGTCAGCGGCGTGGGCCTGCCCACGAACTCGCGCAGCACGTGGCCCAGCTCGTCCTGGAACTCCTGGCTGGGCAGGATGTTCTCCACCGCGTCCTCCAGTTCGAGGAGCGGGGGCATGAGCAGCTCGGGCACGAACTGCCCGCCGAAGTCACCGAAGTAGCCTTTCTTCACGGGTTCACCCCTTGTGTTTGGGCGCGCGAAACGCCTTGATGGCGCTCATGGCCGCGCGCAGCTTTGAAGAATCCTTGATGCCGGGCGCGCTCTCCACGCCCGAATTGAGGTCCAGCCCGCCGAACTTGTCGGCGCTGCCGTACCGGGTCAGCATGTCCGTGGCGTTGTCCGGCCCGATGCCCCCGGCCAAGAGCCAGGGCACGGGGAACTTGGCCCGGGCCAGGATGTCCGCGCCCGCGCCGCCGATCTCGCGCCCGTGGCCCCCGCCGGAGCTTCCGGCATCCACCACGAACAGGCGGCAATACGGCGCGAAACGGTCGATCTCGGCCTGGAATTGGTCAACATTCGCAGCCCTTTCGGGCCAGAGCACCTTGAGCACGCGCTCCGGGCCGATCTTGCGGCAGAACGCCTCGTCCTGGCCGCCGTGCAGCTGGGCCAGGTGGAGCTTGCCCGCCTCCAGGAGCGCCAGGGCCTCGTCCGGGGTCTGGTCCACGAACAGCCCCACCTTGCGCGCACCCATGAGGTCCACCTGCCCGTCCAGGCTGGCCGGGAGCGAGGGGTCCACGCAGCGCGGGCTCCCCGGGTGGAAGATGAAGCCCAGCATGTCCGCGCCCAGGGCGGCGCACAGGCGCGCGTCCTCGGCCCGGGTGATGCCGCAGACCTTCACCAGCATGCGCTTCATTTGGGGGCGCTCCTGTCTTCCCGCCGGTTTTTGGCCACGGCGGTGAGCTTCGCCAGCGCCGCGCCGGGGTCGGGCGCGCTCATCAGCGAGGTGCCGATGAGCACCGCGTCGTAGCCCAGCGCGGCCATTTCCTCCAGCTGCTCCGGGGCCTCCAGCCCGCTGGCGCTGATCCACACCTCGCCGGACTCTTTCCGGGCCGCAAGGCGGCGGGAGATGTCCAGGTCCGTCACCAGGCGGTCCAGGTCGCGGTTGTTCACCTGGATGATCTCCGCCCCGGCCCAGCGCGCCAGGTCCAGGTCGCCCTCGTCGAAGACCTCGCACACGGCCTCCAGGCCGTAGTAGCGGCACTGGCCGATCATGTCCTTGACCTCGGCCGCGCCGGGGAACATGCGCATGATGAGCAGCAGGGCCGAGGCCGGGGTGGCGGCGGTCTCCTGCACCTGGACGGGATCGATGAGGAAGTCCTTGCGCAGCATGGGCAGGCCGGCGAAGGCCATGTCCGAAAGGTAGCCCAGGCTGCCCTGGAAATGCGCCTCTTCCGTCAGCACGGAGAGGCAGGCCGCCCCGGCGTCGGCGTACATGCGGGCCACGTCCGCCGGGGTCAGCGCCAGGTTGATGACCCCGCGCGAGGGCGAGGCGCGCTTGTACTCGGCGATGACCGCCGGGCGGCCCGCCGCGCGCAGGGCGCGGGTGAAGGGCGGGCGCTGCCTGCCCTCTCCGAAGTCGAACGGGGGGGGCATGGCGCCCTCGGCCTTCAGCTTGCGCAGCCGGGCGATGCCGGGCAACTGCGCCTCGCGGAAGCGCTCCAACATATTATTCACTGACAAATCTCCTTGCCGCGCCGTCGGCCACGGCGGTCTTGGCCTCGCCCATGCAGGCGGCCAGGTCGCGCCCGGTCATGAGGTGCAGGGCCGCGCCCAGGTTCAGCGCGGTCATGGCCTGCATGGCCGCGTTGCCGCGCCCGCAGAGCACGTCCTTGAGCGCCGTCAGCGCCTCGGCTTTGTCGGCCACGCGCACGTCCTCGGGCCTGTGGCCGGAGAGGCCGTACTCCACCGGCTCGATGCGCAGGGGCCGCACCTTGCCCGCCTCGACGCTGAAGCCCACCGTGGGACCGAAGGGCGTCAGCTCGTCGAACCCGCCCGCGCCGTGCACCACGAAGGCGATCTCCTGCGGCGCGGTGAGGGCCAGGGTCTCGGCCATGAGCGGCAGGGCCCCGGCCAGGCCCACGCCCAAGAGCTGGTGCGTGGGGCGCGCGGGGTTGAGCAGCGGCCCCATGAGGTTGAACAGGGTGCGGATGCCCATCTCGCGGCGCACGGGCGCGATGTGCGCAAACGCCGGGTGGTAATGCGGGGCGAAGAGGAACACGAACCCGCCGGTGCGCCTGAGTTCGTCCAGCACCTCGTCCGGGCCGGTGGAAAGCGGCAGGCCCAGGCCTTCGAGCGCGTCGGCGCTGCCGGAGGAGGAGGACACCGCGCGGTTGCCGTGCTTCACCACCCGGTGGCCCAGGGCCGCCATGTACAGCGACACCGCCGTGGAGCAGTTGAAGCTGTGGGTGCGGTCGCCCCCGGTGCCCACCACGTCCATCATGGGCTTGCCGTCGGGCAGGCCGGTGACGGGCCTGGCGCGCTCCAGCCCGGCGCGGGCGGCGCTGGCCAGCTCCATGGGCGTCTCGCCCTTGATGCGCAGGCCCATGAGCAGCGCGCCGGACTGGGCCGGGCTGAGTTCGCCCTCAAAGAGCTCGCGGAAGGCGTGGGCCGCCTGTTCCGGGGTCAGGTCGGTTCCGGCGGCCAGGGCCTCCAGGATGTCGCGCATGGTTTCAGCCATGGTTGTGTCCTCCCCGCTGCCCTAGGCGGGCTGCTTGGTTTTTTTCAGGAAGTTGGCCAAGAGCTTCGGTCCGTCCGGGGTCAGGATGGACTCCGGATGGAACTGCACGCCGCTCCAGGGGCGGTCGGCGTAGTGCATGCCCATGACCTCGCCCTCCTCGGTTTTCGACGTCACCACCAGCTTGTCCGGGGCCTCGTGGGCCAGCACCAGCAGCGAGTGGTAGCGGCAGACCTCGAAGGGATTGGGCAGGCCCTCGAACACGTCGGCGTTGGTGTGCGAGATCACGCTCGTCTTGCCATGCATGATCCTGTCGGCCCTGACAACCGAGGCCCCGGCGTAGTGGCCCAGGGTCTGGTGGCCCAGGCACACGCCCAGCACCGGGACCATCTTGTCGTGGTCCTCCAGCACCTTGAGGAACTTCAGGCAGTTGCCCGCGTTCTCCGGGCGGCTGGGGCCGGGGGAGAGCACCACGCGGGTGAGCTTCGCCACAAACCCCGGGTCGAGCAGCTCGGGGCGGTCGTTGCGGTACACCACCGGGTCGGCCCCCAGCTGCTGGAAGGTCTGCACCAGGTTGAAGGTGAAGGAGTCGAAGTTATCGATCAGCAAAAACATCGCCAACCCCCTTGGAGGACAGGATTTCACGGATGATGCGGGCCTTGTTGTTGCACTCCTGCCATTCCTTGGTCGGGTCGGAGTCGTACACCAGCCCGGCCCCGGCCTGCCAGTTCATCACCCCATCGCGCAGCCACATGCTGCGGATGGTGATGCCCGTGCCCACGCACACCGGCCCCTTGCCCAGGCCCAGCCAGCCCATGGCCCCGGCGTAGGGCCCGCGCGGGCCCTTCTCCATGCGGGCGATGGTCTCCATGGCCCAGATCTTGGGCGCGCCCGCCACGGTTCCCGCCGGGAAGGTGGCCTGCAGCACGTCGATGGCGTCCAGGCCCTCGCGCAGGTCGGCCTCCACGTAGCTGGTGAGGTGCATGACGTGGGAGAAGCGCTCCACGCGCATGAACTTGGCCACCTCCACGCTGCCCGGGGTGGCGATGCGCCCCAGGTCGTTGCGGCCCAGGTCCACCAGCATGACGTGCTCGGCGCGCTCCTTGGGATCGGCCAGCAGCTCGCGCTCGTAGGCCATGTCCTGGGCCTCGGTGGCGCCGCGCGGACGCGTGCCCGCGATGGGCCGGACCTCCAGCCTGCCCGCGTCGCACTTGGCCATCATCTCCGGCGAGCTGCCCAGCAGGGTCTCGTCCTCGAAGCGCATGAAGAACATGAACGGCGAGGGATTGGCCTGCCTGAGCCGCCGGTAGACCCCGAAGGACTCGCCCGCGAACGGGGTGGCGAAGCGCACGGACAGAACCAATTGGATGCCCTCGCCCTCGGTGATGAGGCGCTTGGCCTCGCGCACCATGTCCTCGTATTCCGCCTGGCCGGGCGTGGCGCTGGGCTCCTCGGTGACGAGCTCGAAGCTGCCCGCGTTGCCCAGCTTGGCGGGCTTGGGACCGGCCCCGCCGTTGTCGTCCAGGGAAAGGTAGCAGCAGCGGGCGCGCAGGTGGTCGTACAGCACCACCTGGGCGGGCAGCACCAGCCGGGCCTCGGCCTTTTCCGGGGGCATGCTGGCGGCCAGCTTGGGCTCCAGCATGCCGCCCACGCTGTAGCCCAGGTAGCCCAGCAGGGCGCGGGTCAGCGCGGGCAGGGGCTCCTTCAGGCCGGGCTGCTCGATGTCGACGCTTTTCAGCAGCTTGCGGATGCCCTCCATGTAGTCCAGGCCCTCCAGGGCCTTCAGGGGCGCCAGGCGTTCGTCGCGGATGTCCAGCTTGAGCTTGCCGCCCTCGGGCTCGGCGATGAGCCGGAAGTCCCAGGCGATGAGGCTGAAGCGGCCCAGCCGCCCGTCCACCTCCGCGCTCTCCAAGAGGATGCCCGGCGCGTCGCCCACCAGGCCCAGGTACAGGCTGATGGGAGTCTGCACGTCGGCCGGGAGCCATTTTCCATAGTGCCGCAAGCGAATGTCCATGTGTCCTCCGTATCAATTGAGAAAGCCGCGCCCCACCTGGGACGCGGCCTGCACCAGTGCAAGTTCCGCCGATCCCGGCGGGTTTCCGCGTCCCTATGCCGTCTCGCGCCACCACCAGGATGCGCGCGCGGAGAGCAGGTCCAGGTCGCCCCCCGCGGCGATGTCCACGAAGGAGGCGAACTGGCGCACGGTCTGCTGCATGTAGGGGTTGTCCTCGCTGATGAGCTGGAAGAGCTCCCGGTCCTGGATGAGCATCTTGCGGGCCGCCTCCAGCCTGCGCTCGAACGAGGGCACCCGGAACTTCTCGATGCCGGGAACCTGCCGGGCGGTGGCCAGGTAGGCCACGGTGGTGATGAAATTGAGCCCCTGCACGCAGGCCATGGCCTGGTCGTGCTCCTCGGCGGTGCTGTCGAACGGGGTGTAGCCCGCGCGGGCGAAAACCTCGGACACGGCCTGGGCCGCGCCCTCCACGCGCCCGGGCGTCACGGCCACGCGCGGCTCGAAGCCCTGCGGAATCACCGGCCCGAACAGCGGATGCGTGCCCACCACCGGCCCGTCGTAAGCCTCCAGCATGTCCCGAAGCGGGTTCACCTTCACGGAGCACACGTCCGCCAGGATGGCCCCGGGCTTCAGCCTGGGGGCGAGGGTTTCCGCCACGCGGCGCATGGCGTCCACCGGCACGGAAAGGATCACCAGGTCGGCCCCCGGCAGCGCCGCCGCCATGGCCTCGTCCGTATAGGGCCGGTCCAGGGTGGAGACCTCGTACCCGGCCTTGCGGAAGCTGCGCACGAACAGCGCGCCCATCTGGCCGCGCGCGCCCACGATGCAGATATGCCTCACCGCGAAGCCCACGCCCTAGCCCTCCTGCCCTTCAACGACAGGGGTGAAGGCCCCCCAGAAGCCGGGGAAGCTCTTGGCCACGCAGCCGGGGTTGTCGAACGAGGCGCGGATGCCCGCCAGCGCGAACAGCGCCGGGCCCATGACCATGCGGTGGTCGCCGCGCGTGCAGAATTCGATCTCGTGCCCGGCCAGGGCGGTGAGGCCCAGGGCCGAAGGCTCGATGGTGAGCGTGTCCGAGGTCATGGCGGCCCCGCAGCCGGTCTTCACGATCTCCGTGGCCAGGGTCTCCAGCCGGTCGCATTCCTTGATGCGCAGGTGCGCCACGTTGCGGATGACGCTCTTGCCGCGCGCAAAGGCCGCGGCCACGGCCACGGTGGGCACCAGGTCCGGGCAGGCCCCCATGTCCACGTCGATGCCGCGCAGGCCCTCGGCCCGGGGCGGCGGGGTCACGGTGACGGATTCGCCCGCCTCGTCCCAGGAAACATGCGCGCCCATGGCGGCCAGGATGTCCAGGATGGCCCGGTCGCCCTGGAGCGAGTCGCGGGAGAGCCCGCGCACCGTCACCGGACGCCTGCCCACGGCCCCGGCGGCCAGAAAGTAGGACGCGTTGCTCCAGTCGCCCTCCACGCGCAGGCCGCGGGCCCGGTAGGCCCCGGGGCTGACCCGGAAGCGCAGCTCGCCGGGCCTGGCGCTGGTGACGCCCGCGTAGTCCACCGGCACGAACGCCCCGTCCCGCAGCACCTCCACCACCGCGGGCACGCCGAAGTCGCGCATGGCCTGCAGCGTGAGGGACACGTACGGCCAGCTCACGGCCTTGGAGCCGGAGATGCCGATGGTCAGGGGAGCCTTGGCCAGGGGCGCGGCCAGCAGGATGCCGGAAAGGTACTGGCTGCTCTCCTCCAGGCGCACGTCGATGTCGCCGCCCTTGAGCCCCGTGGTCTCGATCACCACGGGCGGATAGCCGGGCTTCTCCTCGAAGCGGAACGCCACGCCCTGGCTTTCCAGCGCGCGCGCGGGCTCGCCCAGGGGCCGGTCGTGCATGCGGCCCTCGCCGTGGATGCGGAAGCTCCCCCGGCCCGCGCTGACCACCCCGGCCAGCAGGCGGCAGGTGGTGCCGCTCTCGCCCACGTTCAGGTCGGCGACGGCTTCGCCGCTCCTTGGGCCGTCGGGCATGCCCTGCACCACGTACTCTCCCGCGCCGGTGCGTTCAAAGCCCGCGCCGCAATTGGTCAGGCACTCCATGGTGCGGGTCAGGTCCTGGCTTTCCAGCACGCCGGAGAGGCGGCTTGTCCCCTGCGCCAGGGCCGCGCCGATGCAGGCCCGGTGCGAGGCGGACTTGGAGGCCGGGGCCTGGACCACGATGGGCGAAGGCTTGTTCGCGGCGCTCATTACTGCCTGCCTCCGGCATCCAGGTGCGGCCCGGTGGGGTAGGAGCCCAGGATGCGCAGGGTGTGGCAGCGCTCCCGCAAGCTTGCCAGGAAGCTGTCGTACTCCATGCGCGAGAGGTCGCACTCCAGGTCCGCGAAGAACACGTATTTCCACTTCTCGCCGCGCAGGGGACGGCTCTCCAGCTTGGTGAGGTTGATGGCCCGGCCCGCGAAGCTTTCCAGCACCTCGGCCAGCGCGCCGGGCTTGTCCGGCACGGTGAACAGGATGGAGGTCTTGTCGCGCGCGCCCTCGGTGCCTGGCCGGGGGCCGATGATGAGGAAACGCGTCCAGTTGTCGGGCAGGTCCTCGATGTGCGCGGCCAGCACGTTCAGGCCGTAGCGGTCGGCCAGGCGGATGTGGCCCACGGTGGCCACCTCGGGGCCGCGCAGGGCGGCGATCTCGGCGGCGGCGGCGGTGCTGTTGGCGGGCACCAGCGTGCGCCCGGGCATGTTGTTCTTCAGCCACCCGGAGCACTGGTCCAGCGGCTGCGGGTGGGAGTGGATCTCCTTCACGTCCGCCGGGAAGTCGGCCTTGCCCATGAGGCAGTGGGTGATGCGGCAGTAAAGCTCGGCGTGGATGTACACCGGGAAGAGCATGAACAGGTCCACCACCTGGCCCACGGTGCCCTGCAGCGAGTTCTCCAGCGGGATGACGCCCAGCTCGGCCTCGCCGTCGGCCACGGCGCGGAAGATCTCGTCAAAGGTGGCCTTGGGGGCCAGCTCGGCGCTGCGGCCCATGTACTCCAGCCCCGCGAAGTAGCTGAAGGTGCCCTCCGGCCCCAGGTAGACCACGCGCTCCGGGCGCTGCAGGCGGCGCGACGAGCTCATGATCTCGCGGTAGATGGCGTGCAGGTGGCTCTCCGGCAGGATGCCGGGGTTCAGGCTGGCCAGGCGCTCCAGCACGGCCTTCTCGCGCAGGGGCTTGAACACGGTCTCAGGGGAGTCCTTCTTGGTGCGGCCCACCTGGATGCTGATGGCGGCCCGGCGATTGAGCAGCTCCACGATGCCCTCGTCCAGGGCGTCGATCTCCTCGCGCAGGGCGGCCAGGTCCACGGAAACCTGCGGATCGCCGCCGGAGGGCTTGTTGTCGTCGCTCACCTAGCCCTCCTTGATGTCTTCGCAGATGCGCATGCCGAAGTGGCGGCCCGCCACGTCGGTGCGGCAGAGGATTTCGTCGCCGGGCTTCAGGTTCACCACGCTGATGGGCGTGCCGTCGGCCCCGGTGACGCGGATGGTCTCGGCGTTCTGCAGGAACACCTGGCCCGTGGCCTCGCAGCCGTCGGCGCTTTTGACCCGGGCGCTGATCTTGAGCATGGGCCGGACCTCGACCTTCACCCGGCCCACCGTGGCCAGGCTGGTGCTGCCGTCCGCGCCCACGATGAGCACCTCGCGCCCGGCGGAGAGCTCCTCCAGGTAGCAGGTCTTGTCGCCGGGCAGCACGGCGTAGGCGTGCACCGCCCCGGCGTTGACCCGGAAGGGCCGGGCGGCCACGTAGGGGTTGCTCTCGGTCTCGGCGTGCACCAGAAAGGTGAAGGCGCTGGAATTGCCCACCAGCATGCCCTGGCCGCGGCGCAGCATGGAGATGGTGTCCACGCACACGCGGTGGCCAAGGCCCGCGGGGGCGATCTCCGTCACCACGGCGCGCTCCAGGTGCAGGCGCCCCTGGGAGAGCTTGAGTTCCTTGGCGATGTTCTTGAGATCCCCGGCGCCCTCGGGCGTGACCACGATGGCGTCGGCCCCGCGCTCCAGGATGCCCGCGGCCAGTACGGCGCGGTCCAGGCTCTCGCATTCCAGGGCCAGGTTCTCGGCCTGGGCCAGGATGTTCTCCACCGGAATGATCTCCCAGCCCGTGGCCAGGCACACCGGCTTGCCGCTCTTCAGAAGCGCGGTGGCCTCCTCTTCGTCGGCCTTGGAATTCAGGGTGATGGTCGCCATGTCCACCTCGGTGAGCACCTCGATGCGGGCCAGCGCGCGCACGGCCTCGGCATGGGCGGTGTCGGTGAGGATGGCGTCCACGCCGGATTCCAGGGCCAGGGTGACCAGCTTCTTCTGGAAGGGCACGGCCTTGAAGATGAGCTTCTTCATGGCCCGGGCTACTCCTTGCCTTCGAGCATGGCCATGGCGTCGGCCACGTCCACGTCGTCGTGCACCACCTTGGACAGGGCCTGGCACAGGGCCGCGGGGTTCTTGTGCTGGAAGATGTTGCGCCCGACGGACAGGCCCGAGCCGCCCGCCTGGATGGAGTCGTGCACCATCTGCAGGAAGGCCTGGGTGCTGTCCAGCTTGGGGCCGCCGGCGATGACCACGGGCACGCAGCAGGAGTCCACCACATGGCCGAAGCTGTCCACGTCGCCGGTGTAGGGCACCTTGACCACGTCCGCGCCCAGCTCCACGCCCACGCGGGCGCAGTGGGCCACCACGGCGGCGTCGAACTCGCTGCGCACCTTGGGGCCGCGGGCGTAGACCATGGCCAGCACGGGGATGCCCCAGCTCTGGGCGGTGCTGGTGACCGCGCCGAAATCGTTGAGCATCTTGGCTTCGCTCTCGTCGCCCAGGTTCACGTGCACGCTCACGGCGTCGGCGCCCAGGCGGATGGCGTCTTCAACAGTGCCCACGAGGGTCTTGGCGTTGGGGAAGGGGGAGAGGGTGGTGCTGGCGGAGAGGTGGACGATGAGGCCGATGTCTTTGCCCTGGGTGCGGTGGCCGCATCTGACGAGGCCCTTGTGCATCAGCACGGCGTTGGCCCCGCCTTCCACCACCGCGCCCACGGCCTCGCGCATGTCCACGATGCCTGCGATGGGGCCCACCGTGGTGCCGTGGTCCATGGGCACGATGATGGTGCGTTTGGTGTTGCGGTTGAAGATGCGCTCCAGTCTGATGGCTTTCCCGAGATGCATGTCGGACCTCCTGGTCTCGTGCGGTTTGGCCTCGTGTGGTCTGGACTGTCTGGCTCTCCGGCGGTGGATGAAAAAAAGGGCCGCCGGCTTTCGCCTGCGGCCCTTCCTGAAGAGGCTTTGGGTTAACGTATCCTGTGCGCTAACACACCTCTCCCAGGCCGCAGGCGCGGCTAAACCAATAATACCAGTACTGGCAGTAGGAGAGGGTGGTATTGTTGGCAAAGGAGAGGTTCATGGGGTGAGCATCTACCCGCCATGCCCCGGGTTGTCAACACCTTTTTTCAAAGGCCTGCAGACAAAGGGCAATGTTTGCAAATTTGTGAATCTGCGTATTTGTGATATGCTCAAAATTGGTAATATTCTATGCCCATTTTCCATACTTGACCTGTTCATGTGAATTTTCCCCTATGTATGCGGCATGTTACCAACATGGACCGATACTTGCTCAATTCGCCCATCGCCGCGTGCCCCGTGCACGCCACACCCGGCGATGCAAGGTGCCCCCGAATGAGCGAGAACGCCGAAGCCGTGACCATAGACGAGATACTGGAAAACGGCTGGATCACCACCGCCTTCCAGTCCCTGGTCTCCATCAAGCGGCGCTCGCTCCTGGGGGTGGAGGCCCTGGCCCGCTGCTCCGCCCCCGGCGACGACATCCCGCCCCTGGAGATGTTCCGCATGGCGTCGGAGGCCGGGCGCCTGCTGGAGCTGGACCGCCTGTGCCGCAGGCGCGCCCTGGAGGCCTTCGCGCCCATCCACGCCAGGAACAAGGGCATCATCCTGTCCATCAACGTGGACGGCCACGCCATCGACTCCGAGGTGGTGGGCTCGGGCTTCCTCATCGGCGCGGTGAAAGGCCTGGGCATCAGCCCCAACAACATCCTCATCGAGATCGTGGAGTCGCGCGCGCGCGACACCCAGGCCCTGGCCGAGTTCGTCAACTCCTACCGCAAGAACGGCTTCCTCATCGCCCTGGACGACCTGGGCGCGGGGCATTCCAACCTGGACCGCATTCCGCTGCTGCGCCCCGACGTGCTCAAGCTCGACCGCTCGCTGGTTTCCGGCGTGGCCGACCGCTACACCAGGATGGAGGTGGTCAAGAGCTTCGTGCAGATGTCCTCGCGCCTGGGCTCCCTTGCCCTGGCCGAGGGCGTGGAGCGCCAGGAGGACATCATGCGCCTGCTGGAGATCGGCGTGGACGTGTTCCAGGGCTACTACTTCGGCAGGCCCTCCCCGCGCATGCCCGACCCGGAGCTGGTCAGCGAGCGCATCAACTACCTGGCCCACAAGTTCAAGGCCCACGCCACGGAGCGCTTCGCCGCGCAGAAGGCCCTGTACGCCCGCCACGACGCCCTGGTGCTGAGCCTCTGCGCCAGCCTCACGGAAATCGGCTCCACCGGTCTGGACAGGCTGCTCACCGGGTTCATCGACGACCACGACCACATCGAGTGCCTCTACGTGCTCAACGCGCGCGGCGTGCAGATCTCCGACACCGTGTGCAACCCCGCCAAGCTGCGCAAACGCAAGCGCTTCATCTACGAGCCCGCCCGCGTGGGGGCCGACCACTCGCTGAAGGAATACTACCTGCCCCTGCGCGCGGGCCTGCCCAAGTTCACCACCCCGCCCTACATCTCGCTGGCCAGCGGCAACCGCTGCATCACCATCTCCGCGGCCTACAAGGACCGCGACGGCCGCTCCTGCATCCTCTGCGCCGACATCGACCACCACGACTAGCCCCGCCGACCGGCGCGCCCGCCCCCTCCACTGCATCGCGGAGCCCCGCGCATGCGTACTACGCACAACCTCGCCGTTCGCCGCGTTGTACTGACCGCCTGCCGAAAGCAACGGCGAAACTCTTGTAATGCACCACGGCCATGATTACTTATTATACGGCGATCTGTGATCCGGAGCCCCCCACTCCTGGACTTATGCCAGATCAGACACATCCGGAGGGCTTATGCGTGGCATTACAATACGTGCGCGGATCATCATCCTCATCACCCTCATCGTCGCCTTTTCCTCCTTTGTAGGCGGCGCGTTCCTGTACCAGATGCTGGGCATCAAGTCCTTCGCCATCACGCAGACCCAGGAAGAGATGCTCAGCGGACAGAAGGAGCGGCTCAGGCTGGCGGTGCACGCCATGGCCCTGACCCTTGGCGAATCGGTCAAGGCCCTGCCCCCGGACAAGAAGATCTGGGTCGAGGCCATCCGCGCCCAGGTCAAGCCCATCATCTTCGAGGCCGACCAGAGCGGCTACTTTTTCGTGTACGAGGGCACGGTGAACGTGGCCTTCCCCGTGAAGCCGGAGAGCCAGGGCAAGGACCTGGGCGAGCTGAAGGACAAGAACGGGGTGTTCCTCATCCGCGAGCTTGAGGCCGCGGCCAGGCAGGGCGGCGGCTTCGTCAGCTACGTGTTCCCCAAGCCCGGCAAGGGCGACCAGCCCAAGCTCTCCTACGCGGAGATGATCCCCGGCACCGGCTACTGGATCGGCACCGGCGTGTACATCGACAACATCGAGGAGAAGAAGGCCTCCATCAGCGCCGAGATCGGCGGCATGGTCAGCCGGGCCGGGTTCACCATCGGCGGCATCGTGGGCACGCTGTTCCTGGTGCTGGTGCTGCCCCTGTCCCTGCTCATCTTCCGCACCATCACCCGGCCCCTGGCCGGAGCCACCCGGGCCGCCGAGCAGGTGGCCGGAGGGGACCTGTCCGTGGTCCTCGACGTTCAGGGGCGCGACGAACTGAGCCACCTGGAGAAGGCGCTGAACACCATGGTGGCCACCCTGCGCCGGAACATGGAGCAGATCGAGGCCAAGACCCGCGAGGCCGAGGACAAGGCCGCGGCGGCCCAGCGCGCCGCAGCCGAGGCCGACGAGGCCAAGGCCCAGGCCATCCGCGCCCGCAGCGAGGGCCTGCTGGCAGCCGCCCAGCGCCTGGAGACCGTGGTGGAGCGCCTGAGTTCCGCCTCGGAGGAGATCTCCGGCCAGGCCCAGAACATCGACCGGGCCACGATCACCCAGAAGGAGCGCATCACCGAGACGGCCACGGCCATGGAGCAGATGAACGCCACCGTGCTGGAGGTGGCCAAGAACGCCACCCAGGCCTCGGAGGGCGCGGAGACCGCCAAGAGCCGCGCCACCACGGGCAACCAGGTGGTGGGCCGCTCCATCAAGGCCATGGACGAGCTGCTGACCCTGGCCAAGGGCCTCAAGCAGAACATGGACGCCCTGGGCCAGCGCGCCCAGGACATCAGCCAGGTCATGAACGTCATCAACGACATCGCCGACCAGACCAACCTGCTGGCGCTCAATGCCGCCATCGAGGCCGCGCGGGCTGGCGACGCCGGGCGCGGCTTCGCCGTCGTGGCCGACGAGGTGCGCAAGCTGGCCGAAAAGACCATGACCGCCACCAAGGAGGTGGGCGAGACCATCCGGGGCATCCAGGAGGTCTCCAAGCAGAACATCCAGGGCATGGACGAGGCCGGACGCGCCATTGAGGGCAGCACCGAGCTGGTGCGCCAGTCCGGCCAGGTGCTCGACGAGATCGTGCGCATGAGCGAGAACACCGCCCTCCAGGTGCAGAGCATCGCCACCGCGGCGGAGGAGCAGTCCGCCGCCAGCGAGCAGATCAACCAGGCCGTGGACCAGATCAACGCCATCGCCACTGAGAACGCCCAGAGCATGCAGGAAACCACCGTGGCCATCCGCGATCTGGCCGAGCAGGCCGAGACCCTGCGCACCCTGGTGGCCGACCTCATGCGCGAGGGCGGCAGGTAAACTCCAGCCAGGACATGACTCGCCGGGAGCCGACGCCTGCGTCGGCTCCCTTTTTTTGCGCATCCCCCCTTTCCTCCGGCCGGAAAATGGACGATACGTAGGGGCAAGCCCTCACCCCCCCTCGTATTGCGCCCCCACGCACACGAGCGGGAAACCTTCGGAGGAATCATGCGCTCCATCACCATCAAGGCCCGCATCATCCTGCTCATCTGCATCGCCGTGCTCTTCCCGGTGCTGGTGGGCGGGGCCTTTCTGCACCAGCTCGAGGCCCTCAAGGACCTGGCCTCCGGCGAAACCCAGCAGGCCATGCTGGAGGGCCAGCGCGAGAAGCTCAAGATCGGCGTGCACAGCCTGGCGCTGTCCCTGGCCGAGTCGGTCAAGGCCATGCCGCCGGACAAGAAGATCTGGGCCGAGGCCATCCGCGCCCAGGTCAAGCCCATCGTCTTCGAGGAGGACAAGAGCGGCTACTTCTTCGTCTACGAGGGCACCATCGTGGTCACCGTGCCGCCCAAGCCGGAGATCACCGGCAAGGACCTGGCCGGGGCCAAGGACAAGAACGGCGTGGCCTTCGTGCAGGAGCTGGCCAAGGCCGCCAAGGGCGGCGGCGGCTTCGTGAACTACGTGTTCGACAAGCCCGGCAAGGGCCTGGTGCCCAAGCTGGCCTACGCCGAGACGATTCCCGGCACCGACTACTGGATCGGCACCGGCGTGTACATCGACAACATCGACGACAAGAAGGCCGAGATCGACGCCACCATCGGCGGCATGGTGCGCCGCTCGGGCATGCTCATCGGCGGGGTCACCGGCGCGCTGTTCCTGGTGCTCGTGCTGCCGCTGTCGCTCATGATCTTCCGCAGCATCACCCGGCCCCTGGCCGCCGCCACGAACGCCGCCGACGCCGTGGCCAAGGGCGACCTGGGGGTGAGCCTGGACGTGCGGGGCCGCGACGAGATTTCCCACCTGGAGACCGCGCTGAACACCATGGTGGCCACCCTGCGCCAGAACATGGAGCAGATCGGCATCAAGACCCGCGAGGCCGAGGACAAGGCCGCCGCGGCCCAGCGCGCCGCCGCCGAGGCCGACGAGGCCAAGGGCGCGGCCCTGCGCGCCCGCAGCGAGGGCCTGCTGGCCGCCGCCCAGCGGCTGGAGGCCGTGGTGGAGCGCCTGAGCTCGGCCTCGGAGGAGATCTCCGGCCAGGCCCAGCACATCGACCGCGCCACCGAGACCCAGAAGGAGCGCATCACCGAGACGGCCACGGCCATGGAGGAAATGAACGCCACCGTGCTGGAGGTGGCCAAGAACGCCACCCAGGCCGCCGACGGGGCCGAGACCGCCAAGAGCCGCGCCGTGAGCGGCAACGAGGTGGTGGGCCGCTCCATCGCCTCCATGGACCAGCTCTTGGCCCTGGCCCGCAGGCTCAAGGCCGACATGGACGCCCTGGGCCAGCGTGCCCAGGACATCAGCCAGGTCATGAACGTCATCAACGACATCGCCGACCAGACCAACCTGCTGGCGCTCAATGCCGCCATCGAGGCCGCGCGGGCCGGAGACGCCGGGCGCGGCTTCGCGGTTGTGGCCGACGAGGTGCGCAAGCTGGCCGAGAAGACCATGACCGCCACCAAGGAGGTGGGCGACACCATCCGGGGCATCCAGGAGGTCTCCAAGCAGAACATCCAGGGCATGGACGAGGCCGGGCGCGCCATCGAGGGCAGCACCGAGCTGGTGCGCCAGTCCGGCCAGGTGCTCGACGAGATCGTGCGCATGAGCGAGAGCACCGCCAGCCAGGTGCAGAGCATCGCCACCGCGGCGGAGGAACAGTCCGCCGCCAGCGAGGAGATCAACCAGGCCGTGGACCAGATCAACGCCATCGCCACCGAGACCGCCGAGAGCATGCAGGAGACCACCAAGGCCATCCGCGAGCTGGCCGAGCAGGCCGAGACCCTGCGCGCCCTGGTGGCCGACCTCAAGCGCGAGGGCGGCCAGTAGCGGACCTGTACGGAGAATTGGAAACGCGTGGGGCGTTCC
>JAEXRD010000134.1 GCA_023438245.1 Pseudomonadota bacterium | reverse complement strand
GCGCAGGTCGGCGCTCATGCGGGCCAGTTCGCCGATGGCGGCCACGGACTGGGTCATGCCCTCGGCGGTTTCGGAGGCCACGCGGTTGACCTCTTCCACGGCGGCGCTGATCTTCTCGGACACGCTGGACTGTTCCTCGGCGGCCACGGCGATGACGCGCACCTGGTCGGCGTTGTTCTTGGAGATGCCGACGATTTCCTCGAGGGCGTGGGCGGACTCGTCGGAGTGGCTGGTGGCCTCGCCGATGGCCTGGGTGGCCTTGTCCATGCTGTCGATGTTCTTGCGCGTGGAGTCCTGGATGGCGCGGATGTTGTCGCCCACTTCCTTGGTGGCGCCCATGGTCTTTTCGGCCAGCTTGCGCACTTCGTCGGCCACGACGGCGAAGCCGCGTCCGGCGTCGCCCGCGCGGGCGGCCTCGATGGCGGCGTTGAGCGCCAGCAGGTTGGTCTGGTCGGCGATGTCGTTGATGACGTTCATGACCTGGCCGATGGCCTCGGCCTGCTTGCCCAGCTGGTGCATGTTGTCCTTGAGCTGGTTGGCGATGGAGTTGACGTGGCCGATGGCCTGCTGGGCGCGGCGCACCACGTCGGAGCCACCGGCGGCCTTTTCGCGCGCGGCCTGGGAGGATTCGGCCACCTCGCCCGCCTGGCGGGCCACGGAGATCACCGAGGCGTTCATCTGTTCCATGGCGGTGGCGGTCTCGCCCACGCGGTCGCGCTGCAGGTCCATGCCCCGGCTCATCACTTCCACCTGGGCGGAGAGCTCCTCGGAGGAGGAGGTGATGCGCTCCACGATTTCCTCCAGCCTGCCCGCGGCGGCCAGCATGCCTTCGCGCTTGGCGCTTTCGGCCTCCAGCTTGGCCTCCAGGGCCTGCTGGGTGGCGTGTTCGGCCTCGCGGCTCTTGGCTTCGGCGGCCTGGCAGCTGGTCTCGGCCTCCTGGATCTTGCCCTTGAGGTTTTCGGCCATGACGCGCAGGGCGTCGGCCAGGGTGCCGGTCTCGTCCTTGGAGGTCACGTCGAGCTTTTCGTCCAGCCTGCCCTGGGCCAGGCCGTTGGCGAAGTCGATGGTGCGCAGGATGGGCCGCACCAGCGCGCGGGAGAACAGGAACCCGCCGATGACCATGATGAGGCCCACGGTCAGGGTGGAGACGAGGCTGGTGAGGTGCGTCTCGGCGAGCACTTTTTCCAGGAACTCGCGCTTCTGGCCGATGAAGAGCATGCCCGCGACCTTGTCGTTGACATCGATGATGGGCCAGTAGGCGGTGTTGTACATGCCGCCCAGGATGGCGTTCTTGCCCAGGTAGCGCTTGCCCTTCTGCAGGACCTCCTCGAGCACCTTGGGGTTGTCCATCTTGGTGCCCACGGCGCGCTTGCCGTCCTTCATGATGGTGGTGGTGACGCGCGTGTCGCCCTGGAAGATGGTGCACTCGATGCCCAGGGACTTCTTGACCTGGTCCACGAAGCGTTCGCTGGAGAGGGTGAAGCCGGGGGTGATGACGCCCACGGTGACGTCGTTCTTTTTGACGGGGATGCCCGCGCGCAGCGAGAACTTGACCACGGTGCCCTGTTCCACGCCCACGATGATGGAGCCCTTGAGGGCCTTTTGCACGTTGACCTGGCTGGCCACGCTGTCGCCCACCTTGTCGGAGTGGCCGCGCGCGATGCACACGCCCTCGGCGTCGGAGATGGTGATGGACTCAAGCCCCGTCTCGGCCATGACGGCCTTGGCGTATTGTTGCAGCCAGGCGGTGTCCTTGGCGGCCACCTTGGCGATGACGTCGGGGTTGGTGGCCATGTGGTAGCCGTTGGAGATGAGCGCCTTTTTCTGCGCCTCGAACTGTTCGCTCACCAGGTCGGCGCGGATGCCGATCTCGTGGATGTTCTGCTCATCCAGGGTGTTGGTGAGGAAGTAGCGGCTGGTGGCGTAGTTGCCGCCGCCCACAAGCAGGACGGAAAAGATGACGAGGGCGGTGATCTTGGTCAGCAGGGTCAGGCGCATGAGCGGACCTCCGGGCTGCAAGGGGGGGACGGCGGCCGCGCTGCCGCCGACCTGTTCGCTGGTGATTGAGCGCTGATTCCGACCTTCCGGGACGGGATCGTGAAAAAAAACACAAATGGTTGCTCAAAGCCTTATCGGCCAGAAAGTGGGAAGGCAATAGGAATGTTGATGGTTCGCGCACAAAAATGTTCGCGAAAAAGCGGAGAGGGGGGGGCGGGTTACTCGTCCTGGTCTTTGCCGGGCACGTGGATGTTGTACTTCTTGATCTTGTAGTGGATGGCCCGGCGGCTGATGCCCAGCAGGTCGGCGGCGGACTTCTTGACCCAGGCGGTGCGCTCCAGGGCGCGCAGGATGGCCTGGTGCTCGTTGTCCTCCAGCGACAGGGACTCCTGCGCCTGGGGCTGCGGGGCGGCCTCGAGGTGCGCGGCCTGGGCCTGCGGGTCGGGCTGCGCGGCCGTTTGCGGGGCCTGCTGCGCTGTCTGCGGCGGGGGAGCGGCCTGGTCGAGCTGGATGTCCTTGGGCTTGATGAGCCCCCCGGCGCAGAACACCACGCCGCCTTCCAGGGCGTGCTTGAGCTCGCGCACGTTGCCCGGCCAGCTGTGGGCCATGAGCATGTCCAGGGTTTCCGGAGCCAGGGCCACCTTGCCGCGGCCCTGCTCCCCGGCGAAGACCTCCAGGAACTTCTGGGCCAAAAGCGGGATGTCCTCCTTGCGCTGGCGCAGGGGGGGCACCTTGAGGGTCACCACCTTGAGGCGGAAGTACAGGTCCTCGCGGAATTCGCCCTTTTTCACCAGGCCGGAGAGGTCGGCGTTGGTGGCGGCGATGACGCGGCAGTGCACCGGGATGGCGCGGGTGTCGCCCACGCGCCGGATGGTGCGCTCCTGCAAAAAGCGCAGCAGCCGGGTCTGCATCTCCGGGCTGATGTTGCCGATCTCGTCCAGGAACAGGGTGCCGCCGTCGGCCTCCTCGATGAGTCCCTTCTTGTCGCGCACGGCGTGGGTGAAGCTGCCCTTGACGTGGCCGAAGAGCTCGCTCTCCAGCAGGGTGGGCTGGGTGGAGCCGCAGTCCACGATGACGAAGGGGCCCTTGGCGCGGGCGCTTCTGTCGTGCAGCAGCCGGGCGACCATCTCCTTGCCGGTGCCGCTTTCGCCCAGGATGAGCACGCCCGCGTCGGTGTGGGCCACGCGCTCCAGGATGTCGTAGAACTCGCGCATGGCGGGGCTTTCCCCGCCCCAGAGCACGTCGCTGACCGGGCGCTGGCGCGGAGTTTTTGGGGCGGCGGGCGCGTGGGCGGACTCGGCGTGGGGGATGGCCGAGGGCGGGGGCGTGGCCCCGGCGCGCTTGTGCAGCAGGGTGGAAATCTTTTGCAGCAGCTGGTGGCCGTCGAAGGGCTTGGTCAGGTAGTCGGCCGCGCCGGTGCGGATGGTGCTCACGGCGTCGGGGATGCTGCCGTAGGCGGTGAGCAGGATCACGGGCACGTCCGGCCACTGGGCCAGCACCTCGTTCAGCAGGCCCACCCCGCCCATGCCGGGCATCTTCACGTCGGAGACCACGAGGTCCACGTTGTGGCGGGTGAGGGTCTCCACGGCCTCCTCGGCGCTGCGCGCGGTGAGCGTGGCGTATCCGGCGCTGGCCAGCCGGGCCTCCAGCACCTGCAGGATGTTCTTGTCGTCGTCCACCACCAGGACAGTGGCGCCCTGGGGCGGGGGAGGGGCGTAGGCGGCGTTCATGTGCGCGCTATTCCAGTCCCTTCTTCTTCTGGCTGATCTCCTGGTGCAGGCGCTCCAGGGCGTTGAGCTGGCTGCGCAGGTTTTCCGCCTCGGCGGTCTTTCGGCGCAGGGATTCCTTGAGCTTGCCGGTCTCCTCCTGGCACCCGGCCAGGCGCTGGGTGCGCGAGAGCTCCTCGGCGATCTCCCCGGCGGAGAGCAGGGCCGGTCCGCCGGAGGCGTTGGCCGGGGCCAGGCGGGGCAGCAGCGGGGTGATGAGGCGCGGGTCCTCGCCGGGCAGGCCCTCGGGGGTCATCTGCACCCAGGTGTTCCACAGGGCCAGGCCCTCGTGCAGCTCGTCCGGCGTCTTGGCGGTGGCCAGGCGGGCGCAGGCCAGCCCGAAGTAGGCCTTGCGGGCCAGCACGGGGTCTTCCGCGCTGCCGGAGAGGCGCTGGAAGATGCTTCCGGCCTTCTCGTACTGCCCGGCCAGGTAGGAATCCACGGCCAGCAGGTAGGCGCTTTTCAGCTCGCCCGGGCCTTCGCCGCGCCCGGCCAGGGCGCAGCCGCCCAGCCAGAAGGCCAGGCCCAGCACGAGGACCAGGCGCGTGAGATTCCGGGCGTTGCCGGTGCGGTTCGTCATGGGCGTGTTCCTATACCATCGCTTTTGGCTTGGGAAGGGAAAAGCAGAAGCTGGCCCCGCCGCCGGGCGCGCTGTTCACCCACATGGCCCCGCCGTGGGCCTCCACGATGCCCTTGGCGATGGGCAGGCCCAGGCCCAGGCCGTCCACGCTGCCGCGCACGCTGCTCTCCCGGTAGTACTTGAGGAAGATGCGCTCCTGCTCCTCCTGGGCGATGCCCGGGCCCTCGTCGGTGACGCAGAAGATGACCCGCTCGCCCGAGGGCTCCGGGGTGACGCTCACCCGCACCACGGTGTCCGGCGGGGAGAACTTGATGGCGTTGCCCAAGAGGTTGGCCAGCACCTGGCCGATGTGCTCCAGGTCGGCCTCCACGAACACGAAGCCGTCGGGCAGCTCGGCCTTGAGCGCGATGTTCTTGGCCATGGCCTTGGACTGCAGGCGCTCCAGGGCCGTTCTGGCCAGGGCGCAGGCGTCCAGCGGCTGGGTGGAGAGCTTGAGCCGCTGCGACTCCAGGCTGGAGACCTTCATCAGCCGCTCCAGAAGCTGGGTCAGGCGCAGGGCCTCCTGGCGGGAGATGTCCAGGAACTGGTGCTGCTTCTCGTTCACCTGGCCGAACACCCCGTCGGCCACCAGGTCCACGCTTTCGCGGATGCTGGTGAGCGGGGTGCGGATCTCGTGGGAGAGCATGGCGATGAAGTCCTGGCGCATGTGCTCCTCTTCCTTCAGTCGCTGGGTCATGCTGTTGAAGGCCTGGGCCAGGTCGCCCAGCTCGTCCTTGGAGAGCACGCGCACCGGCGCGGAGGTCGTGGGCTCGCCCCGGCCCAGCTCGCGGATGCCGCGGCGGATCTCGGAGAGCGAGCGGCTCAGGCGGTAGGCGATGAACACGCTGCCCAAGACGCCCAGGGCGATGCTGACGATGAGGCCCACGAAGCCCAGGCGCTCGGCCTGGCGGCTTTTCTCGGCCAGCTCGTTCAGCCGGCCCTCCATCTCCTCCTGGTTGGCCTGGCGCGTCTCGGAGAGCGCGTCCAGCCAGCGGGTGATGGTCTTGTCCGGCAGCACCCAGGCCTCGGGGTCGTTGCTGCGGGCCAGCACCGCGTCGTACTCGCGGGTCAGCTCGCCCCAGGGCTCGCGGTAGTCCGGGTGGCGCGCCAGCACGGCGGAGAGCGTCTTGCCGAAGTCCTGCAGGTCGGCCTGGAAGGCCTCCAGGTAGGAGTCCTTCTGCAGGATCTCGAAGCGCTTGCGGTTTTCCTCGGCGGAGAGCAGCTGCTGGATCATGCGCTGGGCGCTCTTGTCCAGGTCGTAGTTGGTGTTGACGATGGCGGTGGAGACCTCCACCAGGTTCTGGATGCGCAACAGCAGCACGGTGGTGGTGGCGTAGAACACGCCCACCAGCACCATGCACCAGATGAGCAGCTTGGCGGTGATGCCAAGCCTGCGCGGAACCAGTCTGTCCATGCGCGCTCCGGAGGCGGTCTTTCGGCAGGGTGGACTCTAGCCCAGAACCGGCCCGGGGTCCACAGGGGAAGCGGTGCTAAGGCTGTGGACCTACTGTTGCGGAACGATGTCCAGCACCAGGATGTCCGCCGGGGCTCCCACGCGCATGGGCGGACCCCAGAAGCCCGCGCCCGCGCTCACCGCCAGCAGCGCGCCGTTCTCCTCGTAGAACCCGCCCATGAACTCGGTGGTCAGGCGCACCACGTAGTAGAACGGGAAAAGCTGGCCCCGGTGCGTGTGGCCGGAGAGCATCACCTCGATGCCCTCGGGCTGGGCGGCCTCGCGCCAGGCCACGGGCCGGTGGTTCAGCAGGATGCGGAAGGCCGCGGGGTCGCTCTGCGCGGCCACGGTGCGGATCTCCCCGGCGATGTCCTCCAGTCCGCTGCCCGCGCGGCCCGGGTCGTCCACGCCGAGGAGCTGCACCCCCGTGCCCGGGATGTCCGCCACGCGGTTGCGCAGAAGCTCGGCCCCGGCCCAGCGGAACACGCGCGCGCTCTTCTCGTCGCCCTCGTAGCGCTCGTGGTTGCCGAACACCCCGTACATGCCCAGCCCCGGGGTCATCTCGCGCAGCATTTCGGCGCAGGGCCGCAGCGACTCGGGGTGGTCGTTGACGATGTCGCCCACCAGCAGCACCACGTCCGGGTTCTGGGCGCGCACCAGCTCCACCAGTTCGCGCACCCGCGAGGTGAGCGTCAGCGCGCCCAGGTGCAGGTCGCTCACCATGGCCACGCGCAGCGGGCGCAGCGCCTTGGGCGTGTAGATGCGCCGGGTGAGCACGCGCAGCCTGCCGCCCTGGGCCACGCCCCAGGCCACGGTGGCCACGGCCAGGGCCGTGACGCCCAAGAAGGCCCGGCGGGACTTCAGCGCCGGGGCCAGGTCCGGAGCGGCCAGCCGCGCCCCGGTCTCGGCGAACAGCAGCATCATCTGGAACAGGAACAGGTAGGCCACCAGCCCGAACACGCCGTAGCCCATCCACCAGACCACGCGGGCCCAGGCCAGGCTCCAGGCCTCGGGCATCATGCGGGTGGAGGCCAGCAGCGCGCTGACGACCGCCCCGCCCGCAAGCGCCAATGCGAAGGCCGGACCGGAAAGGCCCGCCTGGCGGCGCATCTGGATGAGCGTGGCCAGCAGCATGAGCAGGAAGACGATGGTGAAGATGACGTAGAAGCGCATGCGGGCTCCGGCAGTGGCCGCGTTGGGGGGAAGGGCCGAGGGCGCATCCTAGGTTCGGCCCGCGCCCCCCGTCAAGAGCCGCACCACCACATGCGCGCTGGGCCTTTACGCCAACGCCCGGCTCGGGCTATGTTGCCGGGGCCAAACCGACCCAGGAGGAACCCATGCGCCAGCTCTATCTCGTGTACCGCGTCCTGCCCGACGGAGACCGCCGCCCGGACAGCATCATGGCCCTGGATGAGACCGAACTCTCCGGCGCGCCCGCCGTGCTGGACAAGCTGGTGAGCGAGGACAACCCGGACTTCGCCCTGCGCAAGGGCGAGCGCTGGGAGTTCGTGCCCCAGGACCTGGCCCCGCTTGCCGACTGGGAGGAGATCGCCCCGCCGGGCGCCTCCTGCCTGCCGGAGTAGGCGGGCAGAGGGAATCGGGGGGCGGAGGGGGGAACTTTTGGAAAAGTTCCCCCC
>JAEXRD010000007.1 GCA_023438245.1 Pseudomonadota bacterium | reverse complement strand
GCTCAGCCCCTCGCGCAGGGCCTGGGCCACGGCGTCCACCTGGGCCCGGTCCAGGTGCGTGTGGAACGGCAGCGACAGCGTGCGCCTGCCGAACTCCAGGGCCCTGGGGAAGCTCTCCGGCGTGAAGCCGAAGCGCTCGCGGAACCATGTGAGGGTGTGGATGGCGCGGTAGTTCACGGCCACGCCGATTTCGCGCTTGCCCAGGTGGGCCAGCAGATCGTCGCGGCGGTCCGCCGGGGCCTGGATGGTGAACAGGTGGTGGGCGCTCTTGCCGCGCAACTCCGGGATGTCCACGCCGGGAATGCCGGAGAGGGCCTCCAGGTACATCTCGTACACCGCCCGGCGCTTCAGCCACAGGGCGTCCAGGCGCTCCAGCTGGCGCACCATCAGCGCGGCCTGCACGTCGCTCAAGTTGTACTTCCAGCCCAGCTCCACCATGTCCCAGTGCTGGTACAGCCCGTGGTAGCGCTTGGCGGCCTCCTTGCTCATGCCGTGCTGGCGCAGCAGCAGGGCCTTGGCCGCCAGCTCCGCGTGGCGTGTGCCCAGGGCCCCGCCCTCGCCGCAGGTGAGGTTCTTGGTGGCGTAGAAGCTGTAGCACACGGCGTCGCCCAGGTGGCCGGGCCGCACGCCGTCGCGCTCGGCCTCGATGCAGTGGGCCGCGTCCTCGATTAGGGCCAGGCCGTGTTCGTCGGCCAGCGTACGCAGGGCGCGCATGTCGGCCATGACGCCGTACAGGTGCACGGGCATGATGGCTTTGGTGCGCGGGGTGATGGCCGCGTGCGCGGCCTCCACGTCGATGAGCCCCGTGGCGGGCTCCACGTCCACCAGCACGGGGGTGGCGCCGGTGTGCAGCACCGAGGTGGCGCTGGCGATGAAGGTCATGGCCGGGACGATGACCTCGTCGCCGGGGCCAATGCCCAGGGCCAGCAGGGCCAGATGCAGCGCAGCGGTGCAGGAGTTCAGGCTGACCATGTTCGGCAGGCCCGTGTGGGCTGCGAAATCCTGCTCGAACCTGGTGCACACCGGCCCGGTGGTGAGGAACACCGAGCGCAGCGTGCTCGCCACGCTCTCGATGTCCTCCTCGTCCAGGGCGTGGCGGTAGAACTCCACGCGCATGGCTAGTGCAGCTCGCGCTTGCCGGTGGTGGTGACGATGGGGATCTCGCGCATCCAGAGCAGCTTGCGCCACCACTTCTCGTTGTCCACGTACCACCTTACGGTCTGTTCCAGGCCGGCCTGCCACTGCACGGTGGGCTCCCAGCCGAGCACGCGCCGGATCTTGGAGGAGTCCGCCGTGTGGCGCATGACCTGGCCGGGGCGGTCGCCCACGTTGATGTAGCATTCCTTGCTGGCGCACATGAGCTTGGTGATGTCCTGGGCGATGGACAGGATGCTGTGGTCCAAGCCGGAGCCCACGTTGAACACCTCGCCCACGACCTTCTCCTCGGGGGCGTGTAGGGCCAGGTCGATGGCCCGGCAGGTGTCCTCGGTATGCACGAAGTCGCGGGCCGAGGAGCCGTCGCCGTGCACGCGCAGCTTCTCGCCCAGGATGACGCTGGTGACGAAGCGGGGGATGACCTTTTCCAGGTGCTGGCGCGGGCCGTAGTTGTTGAAGGGGCGGATGATGACCGCGGGGATCTTGTAGGTGGCCCAGTAGGAGTACACCAGACGGTCGGCTCCGGCCTTGGCCGCGGCGTAGGGGCTCATGGGGTTCAGCGGGTGCTCCTCGTCCATGAGCTCGCCCAGGGCGGTGCCGTAGACCTCGCTGGTGCTGATGTGGATGAAGCGCTCAACGTTGTCCTTGTACTTGCACACGGCGTTGGCCACGGTCTGGGTGCCGATGACGTCGGTTTCGAAGAAGTTGCGATTGTCGTAGATGGAGCGGGTGACGTGGCTTTCGGCGGCGAAGTGCACCACGAAGTCGCTCTGGGAGATGAGCGTGTCCATCAGTTCGGCGTTCAAGATGTTGCCGTACCAGAACTGGAAGCGCGGGTTGTCCAGGTCCTGCCAGATCTTCACGGGCAGGTTCTCCAGGTTGCCGGCGTAGGTCAGCGCGTCGACCACGATGATGTTGTAGTCGGGGTACTTGTTGTAGATGTAGTGGGTGAAGGCCGAGCCGATGAAGCCCGCGCCGCCGGTGATGAGGATGGTCTTCTTCACTGCTGGCTCCCTGTGAGGATGGAAAGGCTGTTAGGCCCGTGGTTGAACAGCAGATCAACCACGGACAGGTATGGCACGAAATCCCCGTGCAGCTGGGCGTACACGGGGTGCTTGTAGTCCTGATACTCCACGCGCATGCCGCGCGCGGTGAACAGGGTGTCGTCGATGTAGTCGCGCCCTGCGGCCCCTTCGTAGAACACATCTCCGCCCAGGTGCGCAAGCATCTCCACAAGCCTGGGCGCGCCGCAGCCGGGTATGCCCAGCTCGGAGGAGCGCAGCAGGGGGGTTTGGATGCCCAGCAATTCCATGAAATGGCGGATGAGCGCGATGTTGAGCTCGCTTAAGCGATCCCAGGGCTGGTCGATGATCGCGGCCAGGGCCGGAGCCAGCTCCTGGTAGTGCGGGGCCTTGGAGTAGTACTGGGCCAGGGTGCGCAGGTGCTTCTTCTGCCAGGGCTCGGCGTTGTTCACGCGGACTTCGCTAATGGGCGGGAAGTCCCTGCCCTTGGTGAGCACCGGCACGGTGAGCCAGTGCGCGCCCTGGGGGGTCTTGATGCGGTTGCGGTTCCGCCAGGAGCCCTTCTCGAACTGGACGTCGTCGTAGAACACGAAGACATCCGCCCGGAATATCTGCTCGAAATAGCCCAGCCAGGGCAGGTAGCTTGGTTGCAGAATTCCAACTGTCCGTGACATGGGTGGGGACATACCGAAAAACGCCCCCAAAGCCAAGGCAAAGCTTGCCGGGCCTATTCCCACTCCGCCGGGTTGAGCCGGGTGATGCGGCCCCTTTTCACCGGGCCGCGCCTGCCCAGCACCACCCACTTGAGCCAGAACACGAACACGTCGCGCACGCTCTTCAGGATGCTTTTCAGCTTGGTGCCCTTGGCCTCGCCTACGGCGCGGGGAATGAAGGAGATGGGTACTTCCTTGATGCTGGCCCCCCTCCACCAGGACTTGAGCAGCAATTCGGGATTGGCGAAGGAGCTGTCGGCCTCTGGCCGGATGGCCTGGATCAGGGCCGAGCGGTAGAACACCACGTTCTGGTAGTCGGAGAGGGGGAAGCGGTACAGCACGCGGATGATCATGTAGTTGCAGATGGACACGAAGGCCTTACAAACCGTGTCCGAGCGCCTGGTGATGTGGCGTCCGAAGAGCAGCCACACCGTGGCCACAGCCTTGGATATGCCGGTGCGTTGGCTTACTGGCGCACGGCGCACTCCCGCCACCACGTCGTTGGTCTTCAGGTACTCCAGGAAGGTGCGCAGCAGCGTGATGTCGTAGCTCCAGTCCACGGTCTGCCAGAACAGGAATTCTTTCTTGGCCTCGCGTATGGCCCGCTGGCAGGAGTAGCCAACGTTGCGGTTGGTCTCGTTGCGGTACAGCGAGATCTGCGGAATGTCCCGCTGCATGCGCCGCACGATTTCGTTGGTGCAGTCGGTGCTGCAGTCGTCGATGACCACGATTTCGTAGTCGGCGCAGCAGGAGGACAGCAGCGCGTTGACGCGAGTAAGGAAGTCCTCAATGCACTCCTCCTCGTTGTAAGCCCAGCAAAGGCAGGAGATCCCCCGCTCAAACGGGGGCAGGGCATCGTTGGAGGCCTTGGAATGTCTCGTGGTCATGGGGCTTTCCCGCTAGTCCTTGGCCTTCTTTTCGTCTGCGTCCTTGAGCACCTTCCAGTAGTTGTACTGCCAGGAGCGGTACTTCCAGTCGGGGCAGGTGGCGCAGATGCCGATCTCGTGCCCGCGGCGCTCCAGGTGCAGTTTGCGGAAGCGCTCGAACTCCGGCCCGAGCCAGATGTCCTTGATGCTGCGCGCCATGACGTTGGCGAAGCGCTCGGTGAAGGCGATATCCTCGCCGCAGAGGGTCACGTCTCCGCGCGAGTCCACGTTGAAGCGCTCGAACAGCCAGGGGCAGGGCAGGCGCTCCTCCGGCGGCAAGTAGGGGCTGTCGTCGGCGGACTTGTCTTCGTTGTAGCCCCAGGTGAGAAACTTGCGGATCTGCACTTTGTCCACGATGGCGCTCCAGTGCGCCTCGGCTTTGTCCACGTCCACGCCCTGCTGGTTGATGACGCTGGTGACGATGCGCGTGGGGGACTTCAGGCGGTTGCGGATGTCCACGGCCATGCGCACGCTTGTGTTCAGGCGCTCCCAGTCCAGGTTGGCGCGTACAATGGCGTAGGTCTCGGCGTCGCCCGCGTCCACGCTGAATTCGATAGCGTCGATGCCGGCGGAGATGAGCCGAGTGAGGTTTTCCTCGTTGAAACGCGAGCCGTTGGTGATGAGCCCGATGCGGCAGCCCTTCCCCTTGGCGTAGAGGATGTGCTCTACGGCTTTGGGGTGCAGCATTGGCTCACCTCCGCCGGAGAGCCTGAGCAGGCTGCCGTGTGGTCCGGCCTCGTCGGCCAGGCGGCGGAACACCTCGTCGCTCATGATCATCGCGTCCTTGTAGGTCTCGCGGATCTCGGAGTTGTTGTAGGGGCAGTTGGGGCAGCCTGCGTTGCACACGTACACGAAGGAGAGCACCAGCATCATGGGGAACTCCTTGGCCTCGGGCCGGAGTCCGTACTCTTCCTGGGTGTGCACCTTAATTTCGTCGGCCATGGCTATTTCTCCTGCGTCTGCGCGGCGGGCTTGTACTCGGCGTAGGCGCTCTGCCAGTCGGAGCAGTTGCGGCACATTTCCGGCAACTCGCTGAAGCGCCCTTCCTTGTGCATGGCGCGCATGGCCCTCAGGCCGGTCTGCCACACTTCCTTGATGGAGGTGGTGCTCACGTCGCCGCAGGGCACGCGGCAGTGGATGTCCACGGAACACAGGGCCACGAGGCCATCGGCGCAGATGTTGATGGTCTGCATGAGCCAGTAGCAGGGCTTGCGTTCCACCTGGCTGTTGTCTGCCAGATTGGGGGCGTCCACCAGCCCGGCCCAGCTCACCTTGGGGCGGATTTTCACGTTGATGCCCTGGCCGGACCAGAACTCCTTAAAGGGCTCCACTTGGTCCTCGTTGATGTCGCTGACCACGAACTGCACGAAGAGCTTCTGGTGCGGTTTACCGATTTCGCGTAGGGCGTCTCGGTAGGCCAGCACGTTCTTTACGGCCTTGTCGTAGTCGCCGCCCACGCGGATCTTGGCGTAGGTCTCGGCGGTGGCGGCGTCGATGCCCACGTAGAGCGCGTCCAGCCCAGCCTCAATGACCGCGCGGCCCTTCTCTGGGCTCATGAGCACGCCGTTGGTGTTCAACACCATGTCGGTCAGGCCCATATCCTTGCCGTACTTGATGCGCTGGGCAATGTCGCGGCACATGAATGGGTCGCCGAAGAAGATGCCCCAGACGCGCGCCGACGGGTTCTCCGCCGCGATCTCGTCGATGATCTTCTTGTACAGGCCAATGTCCATGACCTGCACCTTGCGGTAGTTCTTCACGTTGGGGTGGTCGCACATGGAGCAGCGCAGGTTGCAGGCGTTGGTGTTGTCGATGAGCACCACGCGCGGGAACTCGACGGCTTCCTGGGTCCTGTCAGCCTTGGAAAGGTCACTTTTGGCCATGGTATTCGCTCCGTAGCAGGGACATGCCCAGGACGTTCACCCAGGCCCCCTCGATAAGATAATGCTCCCGCAGCAGGGAATCCTGGCGGAAGCCGAACCGTTCATAGAGCCGCCGCGCAGCCAAGTTGCCCTCGCCCACGTGCAGGAAAATTTTGTTCAACCCCAGCTCCTCGAAACCGTGCCGGAGCATGAGCCCCAGGACGGTCGAACCCAACCCGTGGCCCCGGCGGTCCTCGTCGCCAAGCAGTATCCAGAATTCGGCGCGTCTGTGCGCGTGGTCGATATGATAGAGCCCGGTGTTCCCCACATGACGGCCCTGCTCGAACACCGCGAAAACCCGACGCGAGGCGTCCACCTGCAACCGCTCGTACCAGCGCAGTTGGTCCTCGGGCGTGACATCGCCGACGCGCAGGATCAGGCGGCGCAGCTCCGGGTCGTTGGCCCAGGCGCGTGTCTGGTCCAGCTCGTCCGGCGTTATTGGCCTGAGGGAAATGGGGCCGGATTCCAGCATGGCAGGCAAGTGCTCGCCTGTTCTGGGTTCGATGTCAAGCGCTATGCTCCTGCCACCACAGCCCCAGGCAGGCCAGGTTCCACACCCGGGCGTTGAGCGAGGTGTCGCCCGCCAGGAAGCCCCGGCGCAGCGCGTAGAGCGGGGCCGGGTTGAACATGCCCTGTGGCAGCGCGTCCAGGCAGGAAAGGGTCCAGTCCTTCAGCGCGCCGTGCATCCAGGTGTAGATGGGCTGCACGAAGCCCTCCTTGGGCCGGGCGATGAGCTCCGGCGGCAGCAGGTCGGCCACGGCGGCCTTGAGCACGCGCTTGTTCACGGGCCTGCCCGGCTCGCCGCCGATCTTGAGCCCGCCCGGCAGGCGGTTCACGTACTCCACCAGCCGGTGGTCCAGGAAGGGGCAGCGCACCTCGATGCTGTGGGCCATGGAGAGCCGGTCCACAAAGGGCAGGATCTGGTTCTGCAACAGCTCGGCCTGGTCGATCTCCAGCACGCGGTTGAGCGCGTCGGCCCCGGCGCTGAGGCCCGCCTCCAGTTCGGTGTACGGGTCGTGGCGATCTCCGCCGGGCACTCCGGCCAGGAACTCCGGGGAGAGCAGCGCCAGACGCTCCTCCAGGGGGAACACGGCAATTTTGTCGCGCCAGGCGGCCTGGGAGGCGTCGGCGATGCGCGCGAGGAAAGCGAACTGCTGGGGCGAGTCGAAGGGCGCCAGCAGGGCCAGTTCAGCGGCGTCGAGGTGGTCGCGTTCGGTCTTGCCCCGGGCGCGTAAGGCCAGCAGCGCCTCCACCGGGACGGCCAGGCGGTGCGGCAGGTAGCTGGCGAAAAGCTCGTCCGCGCCGTCGCCGGAGAGGGCCACCTTCACGTGCTTGTGGATGAGGATGGACAGGAAGAAGGTGGACACCGTGCCGGAGAAGGGCTCGTCGAAGCTGCGCACGATCTCGGGCATCTTCTCGGCGAAGAAGGGCGCGTCGATGATCAGCTCGTGGTGTTCGGTGCCCAGGCGCTGGCTCATCTCGCGGGCGTAGTGGATGTCCTGGGCCTTGCCCTGGAACTGACCCGTGGCCCCGTCGGAATAGCCCAGGCAGAAGGTCTTCACCGGCTGGCCGTGCAGCCGGGCCATCAACGCCGTCACCGAGGAGGAGTCCACGCCGCCGGAGAGATAGGCCCCATAGGGTACGTCGCAGTCCATGCGCAGGCGCACGGCGTCCTCCAACAGGTGGCGGATGTGCGCCGCGGCCTCCTCAAGAGTGGGCGGGTTCTCCAGGGGCGAGAAGTCGGCCTGCCAGTACGGCTCGATGGAGAGCGCGCCCTCCTGCCAGACCAGACTGTGCCCGGCGGGCAGCTGGCGGATGTGCTTGAACACGCTGCGGGGCGCGCTGGTGTTCTTCAGACCCAGGTACTGGAACAGGGCCGTGGGGTCCAACTCGCGGCCCAGGGCCGGGTGCAGCAGCAGGCACTTGATCTCCGAGGCGAAGGCCAGCTCCCCGCCGATGACGGCGTAGTACAGCGGCTTCTTGCCCAGGCGGTCGCGGGTCAGCGTCAGCCTGCGCCGGGGGGCGTCCCACACGGCCACGGCGAACATGCCGTTGGCCTGCGCGGGCCACTGGGCGCCGCGCTCCTCGTACAGGTGCACGATGGTCTCGGTGTCCGAGTGGTCGGTGCGGAAACAGTGGCCGCGCTCCACCAGCCCGCGGCGCAGATCCATGTGGTTGTAAATCTCGCCGTTGAACACGAGATGAACATCGCCGGTCTCGTTGGCCACGGGCTGTCGGCCGCCGGAGAGGTCCACGATGGACAGCCGCCGCATGGCCATGCTGATGCCCGCGGCCTCGAAGACCCCGTCCTCGTCCGGCCCGCGGTGGACAATGGCCCGGTTCATGGAGCGCAGCAGCTCCGGGTTGGCCGGGCCGGTGAAGCCGACTATGCCGCACATGTCAGGAGGCCTCGCGGCGGGGAGGGACTCCCTGTGGGTTGGTATAGGCTGTGACGACCAGGGCAAGATTGTTCATGTGTGTGATAATACCAGCGTCATAAGTTAAAGGCCTGCTGTTCACCATACGTTGCCCCTGCTTTGTGGGCTTATTCCTTCCTGGCGACAACAAAGCGGTATGAAATGGCGGGAAGCACCAGTGGCAGCCGTCCAATTGCATTGATCTGAGGCAGCTTGAGTACTTTGAGCAGATGCGACATTGGGACGCGCTGCCATTCTCCGCCACGGTGCAATATAGTGAATCCAGCTTTCTTGAGGATGATGTTGAGGGATCTGTCCGTGAGATTGAATAGGGCATTCCAGCTTTTTTTGATGCCAGGAAAGATAAGGCGAATAGGGTGGTCAAACGCCTGGTAGTTCATGGCCAGAACTCCCCCCGTCCGCAATGCTTTGGCCAGAAGCGAAAAGCCCTCGACCGGGTGCTGGAAATGGGAGTCGGTGCCCCAGACCGAGACGATGTCGGCCTCTCCGGGTGGGATGTTTGCACTTTCAAGAGTGGCAGTAGTAATGTCCAGGCCGTAAGTTCTGCGCCCGAATTCGGACATCCCCGAATCCGGTTCCACTCCCTTGGCGGAGAAGCCAGCCAAGGTTGCAGCGTAAGCAAAGAACCCCGTGGCGCAGCCAACGTCAAGCAGGCGACCGTTGCGAATGCCAGAGATGCGGATGATCCGTTCAAGGCGTGCCCTGCTTTGGCGGATGCGCAGCCAGTCGTTGGCCGTGTAGTCAGTGTATGCGGAGTCCCCCTTGTCCGGCTCATGGCCAAAATAGTTTGTAGCTGCGTAGGTGTGCTGCAAAAAAGCAATCGTCATCTTGGGGTTTTGAAAAACCAGCCCACACTGTTTGCATTGAGCAAAATCGATGGTTGCATCTGGAACATTAAGTGAATAGCACTGTGGAATATCTGCGCCGTCGCATGCCGGACAGTGAGTGTATTTTTTTTCAAACCGTGTACCCATAAACGCATCAACGGTCATTATTCAGCTCCAATGTGCTGTTTAGATAAGAACAATATGTAGAATAGCCTAGGAGCGAGGTGATGCCAGTGGCGATCCGCCAATAAATAAAAACGACCATCCCTCCGTGCATCCCGAAAATGTTCCAGGCAGCGTCTGCCACAGCCTCAGTCCAGCCAAGATTGGAAGGCGTCACAGGGATGGAGGAGGCAAAAAACACTAATGGGGAGACAAGCGTGCTGCCAATGGCTCCCTGAAAGTCGCTTACTCCCCAGGCCAGGAGCGCCACGCCCGCAACTGCGAAGACGTAGCCTAGCGAGGCTAGGCCGAGTGCCATAAGCAGCACTCGCTTACGTGATGAGAAGGCCCGCATACCCACGAGCAAATTCTGTATCTTGCCCCCCAAGGGCAACCGCCCAGCTAGGCCGGAGAGCCTCTCGAAGGTGGCCTCATGGCGCAGGGCCAGGATGGTTAGTCCCAGCGGCAGTGGCATCAGCATAGCTGAGATGAGCAGGCGTCCGGCCTCGCCCGGCACGGCTAGCGGATACCAGTTCCAGAGCGTGAGCAGGGAGCAGGCCGCCAGTACCGAGAGCCCCATGAGACCCAGGAAGCGGTCTAGCAGAACTAGCCCGCCCAGGCTGGCCGTGGTCTGTTGGTGGTGGCCGCGCAGAAACACCATGCGCGCCACATCGTGGCCCACCCCGGCGGGCATGAAGTTGTTGGCGAACAGTCCGGCCAGGATGATGCGCAGGCTCTGCCCCATGGGCAGCGGCGAGCCCACGTGGCTGAGCAGTAGTGACTGGCGGCAGGCCATGGCCACCTGATTGAGCAGAAGGCAGAGCACAGCTGCGGCTAGGGCGGCCAGCATGCGCAAGGTCAGGGCCCCGGAGAGCGCTTCGGCCTGGTTGTGTAATCCGTAGCCCACGTACCCTAACAGCGCAGTTAGCACGACCAGTTTGAGAGCACGCATGGCCAAGCTCGGCTCCATGGCCGGAGTCTTCATCTTGATCTGCGTCATGTCGACTCAGCGCTCCCCTGCGCCTTTGGACGGTATGTCGCTTGCTGGCTGGGGGCTGGATGCGGCGTCCAGCTCTGCATCGGATTTGAAAACGACCATGAGCTCCTGAACGAAGGGCCGCAGCTTCGAGGCGAAGGCTCGGGTACGTTGCAACAGCGCGCGTTCCTTGTCTTCCTGAAGCATGATGACATCGCCGATCTTTTTCTCCAAGCCCCACCCCACGTCACGCAGGGCATTCGAAATTCGAGCGGAAATCCACAATACCAGCAATACCACACACGCGCACTTAATGAGAAATGGCGCCATGTCACGCCAGCGCCATGTCTTCATGGGCTCCTGTTCCGCTTGGACGCCCGGTGGGGTGATCCAGTCCCAAAGGCCCTCGGCTGCCAAGTCGCGGATGAGCGCATCTTTTTTGGCCAGGAGCTCGGCATGGCCCGTCGCCAGGTTCGAGCAAGTATGGCGCAGTCCCAGTTCGCGGATGAAAAGCTCATAGCCCTTACCGCTGGCATGCACCGAGACCCCATACTTACGTGCCAGGGCCTGCTCCAGGCACCTAGCTTCATCTGTTGCGTTCATGTCACTGCCCTCCGCTGCCTTGCGGGTGCGCGCCTGCCACGCCCCGGATGTCATAGATGTCGAAGGTGGGGTTGGAGTACACCCGGCTGATGCCCTCCACCGCGGTGAAGTCGTAAGGGGTTTGTCGCTTGCTTACGAAAAGGTATTCCACGGGAAGCTTGCGCAGGGCCCCAGCCTGAGCCTCCGAATCTTTAGCGCTCCAAACTGCGCGAACCTTCTCCAGCCTCCGGTTGATTTCCCTGGCCGTGGGCTCGTCTAGCCACTCAAAGATCCAAGCGTAGCCGTACAGGCCGCTTACCGCAAGGTAGTCGTAGTAGGGCCGGTGGATATCGTGGCCCTTGCGCGTCTCGATGAACTCGAAGCGGTTGCAGACGAACCTCGCCGTGCCCTCCAAATTCCGGTTGGCCCACATCAGCCCGTCCCACTCGCCTCGGTCCATGGTCACATCCAGGGCAGTGTAGGACTTGGCGTCGCGGTAGAAGCCTCCGGCGGCAATAGTAAACCCGCCCACGCCTGCCAGAACCACAAGGACGGTGGCGACCAGCACCGGGCGCAGGCGCCTGGCGAAGGCCCAGTCCAGGGCCCCGGCCACGCCGATGAGCAGATAATAGCGCGAGTACCAGTAGAAGTACTGGCCGCCGCCTACGAACTCGATGCTACGGGTGAGCACCACGGCAAGCGCGAACAGCGCCGTACAGAAGATGAGGTACTGCCGGTGCAGCCCGACCTTGAAGGCGGCCAGCCTGCCCTGGTTGGCCAGCACCAGCAGCAGCGCGGCATAGGGCAACAGCTCCGCGCCTGGGACGATGATGTCCATGGCCGTGTTGAACAGGTTGAATTTCTTGAAGACGAGCTGGCCGGTGGAGCGATATTCGATGGCGCGCAACACAAGCCCCGTGACCAATACGCCCACCGAGAACAGCAGGTCGTCACGCCCGATCCTGCGCTTGAACAGGCGATAAGCCAGCACAGGCAGCAGCGCAAGCGGCACCTGGAGCATGACTACGCTCTTGGCCGCGCTGGCTGCCAGGAATGCCAGCACAGTGTAAGTAACTGGAAGCCGCCCGCCTTTTTCGTGCAACACGCCAAAGAGCGTGAAGCCCAGCATGAGCGCGGCCAGGAGGCTGGCAGTGAAAGTGTGGTAGTAGAAGAAAATCTGCAACCAGCCGTTGGCAATGAAGTCCCAGCCGGAGGTGAACAGCAGTAGCGTCAGGACCAGCGCCGTTTGCCAGCGCCCGAACCCTGCTAGCCTGCGTGCGCCCACGGCGATGCAGCTGCCCAGCATGGCCAAGTTCAGCACGGGCATGCAGTAGAGCTGCAAAAAGAGCATGTGCACCCCGGAAAAAAGGTGGGCCATGGCGTTCTGCACGAAGAGCAGGATGTGGTAGGTGGCCGGGAGGTCGCCGAAACGCCCGTCAATGAAATGCCCGCCAGAGAGGATGGCCTTGAGTGCGCTGAAGGATCCCATGGTCATGAGTCCGTCGTCGGAATAGTACCCGACCGGCATACCACTGATCGGAAGCGGATTGAGCTTGATGCTTCCGATGCAGAAGATGGCCAGGACTACGGTCGCCGCAGCGGGGCCAGCCATGGCAGCAAAGGCGTCGGAGTGGTTGTCTCCTCGTGGCTGACGCGAAAGATCCCAAATAGAGTACAACCCTAGCGCAGGCAGGGCCAGCGTGGCCCACCAAGACAGCCCCAGGCGCGAGCCGCCCCAGGCCGTGAGGAACAGCAGGGCCTGCGCCGCCGGGTAGCCCAGGCAGACGCGCTCCATGAAGCCCGAGCCGGTGCGTAGCAGCAGCCTGCCCAGCGCATAGGCCGGGAGCAGCAGGAAGCCCAGAACGAACAAACCCAGCTTCCACAGGTTCGCCTGCAGTTCCAGGTGCGCGTGGGCCAGGAGACCGACCGCGGCCAGTCCCGGCACGAGGAAGAGAAGCTCCCTCGCTATGGCGAAGAAAACAGGCATCACGCCACTCCGGAGTTGGTTTGCGCCAAGCGGCGAATCAGATCGATGTTCAACCCGCCTTTTGTACGCCTATACCTCCAAGGTCTGTCAAGGCGCACCCAGCCCGCTCCCCTCTCAGCCCTTCCTCAGGCTGTACACGTAGTAGTAGCACTCCTCGCGCCTGACGATATCCTGCACCAGCTCGTCGTCGTAGCGGATGAAGGGGTGCATCAGGTCGATGACCGGCAGCTCCTGGAAGAAGCGGTCGGGCACGAACCCGCAGTCGTGGGCCAGGCGCTCCATGCTGGCGCGGGTATAGTAGTGGATGTGCCCGCGCGGGTAGATGGTGGGCGTGGTGACCCCCAGGATCTTGAAGGCCCGGCTGAACAGGTTGGGCACCAGCAGGATGACCCGTCCGCCCGGGGCCAGGATGTCCGCGCAACGGGAGAGTACGCTGCCCGGGTGGGTCAGGTGCTCCATGACGCCCCACATGGTGATGAGCCCGAAGCGCTTGGCCCCGAAGTCGATGTCCTCGATGCGCTGGCGGTAAAAGTAGTTGTCGCGCCCGGTGACGGACACGATGAAGTCGAAGCTGTCCTCGCAGAAGTCCAGGCCGTGCGGCACGTAGCCGGTGAAGGTCTTGCACGTGTCCAGGAAGTTGCCCGCGCCGCAGCCCACGTCCAGCACGTTGTTGTTCTCGCAGCCCAGGGTGCCGAAGTACTCCAGGTACTTGGAGTGCATGCGCCGCAGGTACTCGGTGTGGAAGGCGCTCTGGCGGATGCGCCGGTACATCTGCTCGCTCACCGAGGCGGCGTAGAGGCCCTGCAGGTAACCCTCGTTGACGCGGTTCTTGACGTACACGTGGGTGCACTCCGGGCACTGCACGATGAGGAAGCCCGCGCGCACGAAGAGCTGGTCGCCGCCTTCGTCGCCGCACACGGGGCAGGGCACCCGGGTCACCACCTTGGGGTCGACGATGAGGTTGCCCTCCTTGGGCAGACTCTCCATTTCCTTGTGGATCTGCGCGAAGAAGGCGTCGGTGTCCGGCACCTCCTGGCGGAGCCTGCTGTTGTCCATGAGGATGGGCATGTCGAAATCCATGTGCGCCTCGCTTGTGTGCTAGTCTGTTTGCTTGGGCATGAGCCCGGCCATGCGCCGCAGGGCGAACAGGGCCCGCTGGCGGGGCAGGAGCCGCGCGTAGAAGTTCCTCGGAATCTCCGGCTCGTACAGGGCGCGCAGCCTGCCCGCGTCCCCTTCGGGGGAGAAGGCGGCTCTGCCGCCGTTCAGGATGTCCGCCAGATGCCGGGCGTGCAGGGTGAGCGAGTCCGGCTGGCCCGGCCCCCCGCTGCCCACCGGCATGGTGTAGCGCTTGGCGGCGGCATAGCCTTCGTCCGAAATGTGGGGCGGCCAGGCGGCCAGGCAGGGGCCCAGGGCCTCCACGCCGGGCAGGTGGAGGCTCGCGCCCTTGGTCATCTCCAAAAGCAGGCTGTGCCAGCGGGCGTGCACGCCGGGCCGGGGCAGGTAGATGCCCGGCTTGCGCCAGAAGGGCAGCTCCAGCCCAAGCGACGAGCCGCGCATGATTCCGGCGTCGCAGAAGGCCAGGGCCCAGGAGGCGTCACGCTCGTCCATGGCCGTGGCCCCCCAGTGCTCGGCGCTGGTCTTGCCCAGGCCGTAGGGGTCGAAGCCGTGGCGGAGCTGCTTGTATTCCCAGGGGTGCAGCTTCACCAGCACGCCCATTCCGGCCTCGCGGGCACGGTCCAGCACCGCGCCGTAGGCCATCTCCAGCCCGTCCTCGCGGTTGGGCAGCCACAGCAGGATGGGCCGGGCCGGATCGAGGCCGTAGCGCGCGGCCAGGTCTTCCCTGGTGCGGACGGCGCTGGTCCAGGTGTTGGTCAGCGGCTCGTAGAACACGTTGCCGGAAAAGTAGACGCCCTTGGCCTGGGCCAGGCGCGCGGCGCGGCGCTCGCGCGAGTAGTCGAACACGAACCACAGGCTGATGGGGTGCTGCACCAGCGCGTAGTCCGCGCCGTGGTAGGTGAAGTCGGCCAGGAGCGTGCTCAGCTGGGCGGTGAGCCGCCCGGACTCCCTGGCCGCGGCGATGAGCGCGGGCACCTGCTCTCCCTCGTGGGCGTCGAACACGCACAGCCGGGCCCCGTCCTGGCGGATGGCCCGCTCCATGTCCTCCACGGGAAGGATGCGCACGCCCTCCCCCTCAAGAACGGCCTGGTCCTGGGCGGTGATGTCCAGCCCGGCCTGCAGGCCCAGCGGCGGCGAGCTGGAGAGCAGCACGCGGCAGGACAGTCCCTCCGCGCGCAGGCGGCGGGCCAGGTGCAGCAGCGCGTGGAAGCTGCCGCCGTGCACGTTGACCCAGCACAGGTCGATGTCCGTGCGGCTCATGGCGCGAGTTCCGGCATCATTTCACCGCCATCAGTTCCCCGCGCCGGGCTTGAGGATTTCCGCCAGCCGGGGGGCCACGATGTCCGCCACCAGGGCCGAGCCCTTGGCGCTCAGGTGCACGGTGTCGTACAGGTACTCCCCGGTCTTGGGCACCAGCTGGTCCAGGTCGATGAGGTCGACCTTCTGCTCGCGGGCCACGGCGCGCATGGTGTCCAGCAGGGCGTGGTAGGCGTCGCGGTAGCCCGCGTAGGGGGTGCCCCAGTCCTTCTCGATGTGCTCCATCTGCTTGAGCAGGTTGGGCTCCGGGTTCTCGGTGAAGCGGTTGAACTGGGTCATGAGCACGGGCTTGATGCCGTGCAGGCGGCAGATGTAGACGAACAGCTCCATGTTCTTGCGGAAGGAGGCGGTGAGCGAGGGGATGTTCAGGGTGCGCAGTTTTCCGCGCTGGGCGGCGAATTCGTCGCCCGTCACCGCGCCGGGGCCGGGCCTGCCCACCAGATGGCGGACGATCCAGGTCTTGAACGGCCCGTATTCCTTGTCGTAGACGATGCCGCGCGTGGCGTGGGGATTCCAGTAGTCGTCCAGCACCACCAGGAAGTTCAGGTCGTTGATGCATTCCATGAGCACCACGGCCTGGGGCTTCTTGGCCAGCACCTTGCCCTGCAGCAGCAGCAGGTCGTGCATGGAGTTGTTGCCCGCGGCCCCGCCGTTGAGCGTGTTGACCTTGAGGCCCAGGGCCTGCTCCAACTGCCGGCCCACGCGGAAGGGGAAGCGCTCCTCCTCCTGCATGTACATGCACTCCGTTGTGGAGCCGCCCAGGAAGGCCACGGTGAGGTCGGGCTTCTGGTGCACCTGGGAGGGCATGAGGTAGCCGTCGGAGTCGACGCGGAAGGGGTAGGGCTTGCGCTCCAGGCCGTCGGCGATGGCCACCAGCTCCTTGCCCGGGGTCTGGGGAATGTCCGAGTTGGGCCTGCGCTCGCGCAGGATGATGTAGCGCTCCACCCCGCGCTTGGCCTCGTCGCGCACGGCCTTGACCAGGAAGAAGGCCCCCACCAGCAGGGCCACGGTGAGCAGGCCGTACAGCACGCCCAGGATGGCGCGCGGGTTCTTTTCGAAGCGGTTCTCGCGTTTTTCGGACACGGTTGGAACTCCAGGAACTGCGTATGCCGGAAACGGCTGTCGTGTGATAGTCGGCGGGGCGCGGGCGTGTCAATGATGGGGGCGTTCCGGCGCGCAAAGGCCGCCCCCGGTTGTCCCGGAGGCGGCCTGATGGATTCTCGAGGGCCGGGCCTAGCCCAGCTGCTTGGCGGCGAACTCCCAGTTGGCCAGCTTGCCCAGCGCGGCCACCAGGTAGTCTTTGCGCAGGTTCTGGTAGTCCAGGTAGTAGGCGTGCTCCCACACGTCCAGCACGAACACCGGCTTGAACCCCGTGGCCAGCGGGCACACGGCGTTGGGCGTCTTCATGATGGAGAGCTTGCCGTCCTTCTGCACCAGCCACACCCAGCCCGAGCCGAACTGGCCCAGGCCGTCGGCCACGAGCTTTTCGGAGAAGGCGGCGAAGGAGCCGAAGGCGCCCTTGATGGCCTCGCCCAGCTTGCCCATGGGCTCGCCGCCGCCGCCGGGCTTCAGGCAGTTCCAGTAGAAGGTGTGGTTCCAGGCCTGGGCGGCGTTGTTGTACACCGCGGCCATGTCCTCCTTGCCGTGGCTGGCGGCGATGACGCCCTCCAGCGTGCCGGAGAGCTTCTTCTCCACGTACAGGGTGTTGATGGTCTTGTAGTAGGCCGCGGTGTGCTTGCCGTAGTGGAAGCCCACGGTGCGCGCGCTGATGACCGGCTCCAGCGCGTTCTCGGCGTAGGGCAGGGCGGGCATGGGGAAGGGGTCGGCCGCGGCCTGGGCCACGCCGGGAATGGTCAGGGCCGCGCCCACCACTGCGGCGGTGGCGGCGGTTTTCAGAAAATCGCGGCGGTCCAGGCCCTGGGGGTTCTCGTTGGTCTCCATCGGTGGTCCTCCTCTGGGGTGGTAGTTAGGAATCCTTACTCCTTTTCTAGCATGTCCCGGGGGAATGTAAACGGTTTTCTTGGGTGCAAAGGAAAGCCCCCCTCCCGGCTGGCGGGAAGGGGGCCTGTGCTCAGGAACGGCCTTGGCTAGGCGTCGGGCCGCACGCCCCAGATGTCGCGGGCGTACTCGGCGATGGCGCGGTCGGAGGAGAAGAAGCCCATGCCCGCGGTGTTCAGGATGCTCTTCTTGGCCCACATCTCGCGGCTGCGGTACAGCTGGGCCACCTTCTTCTGGGCGTCCACGTAGGAGCGGAAGTCGGCCAGCAGCATCCAGCGGTCGCCGTGGTGCAGCAGCGCGTCCACGATGGGCCGGAACAGGTCGGGCTGCAGGGGCGAGAAATGCCCGCTGGCCACGAGATCGATGACCCGGCGCAGGGTTTCGTCCTTCTGGTAGTACTCGCCGGGGTGGTAGCCGCGCGCCATGAGCGCGTTGACCTCCGGGGTGGTCATGCCGAAGAGGAAGAAGTTCTCGGCGCCCACCCGCTCGCGGATCTCCACGTTGGCCCCGTCCAGCGTGCCGATGGTCAGCGCGCCATTGAGGGCGAACTTCATGTTGCCGGTGCCGCTGGCCTCGGTTCCGGCCAGCGAGATCTGCTCGGAGAGGTCCGTGCCGGGGATGATCTTCTCGGCGTTGGACACGCAGTAGTTGGGCAGGAAGGCCACGTTCAACAGCGCGCTGACCTTGGGGTCGCGGCTGATGGTGTCGGCCACGGCGTGGATGAGCCGGATGATGAGCTTGGCCATGCGGTAGCCGGGCGCGGCCTTGCCGCCGAAGATGACGGTGCGCGGGGCGATGTCTGCCCCGACCTTGCCCGAGCGGATGTCGTCGTACAGGCTGATGACGTGCAGCACGTTGAGGAGCTGGCGCTTGTACTCGTGGATGCGCTTGACCTGCACGTCGAACAGGCTTTCCGGGTCCAGGTTGCGGCTGATCTTGTAGCGGGCGTACTCGGCCAGGCGCTGCTTGTTCTTGAGCTTCACTCTGGCCCAGCGCGCGCGGAACTCGCTGTCCTCGGCAAAGGGGCGCAGCTCGGTCAGGCGCTCCAGGTTGGTCAGCCAGCCCCCGCCGATGGCCTCGCCGATGAGGTCGAACAGCCCGGGGTTGCACTGCCTGAGCCAGCGGCGCGGGGTGATGCCGTTGGTTTTGTTGTTGAAGCGCCTGGGGAACAGCGCGTGGAAGTCGCGGAAGGTGGCGGCCTTGAGGATGTCCGAGTGCAGGGCCGACACGCCGTTGACCGAGTGGGAGCCCAGCGCCGCCAGGTTGGCCATGCGCACGCGCTTGCCGTAGTCCTCGCCGATGAGCGAGACGCGCCGCAAGAGGTCGTCGTCGCCGGGGTGGGCGGCGCGCACCTCGTCCAGGAAGCGGCGATTGATCTCGTAGATGATCTGCATGTGCCGGGGCAGCACGCGGGTCATCAGGTCCACCGGCCAGGTCTCCAGGGCCTCGGGCATCACGGTGTGGTTGGTGTAGGCGAAGGTGCCCACGCAGACCTTCCAGGCCTCGTCCCAGGGCATCAGGTGGTCGTCCACCAGGATGCGCATGAGCTCCGGGATGGCGATGGCCGGGTGGGTGTCGTTGAGCTGCACGGCCACGAAATCCGGCAGGTCGCTGAAGTCCGGGTGGTGCTTCAGGTGCCTGCGGGTGATGTCGTGGAAGGTGGCGGCCACGAAGAAATACTGCTGCTTCAGGCGCAGCTCCTGGCCCTCCACGAAGTTGTCCGTGGGGTAGAGCACCTTGGAGATGTTCTCGCTCTTGGCCTTGTCCTCGATGGCGCGCAGGTAGGCCCCGGAGTTGAAGAACTCCAGGTCGAAGTCGCGGCTGGACTTGGCGCTCCACAGGCGCATGTTGATGACGTTGCCGTTCTCGAAGCCGGGCACCATCATGTCGTAGGCCATGGCCATGACCTTCTCGCCGCCCTCCCACACGTAGCGCAGCCGCCCGGCGTCGTCGGTGTAGGAGTGCACCTGGCCGTAGAACTGCACCGGGAACAGGTAGCCCGCGCGGTCGTACTCCCAGGGGTTGCCGAACCTGAGCCAGTTGTCCGGGCGCTCCACCTGCCAGCCGTCCTGGATGCTCTGGTGGAAGATGCCGTACTCGTAGCGGATGCCGTAGCCGTAGCCGGGAATCTTCAGCGTGGCCATGGAGTCCAGGAAGCAGGAGGCCAGGCGCCCCAGGCCGCCGTTGCCCAGCCCGGCGTCCCATTCGGTCTCGGCCACCTCGTCGTAGTCCTGGCCCATCTCCGCCAGGGCCTGGCGCACCTGGTCCTCAATCCCCAGGCAGATGACGTTGTTCTTGAGCGAGCGGCCCACCAGGAACTCCAGCGAGAGGTAGTACACCCGCTTGGCGCTCTGGTCGTAGTAGGAGCGCTGGGTGCGTATCCAGTGCTCGGCCATCTTCTCGCGCATGGTGTAGGCCAGGGCCTTGTAGTAGTCGTAGATGCCCGCCCGCGCGATGTCCTTGCCCAGGAAGGCGAACATGTGCTTGCGGATCTCCTCCTTGAGGTTCTCCACCGGCGTGCAGAAGGCCTCCGGCACGATGGGGGCCTCCGCGGAGGTCCTGGACCGGGACGCCTTGGCGGCGGGCTTGGCTTCGGGCTGTGCGGGGGGGGCCTTGGGAGCGGCGGGCTTCTTCGTCGGCTTCTGGGCGGACATGGCGACCTCGGTTCGTTTGGAGTGGGCTGCTATCGATACGGGAACCGTTCGTATTATCTGCCCTGATGCTGTGAAAAACGCAAGGAAAGAGTGGGGAATTTCCCGCCGGGCCCTTGACGCGGCGGTGCGAATGCGTAATTCTTCGCATACCCCTGGAGGGTATCATACGACCGCAGGAGGAATTTCCATGACAGGCAGAGCATCCTCGCGTCCCTGGAATCCCTACATCGCCGGGGCCCTGGCCGGGCTCTTGCTGGTGGCCTCGGTGTGGATCACGGGCAAGTATTTCGGGGCCTCCACAACCTACGTGCGCGCCGCCGGAATGGCGGAGCAGACCGTGGCCGCCGAGCGCGTTGCGACCATGGACTACTTCAAGAAGGAAAAGCCCATCGTGGACTGGCAGTTGATGTTCGTGGTGGGCATCGCCGTGGGCTCGCTGGGGGCCGCCGCCGCCAGCCGCACCTTCAAGCTCCAGGCCGTGCCCGACCGCTTCGCCGCGCGGTTCGGGCCCTCCGCCGCCAAGCGGGCCGCCCTGGCCTTCGCGGGCGGGGCCATCGCCATGTTCGGCGCGCGCCTGGCCGACGGCTGCCCCAGCGGGCACGGGCTGTCCGGTTCGCTCCAACTCGCCGCCAGCGGCTTCGTGGCGCTGGTCTGCTTCTTCGTCGGCGGGGTTATTGTGGCGCGCCTGCTCTACGGCAAGCAGTAAGGAGGACACACCATGGATCTCATCTTCGGACTCGCCACCGGCATCCTCTTCGGCATCCTGCTCCAGCGCGCGGAGGTCATCCGCTACGACCGCCAACTGGGCGCGCTGCTGTTCAAGGACATGACCATCGTGAAGTTCATGCTCACCACCATCCTCGTCGGCATGGTCGGCGTCCACCTGCTCGTCGACCTGGGCCTGGCCAAGCTCTCGCTCAAGCCGCTCATCCTGGGCGGAAACATCCTGGGCGGACTGACCTTCGGCGTGGGCTGGGCGCTCTTGGGCTACTGCCCGGGCACCGCCGGGGCCGCCCTGGGCGAAGGCCGCATCGACGCGCTGGCGGGCATGGCCGGAATGCTGCTGGGCGCCGCCGTCTTCGCCGAGGCCTACCCCGCGCTCAAGGCCAGCGTGCTCACCTGGGGCGACTACGGCAAGGTCACCCTGCCCCAGCTCATCGACCGCCACCACTGGGTCGTCATCCCCTGGTTCGTGGTGCTGGGCGTGTGGCTGCTCAAGGTCATCGAAAAGAAGGGCCTGTAGCCAGAACTGCCAGACCAGGGGGCCCCTCGACTGGATAGGGCCCCCTGGCCCCCCGCGCCGGGGGGTGACGCCCCCGCCTATCGATTTGATCGGCCCGCGGTTGGCTGGGTGCGAGGCGTGGGCAGCGTTGGCCCTGCTTCGGTCTCTGGCCCCAACAAACATGCGCGCAGCGTTTTGGGGAAAGGGGAGGGAGTCGGGCTGCCTTTGTCGGCCTAACTATTGG
>JAEXRD010000141.1 GCA_023438245.1 Pseudomonadota bacterium | reverse complement strand
TATAAACAACCGCCCCCCCCCCCCCCCCCCCCCCCCCGCCTCCCTCCTCGCCAGGAACCAAAATCCATCGCTTTGCGACCGCCCCCATCCGGAAAGGCGGAAGACGGGAGAGGGGGAGGCGGAAGACGAGAAATGCGTCCAGGGATGGGGCTGGGACGCAAATTTCGTCTAGGCAGGGGGGCCGGCCGCAAAATTCGTCCGGATTTCCCTGAAAAGTCTTTGGAAGGGGGCGCGGGGGAGAACCTTTCTTCAGAAAGGTTTCCCCCGCTTCGCTTTTTCTAGGGCAAGGGCGAGGCCGCCAGCGGCATGCGCCAGCCGGAGCCGAAGCTGCGCCAGGCGATCTTGATGCCCGGCGCGGCCTGGCGGCGCTTGAATTCGGCGAACTTCACCAGCCGGCAGACCTTGGCCACGGTTTCGGGGTCGAAGCCGGCCCCTCCATCCAGGGAGGCGATCTGGGCGGCGGTCTTGTGCTGCTCCACGTGCAGGGCCAGGATGGCGTCCAGGACGTCGTAGGGCGGCAGGGAGTCCTGGTCCTTCTGGTCGGGCCTGAGCTCGGCGGAGGGGGCCTTGGTCAGGATGGCCTCCGGGATGACCGGGCCTTTGAGCGTGTTGATGTGCCGGGCCAGGGCGTAGACCTGGGTCTTGGGCAGGTCGCTGATGAGGGCGAAGCCGCCGCTCATGTCGCCGTAGATGGTGCAGTAGCCCACGGCCAGCTCGCTCTTGTTGCCGGTGGTGAGCAGCAGGGCCCCGGTCTTGTTGGACAGGGCCATGAGCAGGTTGCCCCGGATGCGCGATTGCACGTTCTCCTCGGTGATGTCCGGGCCCTTGCCCGGGGCCAGGGCGGCGAAGCTGTCCGCCAGGGCGGCGTCGAAGGCCTGCATGAGACCCTGGATGGCGATGGTGCGCGTGGGCATGCCGAGGTTGCGGGCCAGTTCAAGGCTGTCGTCGATGCTGCCCTGGCTGGACCAGGGCGAGGGCATGAGCACGCCGGTGACGTTCTGCGGACCCAGGGCCTCGGCGGCCACCGCCGCCACCACGGCGCTGTCGATGCCGCCGGACAGGCCCAGCAGGGCCTTGGTGAAGCCGCACTTGCGCAGGTAGTCGCGGGTGCCCAGGACCAGGGCGCGCCAGGTCTCGGCGGGAGCGGAAAGGTCGTCATCTGTCTGGAGGCCGGTTCCGGCGGGGGCCCGGGTGGCATCCGTCAGGAGGCCGGCTCCGGCGGGGGCCCGGGTGGCATCCGTCAGGAGGCCGGTTCCGGCGGGGGCCAGCGTGTCCACCACCAGCACCTCTTCCTCGAACCCGGCGGCGCGGGCCAGCATGGTCCCGTCCGGGGCGTAGAGGGCGCTGCGGCCGTCGAACACCAGCTCGTCGTTGCCGCCTACCTGGTTGCAATAGGCCAGGGGCAGGCCGCGCTTCTTGGCGATGGCCCCCAGCATGTCCTGGCGCAGGGCCTGCTTGCGCAGGCTGAAGGGCGAGGCCGAGAGGTTCACCAGGATCTGCGCCCCGGCGCTCGCGGCGCTCTCCACGGGGTCCACGGGGTAGAGCCGGTGCGGCCAGTAGTCCTTGTCGTTCCAGAGGTCCTCGCAGATGGTGACGCCGACGCGCACCCCGAGGTGCTCGAAAACCGGCGAGCCGCCCTGGGGGGAAGGCTCGAAGTAGCGGGCCTCGTCGAAAACATCGTAGGTGGGCAGCAGGGCCTTGCGGAAGGTGCGCTCGATGACGCCGCCGCGAAGCAGCAACGCGGAATTGAACAGGGCCTTGCCCTGGCCGCTGGCGTTGGCCTCCGGGCAGCCCAGCAAGAGCGGCGCGCCGGAAGGGAAGTCGGCGTGGAGCCTGGCGGCCAGCTCGCTTGCGGCGCTCCAGGCGGCCTGCTGGAAGCCCTGGTAGAGCAGCAGGTCGCGCGGGGGGTAGCCGGTGAGCGCCAGCTCCGGGGTCAGGCAGAGCTGCGCGCCCTGGCTTGCGGCCCGGGCGTAGGCCTGGGCGATGCGCGCGGCGTTGCCCGCGATGTCGCCCACCACGGGGTTGATCTGGAGCAGACCCAGGCGCACCGGCGACCTCCTCGTTCAGACGGGGCTAGTTCGGGCAGGAGGGAGCGTCGGCCCCGGCTTCCTTGCGGGTGTCGCCCCTGACGAGTTCGCGCACCTTGTAGGGCGTGTTGCCGCTCACCGCATCGTGGGTGTTCACCAGCACCTCCAGGATCAGGCCGGTGCTCATGAAGCCCAGGCTGGCCAGGTAGAACAGCACCGCGCCCAAAAAAGGCGGGCGCGTGCCCATGTGCTCGCCCAGGAAGAGCTTCTCGTACAAAAGCCAGCACATCACCAGGCTGGCGACCAGGAACAGCCACAGGCTGATGCGCCCGAACAGGTACACGGGCCGCTGCTTGTAGGAGTTCTGGAACCACAGCAGCACGATGTCGAAGAGCACGTCCACGCTGCGGCCGATGCCGTAGTGGCTCTTGCCCGCGAACCTGGGGGGCGCGCTGGTGGGCACCTCGCACACGGCGCCGCCCTGGCTGTACACCAGGGCCGGGATGAGCCGGTGCTGGCCCTCGCGCAGCTTCAGCCCACGGGCCACCTCGCCCTTGATGACCGACAGCCCGCCCATGTCGTGGATGTCGCACTTGCTGGTGGCGCGCATGAGGTAGTTGGCGATGAGGCTGGGCACCCGGCGCAGGAACAGCGACTCCTGGCGCTTCTGGCGCATGCCCTTCACCAGGTCGTAGCCCTCGCGGATCTTCTCGATGAGCCGGGGCACCTCCTCGGGCGGGTGCTGCAGGTCGCCGTCCATGATGACCACGTACCGCCCGCGCGAGTGCTGGATGCCCGCGTAGATGGCGGTGCACTGGCCCCGGTTGCGGGCCAGGAACACGCCCACCAGGTGGGGGTCGCCCGCGGCCAGCTCGCGGATGATCTCGGGCGTGGCGTCGGTGCTGCCGTCGTTGACCAGGATGATCTCGTAGCTCGTGCCCAGCCCCGTGAGCGCCGCGCCGATGCGGCGATGGAACTCGCGCACGCAGAGTTCCTCGTTGTGCATGGGGGTGACGATGGAGACTTCGACCGGGTATTCCTGAATGTCGGACATGGGCGCTCGCTTGTTCGGATGCGGAAAAAGGTTACTGCCGGGCGGCGGGCCGGGTAGAGCGGGTGGCCGGGTCGAGCTGGCCGTAGTGGGCCAGGCGGGCGCCGCTCTCGCGCAGCACCCGTCCCCAGCCCGGGGCGGCCAGGGCGTCGCGCTCGTCCTGCCACTGCCCGGCGATGCGCATGGGGCCGTATTCGGCGGGCAGCGGGCCGTCGGTGGCGATGGCCGCGCCGGGGTGGCACACCACCTCCAGCACGTCCGGGCGCACCCGCTTCATATACGCACCCAGGCGCTGCGGCAACAGATCCGTGCCCTGGTCGGCGATGCCGAACACGCACCTGGGGCAGGCTACGCCGGACAGTCCGAGCGCGCCCGGCAGCTTGTGCCACACGGCGAAGGCGTTCAGGATGCGCGCGCGGCGGCCGCCCTTGTCCCAGCGGGCCGGGCTCACCAGCTCCACGGGCCTGCGCACCCAGCCGATGCCGAAGCGCGCGGCCACGCGGCAGGCGGCCTCGAACAGGCCGGGCCAGACGTGGATGTGCTTCTCGCTGTCCAGGTGGGTGGGCGTCACGCCCAGCTCCAGGGCGCGCTGCACCTGGCGGGTCCACTCGCGCTCCACGTCGTCCACGCTGAAGGCTTTGGTCAGGTAGCGGCCGAAGAGCTCCACGTAGTTGGCCAAAAACAGGCCGTCGGCGCGCAGCAGGCCGCGGATCTCGTGGGCCGGGCTCTCGGGCCTGCCCCGAAGGATGTTCAGGTGCACGCCGATGCCCAGGCTCTCGGAGGAGCCCGCCAGGGCGCGGGCGGCGCTGGCCGCGTCCGGCCCGTTGACCAGCAGGGTGGCGCTGGTGACGCGCGAAAGCGCGGAGAGGTCCTCCACGGCGCGCCGCACCGCCGGATGCAGGCCAAGATCGTCGACGTTCACCACAACATGCATGGGCCGGACAATACGCCGCCCGGGGGCGAAGGTAAAGCGCGCGCGCAGGGGGCGGTCGCGCCGCCGAACAACCTTCGGAGCCAGTGCTGGAGCGGGGTTGCGGTATTTTTCACTAGCCAAGCCGAACAGGCTGGGGTAAAAGGGAGCCAATACCGAAGCCAACCGCCCCGAAGCATCGGCGGCGGAAATTCTAGGAGGATTTGCATGCTCATCGAGAACTGGATGACCAAGGACGTGGTTACCCTGACTCCGGACACTTCCATGATGAAGGCCTCCAAGCTCATGAAGGAGAAGCGCATCAGCCGCATCCCCGTGGTGGACGACAAGGGCGTGCTGCAGGGCATCGTGTCCGACCGCGACATCAAGGACGCCTCGCCCTCCAAGGCCACCACCCTGGACATGCACGAGCTGTACTACCTGCTTTCCGAGATCAAGCTGAAGGACATCATGACCAAGAAGGTCGTGACCATCAGCCCCGGCGACACGGTGGAGCGCGCCGCGGTGCTGCTGACGGAGAACAACATCGGCGGCATGCCCGTGGTGGACGAGGGCCGCAAGGTGGTGGGCATCGTCACCGATTCGGACATCTTCAAGGTGCTCATCCGCATCACCGGCGTGCTGGAGGGCGGCATCGAGATCGGCCTGCGCCTGCCCAACCAGCCCGGCGGCCTGGTGCCCGTGCTGGACTACCTGAAGGACGCCGGAGCCCGCGTCATGAGCCTCTTGACCAGCTGCGAGCCCGCCGACGTGGGCATGCGCGACGTGTTCATCCGCATCCGCGACCTGGACAAGCAGGAGCTGAACAAGCTCAAGGCCGGCATGTCGGAGAAGTTCGAGGTGCTGTACTGGGTGGTCGGGTAGCACGGGCCTGATCCCGGCAGCGTCTTTCGCCCCCTGGGCATCGTCATGATTCGGCTGGGGGCCGGGGCTGTACCGAAGAGTACTATCCCCGGCCCCCAGCCGAATCCTTTCTTGCCAGGGAACGAAATCCATCTGCCGGAGACAGGCCCCGCGTGGCCCTCGTGGCCCGCTGACGATCCGTGGAAATGAAAAGGCCGGGGGCGCAAGCCTCCGGCCTTTTTTAGCGTGGAAAAGCGGGTCTAGTTCTTCAGATCGCCCTCGGGCACGGGCTTGGCCGCAGGGGCCGGGGCCGGACCGGCGGTCTCCTTGACCACCTCGGTGATGGGGGCCTTTTCGGTCGGCGGCGCGGGCTGCGGGGCCGGAGCGGGCGCGGACTTGGCCGGGGCGATCGCCGGGCTGGGCGGGCTGGCCGGAGAGGATGGGCCCGAGCGCCGCCCCTTGAACTCCTGCACCTGCTTGTCCTTCACGCCCACGCGCTGGGTCAGGTCGCGGATGAACAGCTCCGTCTGGTCCATCTTGGCCTTGAGCTGGATGCGCTCGGCGTCGTTCTTGGTCAGGTCGCCGCGCACCTCGCCCAGGATCTTGACGTTGTCGGCCTTCTTGCCCAGGCCCTGGGCGTCCACGGCCTCGATGCGGGCCAGGTCCAGGGTCAGCTCGGCCTGCTTCTGGCGGGCCTTGGCCAGCTTGGTGCCCAGTTCGGCCAGGTCCTGCTGGCGGTCGGCCAGCTCTTCCTTCAGCTTGGCCAGGTCCAGCTCCTGCAGGGCCACGGCCAGCTCGAAGTCGGCCTTGTCCATGGCTCCGCGCTTGTCCTGGGGCACCTGGGCCACCAACTCCGGGTCCACGGTGGGCCCGAACCAGCCCGCCAGGCCAGGGGCCGGGGCGGCCAGGGCGGTTGCGAGCGCGAGGGCGAGTGCTGTCTTGCGCATGGGATTCCTCCTTCTCTGTGCGTGTTCCGGCCTGGGCGGGTTCAAGGCGATGTTCTTCGCCGCGCCCGTGTCCAGGGGGCAAAAGACGCTTTTCGAATCAGGCCCTACTCGGCCATGAGCCCGTACCCCTTGAGCTTGCGGTACAGCGAGCTGCGGTCCAGGCCCACGGCCTCGGCCAGGCGGCTGACGTTGCCGCTGAATTCCTTGAGCTTGGCCTCCAGGAAGCGGGCCTCGAAGGCGGCGCGCGCGGCCTTGAGGTCCAGCGGCCCGGCCTGGAAGTCCGAGGGGATGTCGTCCTCGTCGTCGGAGGCGGCCAGGTCCACGGCCTGCGGGGCGGGCGCGGCGGCCTTGGCGGCGGCGGAGCCCACCGCCTGGGCCAGGATCTCCGGCGGCAGGCGGTCCGGGCCCACCTCGCGTCCGCCGTGGATGATGAGCATGCGCTCCACGAAATTCTTCAGCTCGCGCACGTTGCCGGGCCAGGGGTAGCTGGCCAGCGCCTCCAGGGCCTGGGGCGTGAAGGTGACGCGCTTGAAGGCCCCGCGCCGCGCCAGCTGGTCCACGAAGTCGGCGATCAAGAGCGCGATGTCGCCGGTGCGCTCGCGCAGGGGCGGCACGGTGAGCGGAATGACCTTGAGCCGGTAGTCCAGGTCCTCGCGGAAGTTCCCGGCCTTGATCTCGGCGGGCAGGTCCTTGTTGGTGGCGGCGATGACGCGCACGTCCACGCAGATGGTCTTGCGGCCGCCCACGTGCTCGAAGCGCTGCTCCTGCAGGATGCGCAAAATCTTGGCCTGGGTCTTCAGGCTCATGTCGCCGATCTCGTCCAGGAACAGGGTGCCCTTGTGGGCCAGCTCGAACTTGCCCGCCTGGGCGCGGTCGGCCCCGGTGAAGGCGCCTTTCTCGTGCCCGAACAGCTCGCTCTCGATGAGCTCCTCCGGGATGGCCGCGCAATTGACGGCCACCAGCGGCTGGTGGGCGCGCCTGCTCTGGGCGTGCAGCAGGCGGGCGGCGATCTCCTTGCCGGTGCCGTTCTCGCCGGTGATGAGCACCCAGGCGTCGGTGGGGGCCACCTGGCCGATCATCTCGCGCAGGTCGCGGATGGCCGGGGATTCGCCCGTGAGGCGGACTTCGCCCTCGCCCAGGCTGTGGCGCAGGGCCTGGTTCTCCTGGCGCAGGCGGGCCACCTCCAGGGCCTTTTCCGCCGCCACCACCACCTTCTCCAGCGAAAGCGGCTTCTCGATGAAATCGAACGCCCCCTTCTTGATGGCCGTCACCGCGGTCTCGATGGTGCCGTGGCCGGAGATCATGACCACGGGCAGGTCCGGGCGCGAGTCCTTCACGCGCTCCAGCACGGCCATGCCGTCCAGCCCCGGCAGCCAGATGTCCAGGAACATGAGGTCGAAGGGCTCCCCGCCCTCCAGGGCCTCCAGCCCGGCCTCGCCGCTCTCGGCCTCGGCCACGGCGAAGCCCTCGTCCTCCAGGATGCCCTTGAGCGAGAAGCGGATGCCCGCCTCGTCGTCCACCACCAGAACCCGGCCCTTTTGGCTCACGCTCTCACTCCTCTCCCGCCGGGATCTGCCCGGGCGCGCTGGCTTCCCCGCCGTTGGCCGGGCGCACCATGCCGCGCACCCCGTTGCGGCGCTCGCCCGTATCCGGGAGGAGCGCACCGTTGCCGTTCAGCTCCTCGAACTGGAAATTGCCCTCGCGCATCAGCTCCAGGCAGACGTCCACGGCGTCGGGGTCGTAGCGCCTGCCCCGGCCCTCGGCCACCTCGGCCAGCGCGGCCTCGATGCCCAGGCTGGCGCGGTAGGGCCGGTGCGAGCTCATGGCCTCCACCACGTCGGCCACGGCCAGGATGCGCGCCTCGCGGCAGATGTCCGCCCCTTTCAGCCCGCCGGGATAGCCGGAGCCGTCCATGCGCTCGTGGTGCTCCATCACCGCGCGGGCCACGGGCCAGGGAAAGGCCACCTCGCGCAATATCTCGTAGCCCACCTCGGGGTGGGTCTTCACGATGCCCATCTCCATGTGCGACAGCCGCGTGGGCTTGGAGAGGATCTCCGCGGGCACGTAGATCTTGCCGATGTCGTGCAGGATGCCCGCCACCTCCAGGCCCTCCATGGCCTCGGACGTGAGCCCCAGCCCGCGCCCGATGGCGCAGGCCAGCCGGGCCACGCGCTGCTGGTGCCCGGCGGTGTACGGGTCGCGCTTCTCGGCCATGCTGGAGAGCGCGCGCACCGTCTGGCGGAAGGCCGTGCGCAGCGCCTCCATGCCGGCGCGCTGCTCGGCCTCGGCCCGGTGCTTGAACAGCGCCAGCTCGATGGTCAGCGAAAGCTCGTGGTCGGCGAAGGGCTTGGTCAGGTAGCCCAGCGGCGAGGTGCGCTTGGCGCGCTCCAGGGTGGCCTCGTCGGCGTAGGCGGTGAGGTACACCACCGGAATCTTCATCCGGTGGGTGATCTCCGAGGCGGCGTCGATGCCGTCCATGGCGCTGCCCTCGAGCATGACGTCCATGAGCACCAGGTCCGGGCGCAGGGCGCCGACCATGTCCAGGGCCTGCCTGCCGGTCACTGCGTGGCCCACGGCCTCGTAGCCCAGCCGCGCGAGCCTGGACTGCACGTCCAGCGCCACGATGGTCTCGTCCTCGACAACGAGGATGCGTCCCTTGCCCATGTGCCCCCTTGCCCCTTCCCGGAAATCCTACGGCCTGCCGAGGATCTCGGCCAGCGCCCCGTGCAGCGCCGGGTGCCGGAACCGGTATCCCGCCGCGATCAACCTCGCGGGCACGGCCCGCGCGCCGGAAAGCAGCACCTCCTCGGCCATTTGGCCCAATATGAGCCTGAGCGCAAGCCCCGGCGCGGGCAGAAACGCCGGGCGGCCCAGCGCCCGGCCAAGTTCGCGGGCGAAGGAGCGCGAGTCCGCGGCCTCGGGCGCGGCCAGGTTGTACGGCCCGGAACAGCCCGCGTTCTCCAGCAGGAACTGGATGGCCCCGGCCTCGTCCTCCAGGTGGATCCAGGGCACCGCCTGCCTGCCGCTGCCCAGCGGCCCGCCCAGGCCCCAGCGGAAGATGGGCAGCATCTTCGCCAGCGCGCCGCCGGAGCCCAGCACCATGCTGGTGCGCACCACGCAGCGCCGAACGCCCAGGCTCTCGGCCCCGCGCGTGGAGTCCTCCCAGCGCGTGCACACCTCGGCCAGAAATCCGCTGCCCGCCGGTTCGTCCTCGGTGATGTCCTCCGGCCCGCGCGCGCCGTAGTAGCCCACGGCCGAGGCCTGCACCAGAACATCCGGCAGGCCGCGCCCGGCCTCGCCCGCGCGCCGCAGCGCGTCCATGGCCGCCGCGCCCGCGCTGAGCCTGCTCCCCAGGATCGCGCGCTTCTTCTCCTCGGTCCAGCGCGCGTCGCCGATGTTCTCGCCCGCCAGGTTCACGATGGCCGCGCCCGGACCCAGCAGATGCGCCCAGCCCTCGCCGGTCCTGCCGTCAAAGGGCACGCCGACGACGCCCGGCGCAACCCTCCCGAGGCTTTGCGCCACCTTCTCCGGCCTGCGCGATGGAACCACCACTTCGTGCCCGGCCCGAACCAGCCGCGCACACAGCTCCCTGCCGATAAAACCCGTTCCGCCCAGAATGAGGATTCTCATGGCTATTTTGTACGCATATTCGCCACGTGCGGCAAGGGCGGAGATGCCCGCCAGGGGCGCTGCCGACCTTGGCCTAACCCAGCACCCCCATGAAAAGCTTTTAAGGGGTGGGGAGGGGGGGCGGGGGGGGGGGGG
>JAEXRD010000123.1 GCA_023438245.1 Pseudomonadota bacterium | reverse complement strand
CTCCGCGGCCTGGCCCAGCACGAAGTACAGGTCGCCCCTGGCCATGAGCGCGGGCACGTTGCCGGGCTCCTGCGCCAGGGCCTGGCCGTAGTCCTCCAGCGCGCGCGCCTGCCTGCCCAGATGCGCCAGCGACCGCCCGCGCTCCACGAAGGCCTCGGCGCGCGACACGCCCCTCTCGAGATCGGGCGGACCTGGCAGAAGCAGCATGCGGTCCACCGCGGCCACGGCCTCGGCGTGGCGGCCCAGGGCGCGCAGCGCCGCGGAGCGCAGCAGGAGCGCCGGGGCCAGTCCTCGCCCAACTGGTCCGCCGGCCTCTCCCCCGGGCGCCTTCAGCGCCGCCTCGTAGGCGTCCAGGTCGGCCAGCGCGGCCTCCGGCCCGCCGCCGCCCTCGGCGCTCAAATGGAAATAGGCCCGCACCAGCAGGGCCTGGGGGGCCTCCGCTTGCGGGCCGGGCGGTTGCGGGCCGGGCTGCGCATACGCGGGCATGGCCAGGAACACGGCGCACAAGGCCAGCGCGCAAACGGCGCGGCGCAAAACCGGGGCGGCGGCAAGCGGCATGGCGGCCCTCCTTTGGTCCATCCTACGGCCAGAGGAGGGGCCAAGGCAACACACCTTGACGCGCCCGCGCCAAAGGGGCATGCACGTCCTCAGTCCGCACCGCCCAGCCCGCAGAGGTTCCCGTGTCCCGAAACACCCTCATCGCCGCGCTCATTTTCGCCGCCGCCTACGTGGGCAGCTTCTACTTCCGCATCTACGTGGTGGACACCCCCGTGGGCGCCGACGGCGGCAACGCCCTGCTCATGGCCCTGCGCCAGGGCGTGCTCCTCGGCCAGCTCTCCGGCGCCTGGGGCATGGCCAGCCTGGCCGCCGGAGCCGCGGCGCTGCTGTTCGGGGGGCGGGCGCTGGTCTACTCCTGGAGCGCGCTCACGGCCATGGCCCTGTGCAACTACAACGTGGACCTGGGCGCCATCGGCTTTGTGCTGGGCTTTCTGCGCATCGTGAGGTTCTAGCAGCTCCCCTTCTCTTGGAGCGCTGGATTTCCCACGGGAAATGGGCCATAGTCGGGCCAGACCGGGCGACACCCCTTGCCGCCCCCTGTCCCGGAGGCCCGATGGTGCGCGCCAGAATCCTGATCTGCCTCGTCTTGACGCTCCTGTGCCTGGAGAGCGCCCTGGCCGCCGGTCCGCAGAAGACCGTCGTGTTCGGCCGCAGCGCCGCCGCCACCTTCCTTGATCCCGCCAAGTTCCTGGCCAACGAGTCGGCCATGGTCATCGAGAACATCTTCGACGGCCTGGTGCGCTACCGCGACGACTCCACGCTCATCGAGCCCGCCCTGGCCAGCTCCTGGAGCATCTCGCACGATGGCCTGGCCTACACCTTCACCCTGCGCCGGGGCGTCACCTTCCACGACGGCACCCCCTTCAACGCCGAGGCCGCGCGCTTCTCGCTCCTGCGCAAGGTCGACCCGACCCACCCCTACTTCAAGGCCGCCCACGGCAAGATGGACACCACCCTGCGCGCGGTGAAGAACGTGGAGGCCGTGGACGAGCACACCCTGCGCGTCACGCTCAAGGCCCCGCACGCCACGCTGCTGGACGAGCTGGCCCGCCACTCCAGCTACATCGTCAGCCCCGCGGCGGTGAAAAGCCTGGGCGAGCGCTTCGAGGAGCGCCCCGTGGGCACCGGCCCGTTCCGGTTCGAGTCCTGGTTCAAGGGCGAGCGCATCGTGCTGCGGGCCAATCCCGCGTATTTCGGCGGCGCGCCGAAGATCGACCGGGTGGTGTTCCGCGTGGTGCCCGACGGCCACGTGCGCCTGCTGGAGCTCAAGGCCGGGGCCATCCACGCCCTGGACGCCCTGGCCCCGGAGGACCGCGACGAGGTGCTGCGCATGCGTGGCCTGGTGCTGGAGGCCAAGCCGGGCATGAACGTGGGCTACCTGGCCATGAACGGCGACCGCGCGCCCCTGGACAACCCCAAGGTGCGCCAGGCCATCGCGCACGCGGTGAACACCCGCGCGCTCATCAAGCTGGCCTTCATGGGCATGGCCTCGCCCGCCACCACGCCGCTGCCGCCCACCATGTGGGGCCACAACCCCAGGATCAAGCCCTACGCCTTCGACCCGGCCAAGGCCCGCGCGCTGCTCAGGCAGGCCGGGCTGCCCCGCGGCTTCGAGACCACCCTCTGGGTCATGCCCGTTTCACGGCCCTACATGCCCCAGCCGGAAAAGATCGCCCGCGTCATCCAGGAGAACCTGGCCGCCGTGGGCATCCGCGCCCGGCTCGTCACCCAGGACTGGAGCACCTACCTGGCCAAGGCCTACGCCGGGGAGCACGACCTGTGCCTGCTGGGCTGGGTCAGCAGCGCCGACCCCAGCGACATCCTGGAGCACCTCTTCGACCTGGAGAACGCGGTGAAGCCGCACGCCACCAACATCAGCTTCTTCCGCGACAAGGCGGTGCACACCCTGCTGCACCAGGCCGGGCGCGAGACCGACCCCAAGCTGCGGCTGGAGGCCTTCGCCCGCGTGCAGGAGATCATCCGCGACCAGGCCCCCATGCTGCCCCTGGCCCACGCCTACCAGACCCTGGCCCGTTCGGCCAAGGTCACGGGCATCGTCAACCACCAGACCGGCGTCATCCGCTTCGCCAGGGCGGAGATGCAATGAGGGCGCTGCGGGGCCGTGCCCTGCTGACCCGCCTGCGGGGCGCGCGCCTGGCCCTGGGGCTGGCGCTGGCGCTCGTCGCCGCCGCCCAGATCGAGCAGGCCCAGGCCGCCCAGGGCACGCTGGTGCTGCTGCGCGGCGGCGACTCCGTGACGCTGGACCCGGCCCGCAGCAATGACAGCGAGTCCGCCCTGGCCACCGGCCAGATCTTCGAGGGCCTGGTGCGCATCAAGGAGGACTCCCTCCAGGTGGAGCCCTGCCTGGCCGAGTCCTGGCAAGTGTCCGGAGACGGCCTGACCTGGACCTTCCGCCTGCGCCGGGGGGTGAATTTCCACGACGGGACCCCGCTTTCCGCCCAGGCCGCCACCCAGTCCATCCTGCGCCAGATCGACCCGTCCC
>JAEXRD010000161.1 GCA_023438245.1 Pseudomonadota bacterium | reverse complement strand
GGGGGCCGGGGCTGTACCGCAGGAGTACTATCCCCGGCCCCCACCCGGAACCTTCCTCGCCAGGAGAAAAAATGCATCGTTTTGGGAGCCGCCCCACCGAAGGCGGGGAGCAGTGCTTCCGAGAGAGGGGAGCAGCCCGGCCGGGGAGAGGGAGATTGGCGTCCCTAATCTTTCAACTCAAAGTGCACCAGGTCCTGGAAGTCCTGGTCGGTGACCGGCTCGTTGTCGCCGTCCCAGTCCCCGCCCCAGCGTAGGGCGATGCCAAGCTCCGCGGCCACGCCCAGCACATAGCCCGCGAAATGCAGGCAGTGGCGCGGGTCGTAGCTGGCCTTGCCGCCGTGGAAGGGCGCGGCGTCCACCGCCCGGGACAGGGCGGGCGGCTCGGCGCAGTGCTTGCCCTGGGGCCACTTGAGGCGGCTTTTGCCTTCGGCGAAGTAGCGGTCCTGGGTGGCCTTGTCGCGCCGACCCTCCAGGATGGCGCAGTCGAAGCGGGCCGCCACGCGCTCGAACAGGCGCACCAGCTCCGGCTGGCAGCTGTCCAGGCGCTGGCGCGAGATCTTGCTGAACTGGGGCATGGGCTACCTCCCCGCGAGCATCTTGTCCTTGGCGGCGGAGCCTGCGGACGAGCCGTAGTAATAGGAGAGCACCAGGGTCACGGCGGCGTCGATGGTGCCCAGGCTGCGCAGCAGGAATTCCTTGTTCTCCTGCGGCAGCGCGGCGGTGAACAGGTGCCAGTTGAGCAGCGCCCACCCGGCCAGGATCAGCCCGGCCAGGAGGCGCGGGGTCAGGTCGGCCAGGGCCGTCTCGCGCTCGCGGGCGCTCTTGCGGTCCTCGGCGTCGATCCTGAGCGCGTCGATGCCCAGGCGCTCCATGTCCAGCCGGAACTGCTGCTCCGCGGCCTGGATGGCCAGCAGCTGTTCCGGGGTGGCGCGCTCCAGGGCCTTGGCCCGGGCGGCCTCGTCCGCCGCGCCGTCCAGGCCCAGGGCGGCGTTGACCAACCCCCCGGCCAGCGTTCCGAAGGGCCCGCCCAGGGCGGTGCCCAGCACCGGGGCCACGGCCCCGAGCAGCTTCTTCCAGTCGAAGGCCACGGCCTTCCTCCTTTGGTTCATGCGGTTATCGCAGCACCGCCCGCAGCACGAGCGGCCCGACGATCTGCAGCACCAGCCCCACGCCCAGGCCCACGTAGACGTGGAACCTCAGCTTGTTCACGGCCCCCCAGAGGTCGGCGCGCTCGGCCAGGTACTCGTCGCGGTCCGCGGCGTGCCCGGCCTTGTGCTCGGCCTGGGCGCGCTCCAGCCCGCCCAGGCGTTCCTCCTGGCGGGCGCACAGCTCGCGCCGGGCGGTCTGGCTTTCGGCGATGCGGATGAGCGTTTCGCCGTTGGCGCGCGACTGGGCGGCCACGGCCTCGATGCCCTGGCGCATCTGCTCCTTCAGCGACACGAGGGCGTCGCGGATCTGCTCCAGGAACTGGTCGTGGAAGGCGCAGGGCTCGTGCATGGTCGCGCCCCTATTCCCCGGCGGGCGGGGCCAAATCGACCGGATTGGCCGCCGCCCGGGCCTGCACGAAGGCCAGGTAGCTGGTCACGGCCTCCCAGCTGGCGGGCAGGCGCAGCACCTCCTCGCCGCCGGGCACGTCCACGCGGGCCATGCCCAGGAACTCGCCCTCCGGGCCGAAGCGGGGCCTGTCCTCGGCATACGCGGGCACGTCGATGACCACGCTGGGGTAGGCGCTGACGGCATAGCCGCCATCGCCCTCGATGACCTCCGCGCCCTCCGGCAGACAGGCCAGCAGGGCGCGGGAGAGTTCGGCTTCGTTGCTGTGCAAGAGCTTCATGGTGTCCTCCTTTAGCTCAGGGTGAAGGTGTTGACCGAGCCCGCGCCGCCGGGCCCGCCGTTCTTGTGCGTGGCCCCGGTGGTTCCGGCCCCGCCGCTGGCCCGCACGGTGCCGCTGTTGGCGCAGCCGCCGGAGAGGGTGCCGATGACCACGCAGCCGCCGCCCGCGCCGCCGGAGCCGGTCTGGTAGGTGTTGGAGCCTGTGACGCCAGCCGCGCCGTCCGCCGAAATGACGCAGCCGGAGGCCACGGACAGCAGCGGGGTGAACAGCATGAGCAGGCCGCCGCCCGCTCCGGCGGGGGTGAGGCCGCCGTTCGCGCCGGTTCCGGGGGGGTCGCCCGTGCCGCCGCCCGCCGCGCAGGTCGCGGTGTCGGACGTCGCCGCCAATCCCGGCCCGCCATGGGGGGTGGCCGCAGGGGCGGTGTGGGGCGTGGTGTTGTTGCTGACGATGCCGGGGGAGCCGGAGCCGCCGCAGCAGGGGCCGCCCCTGCCGCCAGCGCCCGACGAGGACGGGTTGTAGCCGTTCAGGCCGCCGGAGCCGCCGCCGCCCGTCTGCAGGGAGCCAGCGGCGCTCCCGGTCTTGCCGTCGGCGTAGCCGCCGGAACCGGCAGCGCCCGCCGCGCCCTCGCCCAGCACCACGCAGGACGCCAGGGAGGATTTGAGCTTGCGCCGGACGCCCGCAGGCACGAGGTCGAGCACCGTGAGGTTGCCGAAGTTCCCGGCCTTGCCCAGCTTGTCGATGTGCGCGCGGCCCCCGTTGACCAGCCGCACCGAGCCGCTGACGATGCCGATGAGGCCCTTGCAGTTGGTGGACGGGGCCAGGGAGCCGCCGTTGATGCACACGTTCTGCGCGGTGAACGCGGCGGCTCCGGTGGTGGCGTCCGGGGCCACGGTGGCCGCGCTGGTGATGACGATGCAGTTCTGCATGGCAGGGGGCAGCAGCTCCACCTCGCCGATGTTGTAGTAGCCGTCCCCGCCGGAGCCGTAGGCGGTCATGGCGATGCGGTAGTGCGTGAACGTGGCGGGAGCCGCGAGGGGGAACGTGCGTACCTGCCCGGCGGACCATGCCAGCCCGCTCTGCGTGTCCAGAACCGTGTGTTCGCCAGCGAAGGCCCCGGTGTTGCTGCCCCACAACTGGAACGCCGTGGGGGTGCGCAGGGGTGAGCCGATGGCCGCAGCCAGCGTGTACTTGTCGATGGTTTCGGCCCTGCCGTCGTTCTTGGCCGCCTGCCACCACTGCGGAACCTGGCCCACGCCCGTGGAGTTCCAGGTGGTGTAGTTCACGCCACTGTTGCCGGGGGTGGTGTCGTTGGCTGCGGCGTAGGCCGGGGTGCCGCCGTACTCGGTGCTGGCCGAGAACACCCAGGTTCCGGTGGTGTTGGCCGTGGCCGTGGGCATGATGTCGGGCGGCTGGTAGCTGGCCTGGGGCGTCAGCGCGCTGCCGCCCTGGATGATGTTGCCGGAATAGGAGCCGTCGCCGAACGGGTGCTTCCTCACGCTCCCCACGAAGTTCTTGATGCCCAGGTGCATGGCTAGGCCTCCTGGGCGCGGCCCATGAGCACCCAGCCCTTCCCGGTGACGTACCGGAACTGCATGAAGAGGCGCTTGTTCGCCACAAACGCGGTGTCCAGGGTCGGGTAGTCCGCGTTCCCGAGGAATCCTGCGTTCCAGGTGATCGTGTAGGCGCTGGCGGCGAACAGGGTGATGAACAGCGTCTTGCCGAACACGTCGTTGGTGGGCGCGGCCATGGTGATGTTGCCGGTGGCGGTGATGTGGACGTCCTGGTGCAGGTCGGCGTCCAGCGCAATGACGCCGGATTGTCCCGCAAGCACCACAGGAACCGCATACTGCTGCTTCGTGTAGGCCCCGGCCAGGGCCAGCAGCGCGGCCTGGATCTGGAGCGCGTCCGCCGCGAGGCCGGAGGCGGAGCGGGAGAGCCCGCCGCCGGGGGCCAGCTTCACCCGGGCCAGGCCCTGGCTGGTCTCCAGCCCGCCGTCCGGGGCCGGGGCCAGGGCCAGGCGCAGGCGTTCGTCGCCGCCGGGGGCCAGCAGCGTTTCGGCCAGGCCGTCCCCGGCCTCCAGCTTCACCGAGAGGGTGCCGGGCGCGGCGTCGCCGGTGCTGGCGCGCAGCC
>JAEXRD010000138.1 GCA_023438245.1 Pseudomonadota bacterium | reverse complement strand
GCGCCGCGGAATTCGTGGCGCTGTTTCCGGCGGCCTTCGCCCAGGCCCACGCCAAGGGCTGGGCGCCGCCCTGCGTGTACGACGCCGACGCGCTCTACCACCTGGCCCAGGCCCCGGCGCTCTTGGCCACGCTGCCGTCCAGCGCCGTGCTCACCCCGCACCCGGGCGAGATGGCCCGGCTGCTGGGCATGGGCATGGGCGAGCTGCAGGCCGACCGCGTGGGCGCGGCAAGACGCTTCCTGGCCAGGCATGCGCAGATCCTCGTGCTCAAGGGCGCGGGCACGCTTGTGGGCCAGGGCCGCGAGCTGCACCTCTGCCCTGTCAGCGCGCCCAACCTGGCCGTGGGCGGCAGCGGCGACGTGCTGGCCGGGCTCATGGCCGCGCTGCTGGCGCGCGGCATCCCCCCCTTGCAGGCCGCCTGCCTTGGGGTGTATTGGCACGCTGTAAGCGGACTTTCACTGGCCGAGGAATTTCCCGGGCGCGGCAATCTCGCCAGCGAGATCGCAAACGCCCTGCCAAGCATCCACAAGGAGCGCGCAGCATGCTGAAGGCCAAGGACATCATGACCCCCGATCCCGTGACGCTGAATCCGGAAACGGACATCCGCGCCGCCGTGGCCCTGCTCATAGAGAAGAAGATCAACGGCGCGCCCGTGGTGGACGCCACGGGCAAGGTGGTGGGCGTGCTCTGCCAGAGCGACCTGGTGGCGCAGCAGAAGCGCGTCACCATGCCCTCGCTGCTGTCCGTGCTGGACGGCTTCATCGCCCTGTCCAGCCGCGAGGACTTCGAGCGCGAACTGAAGAAGATCGCCGCCAGGCGCGTGTCCGAGGCCATGACCCCGGACCCGGTGGTGGTTTCCCCGGACACGCCCATCGACGAAATCGCCACCGCCATGGTCAACGAGAAGCTCTACACCCTGCCCGTGGTGGATTCCGGCAGGCTGGTGGGCGTGGTTGGCAAGGAGGACATCCTGAAAACCCTGCTGGGGCATGACGGCTAGCCAACCCGAGACGATTCTTCGGCTTTGGCTGCCCGACGAGGGCGCGACCCTGGAACTGGGCCGCGCGCTCTCGTCTGTCGTTCTGGAATCCTCCATATCGGGCCAGCCCCCGGCCCTGCTGCTGCAGGGGGGCCTGGGCTCGGGCAAGACCACCCTGGTGCGCGGCCTGGCCCAGGGCCTGCCAGGTGGACACGAGGCCGAGGTCAGCAGCCCGAGCTTCAACATCGTGAACCTCTACCCCACGCGCCCGCCGGTGGCGCATTTCGACCTGTACCGCGTGGCCGGGCAGGCTCCGGAGGAGTTCCTGGACGCCGCCGAGGACGGGCGCACCCTTGTGGTGGCGGAATGGATCGAGCATCTGGCGAATAATCTTTGGCCAAAAGAGGCCCTGCACCTGCGCTGGACCCCCGCGACCACTGGACGAGCGATCGAAATCAGGGCATTGGGGAGTGCTGCCGGGGCGTGGCTTGCGCTCCTGGCCTCCCGGACCCATCAATGGCAGGCCGCGCGGGAAGGCGCGGCGGAAGGTGAATCAAGATGAAGAACATCGTGGTGCAGAAGTTCGGCGGCACCTCCGTGCGCAACCTTGAGTGCATGCAGCAGGTGCTGGAAAAAGTTCGCAAACCTCTGTCCGAGGGCAACAAGGTCCTCGTGGTGCTTTCGGCCATGGCCGGAGAGACCAACCGCCTGCTGGCCCTGGCCAAGCAGTGGTCGCCCTGCCCGGACGCGGCGGAGCTGGACAGCCTCGTTTCCACCGGCGAGCAGATCTCCGTGGCCCTGTTCGCCATGATGGCCAAGGACCAGGGCCTACGCGCCCGCTCGCTGCTGGGCTTCCAGATTCCCATCGTCAGCAACGAATCCTACGGCAAGGCGCGCATCGAGAGCATCGACAGCGCCAAGATCAACGCCATGCTGGAGGACTACGACGTGCTCGTGGTGGCGGGCTTCCAGGGCGTGGACGCGCACGACCGCATCACCACCCTGGGCCGCGGCGGCTCCGACACCTCCGCCGTGGCCGTGGCCGCAGCGCTGGACGCCAGCGTGTGCGAAATCTACACCGACGTCCCCGGCGTGTTCACCACCGACCCCAACATGTGCCCCGAGGCCCGCAAGATCGACCGCATCTCCTACGACGAGATGCTGGAGATGGCCAGCATGGGCGCCAAGGTGCTGCAGATCCGCTCGGTGGAGTTCGCCAAGAAATACAACGTGGCCGTGCATGTGCGCTCTACCTTCAGCGATGAGCCCGGCACCATCGTCACCCAGGAGGATGAAAATATGGAAGCGGTTCAGGTTTCCGGCGTTGCCTACGACAAGGACCAGGCCCAGGTGACGCTTGTGGGCGTGCTTGACGAGCCGGGCGTGTGCGCCTCGATCTTCACCCCCATCGCGGACAAGAAGATCCTGGTGGACATGATCGTGCAGAATCCCAGCCGCGAAGGCCGCACGGACATCACCTTCACCGTGCCCCGCGCCGACGTGGAAAACACGCTGAAGATCCTGGAGGCCCTCAAGGGCGAGATCGGCTACAAGGCCCTGCTGCACGACAAGGCCGTCAGCAAGGTCTCGGTCATCGGCGTGGGCATGCGCAACCATTCCGGCGTGGCGGCCCAGGCCTTCCGCGCCCTGCGCGACGAGAACATCAACATCCTCATGATCAGCACCAGCGAGATCAAGCTCTCCTGCCTCATCGAGGACAAGTATACGGAACTGGCGGTGCGCACGCTGCACCAGACCTTCGTGGAACAGGACAAAGTGGGGTAAGACACAAGTATGCGCCAGGTCACCATCTACGATACCACGCTCAGGGACGGCACCCAGGCCGAGGAACTGCACCTCACCATTGAGGACAAGATCCGCATCGCCCGGAAGCTAGACGAGCTAGGTATCCACTACATCGAAGGTGGCTGGCCCGGATCCAATCCCACGGACAAGCAGTTCTTCCGCGAGATCAAGAGCTACGACCTGAAGCACGCCAAGGTCTCGGCCTTTGGCAGCACGCACGCGGCCAAGGTCACGGCGGAGGCCGACCCGAACCTCAAGGCCATCGTGGACTCCGGCGTGGAGGTCTCGGCCATCTTCGGCAAGACCTGGGACTTCCACGCCGTGCACGCCCTGCGCGTGACCTGCGAGAAGAACCTCGACCTCATCGGCGACAGCATCGGCTTCCTGCGCGGCAACGTGCGCGAGCTGTTCTTCGACGCCGAGCACTTCTTCGACGGCTTCAAGGCCAACCGCGACTACGCCCTGGCCTGCCTGAAGCGCGCCGCGGACAACGGCGCGGACGTGCTGGTGCTGTGCGACACCAACGGCGGCACGCTCACCAGCGAGGTGGGCGAGATCGTGGACCAGGTGAGCAAGGCCCTGCCCGGCGTGGCCCTGGGCATCCACACCCACAACGACTGCGAGCTGGCCGTGGCCAACAGCCTGGAGGCCGTGCGCCGGGGCGCCTGCCAGGTGCAGGGCACCATGAACGGCTACGGCGAGCGCTGCGGCAACGCCAACCTCTGCTCCATCATCCCCACGCTGGAGCTGAAGATGGGCGTGTCCTGCCTGGGGGCGGAGAACCTGCGCAAGCTCTCCGGCGCGGCCCACTACGTGGCCGAGACCGTGAACCTGCGGCCCTTCCCGCGCCAGCCCTACGTGGGCGGCAGCGCCTTCGCGCACAAGGGCGGGGTGCACGTCTCCGCGGTGCTCAAGAATCCTCAGACCTACGAGCACATCGATCCGGGCCTGGTGGGCAACACCAACCGCATCCTGCTCTCCGACCTGGCCGGGCGCAGCAACATCCTGTTCAAGGCCAAGCAGTACGGCTACGCCCTGGACAAGGACGATCCGGCCGTGCTGGACCTGCTGGCGGAGCTGAAGCGCCGCGAGACCCTGGGCTACGAGTACTCCGTGGCCGAGGCCAGCTACGAGATCCTGTTCTTCCGCATGATGGGCTGGAGCAAGCGCTACTTCCAGCTGCTGAACTACCGCGTGCTCGACGCCGTGAACGAGGACAAGGAGCCCTTCAGCGAGGCCACGGTGATGCTGGGCGTGCGCGGCGACGTGGCCCACACCGCCGCCACCGGCAAGGGCCCGGTGAACGCGCTGGACACCGCCCTGCGGCGCGCGCTGGAGCCCTCCTACCCGGGCCTGGCCCAGATGCGCCTCTTGGACTTCAAGGTGCGCGTCATGAGCCGCGAGAACCGCGACGGCACCGGCACGGCCTCCTACGTGCGCGTGCTCATCGAGTCCGGCGACAAGCAGGACCGCTGGACCACCGTCGGCGTGTCGCACAACATCATCGAGGCCAGCTGGCAGGCGCTGGTGGACTCCGTGAACTACAAGCTGTTCAAGGACGATCCCCAGAAGTGGCCACAGCCCGGCGGCAAGCACGACAAGCCCAAGAAGGCCTAGCATGCCAGTAACGTCCGGGCGCAGGGTCGTGGTCCTGTGCGACAACGAGACCTCGCGCCCGGACTGCGGCTGCGAATGGGGCCTGGCCCTGGCCATCGACCTGGGCGAGGAGCACGGCCTGTGGCTTTGGGACACCGGCCAGACCGGCCTGTTCCTGGACAACGCCCGGGCGCTGGGCATCGACGCCGCGAACGCTCGCGGGCTGGCCCTGAGCCACGGGCACTACGACCACACCGGGGGGCTGCAGGCCCTGCTCGCCGCGGGGTTCACTGGCCCCATTTACGGCCACGCCGCCTGCCCGGCGGAGCGCTACGGGCTCTCGCGCAGCAAGCCGCCCAAGCGCATCGGCCCTCCGGCTCCCCTGCCCGCCCTCGCCCCTGTGGACGACACCACCGAACTGGCCCCCGGCCTCACGCTGGTCACCAACATCGCGCGCCAGCCGGGCCGGTTCGAGGCCGTGCAGGATTTCTCCTACGATCCCAAGGGCAGGAATCCCGACCCCGTGCCCGACGACGCCTTCCTGGTGCTGGACGGCGCGCAGGGGGCCGTGGTCATCCTGGGCTGCTGCCACAGCGGCCTGGCCAACTCGCTTGACGCCGCGCGTTCGCGCCTGGGGCTGGGCCCCATCCACGCCGTGCTGGGCGGACTGCACCTGTTCCAGGCCGGGCCGGAGCCCATCGCCGAGACCGCCGACGCGCTGCTGAAACACGGCGTGCGGACCCTGGTGGCCGGGCACTGCACCGGGCCGGACCGCCTGGCCGCCCTGCGTCCGCTACTGCCCGGCATCGAGGTGCACGCCCTGGCCGGAGGCCAGGTCTGGAACTACTGACTTTTCCGCAACGGGCTTCCCCTCCTGCCCAAATTCGTGTACGCAATAGGTCTGTGCCCAAACTCTTTTCCGACCTGATACGGAGGAGAAATGGCTGGCTGTTCGCTTTTGGAAATGCGCAAATTTGTGGCTCCGGAGTACGTCTTCGGCTGCAACGCCGGGCTGCTGGCCGGCCGCTATGCGGCCAACCACGGCGCGCGCAAGGTGCTGCTGGTGACCGATCCCGGCGTCATGGCCCAGCCGTGGTTCCCGGACATCCAGGCGAGCCTGGCCGAGGCGGGGCTTGACCACGCCGTATTCGCCGACATCTCCGAGAATCCGCGCGACACGCAGGTCATGGCCGGTGCGGAGCTGTACCGCGCCGAGGGTTGCGACGCCATCGTGGCCGTGGGCGGAGGCAGCCCGCTGGACTGCGCCAAGGGCATCGGCATCGTCTCCACCAACCACCGGTCCATCCTGGACTTCGAAGGCGTGGACAACGTGCCCATCCCCGGCCCGCCGCTCATCTGCGTGCCCACAACCGCGGGCAGTTCGGCGGACGTCTCCCAGTTCGCCATCATCAGCGACACCGGGCGCAAGGTCAAAATCGCCATCGTGAGCAAGACCATGGTGCCCGACGCCGCGCTCATTGATCCGGCGCTCACCGCCACCATGGCCCGCGACCTCACGGTGAACACCGGTGTGGACGCCCTGACCCACGCCATCGAGGCCTATGTTTCCAACGCCCACGGCCCCACCACCGACCTGCTGGCGCTTGAGGCGGTGCGCCGCATCGCCGAGCACCTGCCCCGGGTCATCCGCAACCTGGACGACCTGGAGGCCCGCGCGGGCATGATGCTGGGCAGCCTGTACGCCGGGCTGGCCTTCTCCAACGCCATCCTGGGCGCGGTGCACGCCATGGCCCACAGCCTGGGCGGGCTCATGGACCTGCCGCACGGCCAGTGCAACGCCATCCTGCTGGACCACGTGGTGGAGTTCAATTTCAGCGCCGAACCGGACCGCTACACGGACATCGCCCTGGCCATGGGGGCCAAGGTCGACCCCGCCGCCCCGGAGCCGGAACGCAAGCGCGCCGTGCTGGACACCCTGCGGGCCTTCAAGGCCACCGTCGGGGCCACCGCCACCCTTGGCGAGCTCGGCGTGTCCGAGGCCAACCTGGACAGCCTGGTGGACTTCGCCCTGAGCGACCCGTGCATGCTCACCAACCCAAGGACTCCCACGGCGGAGGAACTGCGCGCCGTGTACCGCAATGCCCTCTGACGGAAAACCCGACCGCGACGGTCTGCGCAACAAGCTCATCGGCCTGGGCGAACGCTCCATGGCCAAGAGCTACTACCCGGAACTCCAGAAGCGCCTGGACGACCTGGAGCGTTTCCGCGCCGTGGTGAACAACGCCAACGACGCCATCTTCGTCTTCGAAACCGACACCTGGAACGTCATCGACATCAACGAGACCGCCCTGATCCTGCTCGGCCTGAAGCGCGAGGAGGTCTCCGGCTCGGCCATGGCCAGCTTCTTCCCGCCGGAGATCGTGGCCCGCTATTCCGGCGTCATGCCGCAGGAATCCGGCCTGCAGTTCCGCAACGGCCACATCGTCACCTGGCTGACCGGGCGCGGCGGACGCAAGACTCCGGTGGAGATCACCATGACGGTGCAGCGCTTCGCTGGACGGGGCTACGCCGTGCTGGTGGCGCGCGACGTGACCATGCGCGTGCAGATGGAGGCCGAGCTGGACCGCAGCCGCCGCATGTTCTCCTCCTTCATGGAGCACACCCCCTCCATCGCCTTCATCAAGGACCTGGAGGGCCAGTACCTCTTCAGCAATCCTGCCCACGCCGCCATGGTCGGCCTGCCGCAGAGCGAGATCCTTGGCCGCAACGATTCCGAGCTGTGGACCCAGGAGGTTGCGGACCTTCTGCGGGCCAACGACCAGTACGTCATGAACACCGGCAATGCCCTCTCGGTTCTGGAGATGGTCGTGCCGCTGGCCGGCGGGCAGGCCCGCTACCTTCAGGTCAGCAAGTTCCCGCTGGTGCAGGACGGCAGGCAGTTCGCCCTGGCCGGCAACGCCATCGACATCACCGTGCAGATCCAGGCCGAGCAGGCCCTGCAGCGCAGCGAGGAGCGCTACCGCATCGTGGCGGAATACAACCACGACATGGAGTGCTGGCTTTCGCCCACGGGCCAGATGCTCTACGTCAGCCCCTCGTGCGAGCGCATCACCGGCTTCGAGCGCGACCATTTCCTGCACAACCCGCGGGCGCTGGCGGACCTCATCCTTTTCGAGGACCGGGAGGACTGGGAGCGCTTCATGCAATGGGGCGAGCTGGGCGACAGCGGCTCGCTGGACTTCCGCATCCGCCGGGCCACGGGCGAGACCTGCTGGCTCAACGCCGTGAAGCGCGAGGTCATGGGCGGCAACGGCGGCTCCATGGGCACGCGCCTGAGCCTGCGCGACATCACCGACCGCAAGGAAATGGAGCTGCAGCTGCGCCACCTGGCCCTGCACGACCCGCTCACCGGGCTGGCCAACCGCACCCTGGCCCTGGACCGCGTGCGCCAGGCCATGGAGCGCGCCCGCAGGCGCAACCCCTACTCCTTCTCGCTGGTGTTCCTGGACCTGGACCGCTTCAAGATCCTCAACGACAGCCTGGGCCACGCCTTCGGCGACAAGGTGCTCATGGCCGTGGCCGACGTGCTGCGGAGCAGCGTGCGCACCCTGGACACCGTGGCGCGCTTCGGCGGCGACGAGTTCGTCATCCTGCTGGAGGAGCTGGACTCCCCGCGCGAGGTGGTGCAGGCCATCCAGCGGCTGCGCACCAACCTCACCCAGCCCATGACGCTTGCAGGCCACGATCTCCAGCTCACGGCCAGCATGGGCGTCACCATCGGCACCAAGAACGCCGACAGCCCCGAAGACCTGCTGCGCAACGCCAACATCGCCATGCACCAGGCCAAGAAGGCCGGGCGCAACCGCTTCAAGGCCTTCACCCCGGGCATGCTGGCCAACGCCAGCCGCATGCTGGCCCTGGAGACGGACCTGCGCCGCGCGCTCAAGCGCGACGAGTTCTTCATGGTCTACCAGCCCATCGTCAAGCTGGGCCGCGCCACCGAATTGTACGGCTACGAGGCGCTTGTGCGCTGGATGCACCCCCGGCACGGGCTGGTTCCGCCCTCGGAGTTCATCCCCGCCGCCGAGGAAAGCGGCATCATCGTGGAGCTGGGCAAGGTGGTGCTCAAGAAGTCCTGCGAGGCGCTTCAGAAGCTGCGCAGCGTGACGCCCTCGGCCGCGGGGCTGGTGATCTCGGTGAACATCTCGCCCCGGCAGTTCTCCGATTCCTCGCTGGTGGACACCGTGACCAGCGTGCTGGCCGAGACGGGCCTGCCCCCGGCCAACCTCAAGCTGGAAATCACCGAGACGGCCATCATGGACAACGCCGCCAGCGCGGTGGAGCGCCTGCGCAAGCTCAAGACCCTGGGCATCGCCCTGTCCATCGACGATTTCGGAACCGGCTACTCCTCCATGAACAGCCTGCAGCAGTTCCCGCTGGACAGCCTCAAGATCGACCTGAGCTTCGTCAGGCGCATGGACCGTTCCAGCGAGGGCCTGGAGATCGTCAAGGCCATCGTGAGCTTGGCCCATTCCCTGCGCCTGCAGGTCATCGCCGAGGGCGTGGAGCGCAGCGAACAGCTGGCCATCCTCACGGCCCTGGGCTGCGAATACGCGCAGGGCTACTTCTACTCCAAGCCCGTGGTGGAGGAGGAGGCCTGGAACTTCTTCCTTTCCTGCACCGGGGGCTGCGCCGGAGCGGACACCGGCGGCAAGTGAACCCTGCCCAGCACTCCGTAGAGTTCCGGCCCTGAATCGGGCGACAGCCAGCGCACCCTGAGCCAGCCCTGTTCCGAGGTGGCGGCCAGCGGAATGCCGTGGGCCGCAAGCTCGCGCGCCACCGCCGGGTTGGGGAAGCCGTACATGTTCTGGTAGCCGCAGCTGGCCAGGGCGAACACGGGCGCGACTCCCTCGTAGAGCATGCCCGAGAGGCTGGACTTGGAGCCGTGGTGCGGCAGCACCAGCACCTGGGCGCGCAGATCCTGTCCCGCGTCCACCATGTCCTCGATGCCGCCGCGCTGTACGTCGCCGGGCAGCAGGGCGATGGAAGCGCCCCTCCAGCGGGCCTGGAGCACCAGCGAATTCTCGTTGGACTTGCGCGACTCGAACCCCTCCGCCGGGTGGCGCACATGCAGCGCAAGCCCGCCGCCCAGCGCCACCACGTCGCCGCGCCTGAGCGAGCGCACGGGCACGCGGTTCTCCTCCACGGCGTCCTCCAGCTGCGCGCCCAGCTCGCCGCCGGGCCACTGGCCGTTGGTGTACAGCGCGCCCACCTGGAAATGGCGCAGCACGAACACCAGCCCCTGCGCGTGGTCCGTGTCCGGGTGGCTCAGGAACACGGCGTCCAGCCTCGGCGGCCTGCCCCAGGCCAGGGCGGGCCCGACAACGCTGCGGCCCAGGTCGAAGGTGCGGCTCATGCTGCCGCCGCCGTCCACAAGCACGCGCACCCCGCCGGGGGCCGAAAGCACCAGCGCCTGGGACTGGCCCACGTCCAGCACCTCCAGCGCAGCCTGCTCGCGCCCCTCCTCGGCCAGCATGGCGAAATGCGGCGCGGCGCAGAGCAGCAGTCCGCTCACGATGAGCGCCCACGGGGCCTTGTGCGGAGCGCGCCAGTGCACGGGAACCAGCGCGATGACCAGCCCCGCGCCCAGCAGTTCCGGCCAGCGGGGCCGCAGCAGGGCCCACACCGGCAGCCAGTCCCGCCCGGCGGCGTAATGCAGCGCCTCCAGCATGCCCTGCTGCACCCACGAGGCCCAGCCGATGAGCGACGCGCCCGCGTTGGCAAGCCCCGGCACGGGAACCAGCGCCATGCCGACCATGCCCAGCACCTGCACCACGAAGCCCTGCACCGGCAGCCAGGGCAGGTTCGGCAGGATATTGGGCGGGAACACGCCGAAATACCAGATGGTCACGGGCAAGAGCGCCATGTTCGAGGAAACGGACAGGCACAGAGCCTCCCACGGAGGGCGCAGCCAGGGACGCAGGCCCTGGGGGAAACGCACCAGCCCGGCCAGCCAGGGCTGCACGATGCACAGGCCCGCCACGGCCAGGGCGGACATCTGCAGGCTCACGTCGAACACGGCCAGCGGCGCGGGCAGGATGATGGCGGCAAGCGCGAAGAACAGGCCGTCGATGAGCGCGCGCGGACGGTCCAGCAGCAGCAGCAGGCCCCAGAAGGCGAACATGAGCGCGGAGCGCAGCAGCGAGGAGCCGCCCCCGCCCACCCACACGTAGGCCGCGATGAGCGGCGCGGAGATCAGCACCGCCAGCTTGGCGCGCGGCAGGCGCAGCAGCAGCCCCGGCCAGGCCAGCCCCAGCGCCCAGGCCAGCGCCCAGCCGATGACCGCCACATACACCACATTGAGGCCGGAGAGCGCCAGGGTGTGCGCCAGCCCGGCGGCCCGCAGCTCCTCGGTCACTTCCAGGTTGATGCGCGAGCGGTCGCCCAGCAGCAGGCCCAGCACAACGGCCCCGCCCTGGCCCGGCGGCAGCGCGCGCAGCACGGACTCGCGCAGGCTCTCCCGCGCCTGCCACAGCCGGAGCCGCCAGCCGTCGCCGAGTCCGTTCGACCCGCTGGGAACCGGCCCCCAGGCCAGCCCCTCCACGGACCCGCTGGTGTAGCAGCGGTAGAACACCCCGCGCAGGCGCTGTTGCCAGTCGAAGTCCGCGCCGCCAGGATTCTTGAATCCGCGCACGGGTCGCACGCGCAGCTGGCCCTCGAAGCCCTGGCCCGGCGCGGGCCGGTACTCCGGCTCGTCCCAATCCCAGGCCAGGCGTCCGGGCAGGGCCTCCACCCCGCCCTCCGGAGTTTCCGCCGTCACGCCGGAAAGCATGATCTCCAGCCGTCCGAAGGGCTTGTCCGTGATTTCCTCGACCGTTGCGCGAAGGATGGCCTTGCCGCGCCCCTCGGCGCAGGCGGTCAGCCGCTCGGGAACCGGCGGCAGCGCCCTGCCCGCCTGCCAGTACCCGGCGGCGAGGCAGCCTGCCAGGAGCGCCAGGAACAGCGCCGCGCGCCGGATGGTGCGCTCGCGCAGCACCACCAGGCCCAGCCACAGCGCGCAGGCCGTGGCCAGCCCGGCATGCTGCTCGCGCAGGGACCAGATTCCCGCCAGGTACGCCAGGAAACAGACCTGCCAGGACAGCAGCCCCGGCATGCCCGGACCGAACAGCCCCGGTCCGAGCAGCGGGCCATCCGCCAGGGATCTGTCCCGCTGCGGCCTCATGCTGGCGGGGCTTGCGCTATTCCTTTTCGCGGCGGATGCGCGCGCCAACGGCGGAGAGTTTCTCCTCCATGCGCTCGTAGCCGCGGTCCAGGTGGTAGATGCGCTGGATGTCCGTGGTGCCGCGCGCCACCAGCCCGGCCAGCACCAGCGAGGCGCTGGCGCGCAGGTCGCTGGCCATGACGGGCGCGCCCTCCAGCTGCTCCACCCCGCGCACCATGGCGGTGCGGTCCTTGAGCGTGATGCGCGCGCCCATGCGCGCCAGCTCGGACACGTGCATGAAGCGGTTCTCGAAGATCTTCTCCTGGATGGAGCCCGCGCCCTCGGCCACGCACATTAGCGCCATGACCTGGGCCTGCATGTCCGTGGGGAAGCCGGGATGCGGCTGGGTCACGATGTCCACGCCCATGACCGGCCCGTTGCGGCGCACCAGCACCGTGCCGTCGTGCTGGCGCTCCACGTACACGTTCATCTCGCGCAGCTTGGTCACCAGCGCGTCCATGTCCTCCAGCGGGCAGTCGATGAGGTTCAACTCGCCGTCGGTGATGGCCCCGGCCACCAGGTAGGTGCCGGCCTCGATGCGGTCGGGCATGACGCGGTATTCGCAGCCCTTGAGCTCGCGCACGCCCTCGATCTCGATGACGCTGGTGCCCGCGCCGCGAATGCGCGCGCCCATGGCGTTCAGGAAGTTGGCCAGGTCCACCACTTCCGGCTCGCGGGCGCAGTTCTCCAGGATGGTGCAGCCCTTGGCCACGCTGGCGGCCATGAGCAGGTTCTCCGTGCCGCCCACGGTGGGGAAGTCGAACACGATGCGCGCGCCGATGAGCCCGCCGCAGATACCATGGATGTAGCCGCCGTCGAGCATGAACCGCGCGCCCATGCGCTCCAGGGCCTTGAGGTGCAGGTCCACGGGCCGGGCGCCGATGGCGCAGCCGCCGGGCAGGGCCACCTTGGCCTCGCCCAGCAGGCCCAGCAGCGGGCCCAGGCACAGCACCGAGGCGCGCATGGTCTTCACCAGCTCATACGGGGCCTCGCTTTTCAGGCCCACCACGCGCGAGGTCACGGTGTTGCCCTCGAAGGAGGTCTCGCAGCCAAGGATGTTCAGAAGCTTGAGAGTGGTGCGGATGTCCTGCAGGCGCGGCACGTTGGTGAGCGTGACCGGGCCGCGCGCCAGCAGGCAGGCGGTGAGGATGGGCAGCGCGGCGTTCTTGGAGCCACTGACCTGGATGGTTCCCTTGAGCGGCACGCCGCCTTCGATGATGAGCTTGTCCATGCTTCCCCTTGTTCTCCAGGACTTGCCGTCCCGGCGTTTTTCTTCGATTTAACCCTTGACCGCTGGCCGGGGCTTCGTATAGAGGTCTTTTCCTCTTGCGGTGAATGTAGCTCAGTTGGCAGAGCACCAGGTTGTGGCCCTGGGGGTCGAGGGTTCAAGCCCCTTCATTCACCCCACTCAAGAGATCCAAGGCCCCGCGCCACAGCGGGGCCTTTTCTTTTGCCCTGCGCCGCCGACCCGAGGCCAGGGGATATCTCCAAACGCTGGATTTCGCCCCCAGGCGAGGAAACGGACGGACGCGGGCCGGGGAGAGTGCTCTTGCGGCACAGCCCCGGACCACGGCCGGACGGTGACGACGCCCAGGGGGCAAAAGACACATTTCGAGACATTCCCTACCGCTTCCTCAGCTTGCGATTGTCGCCCACGCGCACGGTGAGCTTTTCCTTGTCGAAATATTCCAGCAGCGGAATGGCGTACTTGCGCGAAAGGCCGGTGACGTCGCGGAAGTCCTGGGGGTGCATGTCCTCGTGCGTGGCGAAGAAGGCCACCACCTTGTCCTGCACGTCCTTCAGGGCCGAGCCCGCGAAGTACATCTCCTCCTTGACCTTCACCAGCGCGCCCTCGTCCTGCAGCACCTTGAACACCGCCGCGGCCTCCTTGAAGCTCAGGTTCAGCGGGTCCAGCACGTCCTTCAGGTTCGGCGGGGTGATGCCCCCGGCCTCGTAGGCGGCGATGAGCTTCTCGCGCAGGGCCGAGGCGTCCGACGCCAGCGACACCCTGTGGCCGGGCAGGCGCAGAATCTCCTGGTCCGAGGCGATGCCGCCCTTCTTGAGCTGCCCCTCCAGGATGAAGTGGAAGAGCTTGGGAGGTAGCCTGCGGCCCCAGGTGGAGGCCAGGCCGGAGCGCGTCACGCCCGGCTTCATGGGCTCCCTGGCATGGAAGTCCGCCAGGTGCGCCAGCAGGCCCTCGGAGAGCTGCTGGGCCACCTTGCCGGACACGTAGGCCTTCTGCTCGCGGTCGAACTGCAGCGCCTCCTGGCGTCCGCCCATGAGCGCCAGGGCCTTTTCCAGCCCCTTGCTCTCCATGCTGCTGGCCACGAGCAGCTGCGCGAAGGTCAGCCCCGCCGTGCCCGCCAGCTCCAGCTGGCCCTGCACGATGGCCTCGGGCTCGCCCCGGTCGTTGGCCGGTCCCAGGCCGCCCAGCAGCTCCACCGCCGGGGAGAAGCGCTTCACCCTATGCGGCAGGGGTGAGAGGATGCGCCCGCCCGCGATGGTGCGCAGCGGGGAAAAGGAACGGGCCACCACGCGGTCGCCGAACACCCCGGCCAGCGGCTCGGAGAAGCGAACGCGGCACACCGCCGTCTGGCCCGGCTCCAGGGCCTCGCGGTCGAGCATGTACACCCGGGCCATGACCTCGCGCGAGCCGTGATGGAAATGGACTTCCTTGCGGTGCTTGATGGACCGGGGCGAGGACTTGAGGCAGGTCAACTCCACGTCCCAGAAGGGGCTGGGGAACAGGCTGCCGGGCCGGGCGACCACGTCGCCGCGCTCCAGGTCCTCCACCTCCAGGCCTGCCAGGTTCATGGCCGTGCGGCTGCCGGAGGCCACCTCCTCCACGCTGGCACCGTGGCTTTGCAGGTTGCGCACCTTGCTGGCGCGGCCCCTGGGGTACACGGTCACGTCGTCGCCCACGCGCACCTTGCCGCTGATGAGCGTGCCCGTGACCACGGTGCCGTAGCCCTTCATGGTGAACACGCGGTCCACCGGCAGGCGGAACAGGTCGGAGCGGCGCTTGGGCTGGTAGAAGTCCACCATGCGCGCCAGCTCGGCGCGCAGATCGTCCAGGCCATGGCCGGTGTGGGCGGAAACGGGCAGGATGGGCACGCCCTCCAGGAAGGTGCCCGCCAGGTACTGGGCCACCTCGTCCTCCACCATCATCAGCCAGTCCGGCTCCACCATGTCGGTCTTGGTCAACGCCACCAGCCCGGCCTGGATGCCTAAGAGCGAGCAGATTTCCAGGTGCTCGCGGGTCTGCGGCATGATGCCCTCGTCCGCGGCGATGACCAGCACCACGAAGTCGATGCCTGCGGCCCCGGCAACCATGTTCTTCACGAAGCGCTCGTGGCCCGGCACGTCCACCACGCCCAGGCGCTTTCCGCCCGGCAGATCCATGAAGGCGAAGCCCAGCTCGATGGTGATGCCGCGCTTCTTCTCCTCGGCCAGGCGGTCGCAGTCGATGCCCGTGAGGGCCTTCACCAGCGTGGTCTTGCCGTGGTCGATGTGCCCGGCGGTGCCCATGATGACCGGCATTGAGGTCTCCTAGCTCTTGAGGAAGGCGCGCAGGGCCTGGACCGTGGCGTACAGGTCGGCCTTGGCCAGCACCTCGAAGGGGCTGTGCATGGAGAGCACGGCGGGTCCCATGTCGATGACGTCCATGCCGTACACGGCCAGGAACTTGGCCACGGTGCCGCCGCCGCCCAAGTCCACGCGGCCCAGCTCGGCCATCTGCCAGGGCACCCCGGCCCCGTCCAGGATGCGCCGCAGGTAGGCCACGTATTCGGGGTGGGCGTCGTTGGCCCCCACCTTGCCCCGGTGGCCGGTGAACTTGTTGAAGCAGGGGCCATGGCCCATGTAGCAGGCGTTCAGCTTCTCGTAGACGTCCAGATGGTCCGGGTCCACGGCGGCGTTGACGTCGGCGCTGATGGCCATTCCGCGCTCGAACACGCGGGAGAGCTTGGCTTTCGGCTCCCAGGCCTCGATGAGGTCGGCCAGGGCGTACTCGAAGAAGTGCGACTGCGCGCCCGTGGCGCCTTCGCTGCCGATCTCCTCCTTGTCCCAGAACAGGGCGATCTGGGTGTGCTCCGGGGTCTTCTCGGCCAGCAGTGCCTGGAAGGCGGAGTACACGCAGGAGCGGTCGTCGTGGCCGTAGCCGCCCACCATGGAGCCGTCCAGGCCCACGCTGCGGGCGGGTCCGGCGGGCACGAGCTGGAGCTCGGCGCTGAACAGGTCGGCCTCGTCTATGCCGTAGCGGTCGTGCAGCAGCTGGAGCACGTGGCGCTTCACGCGGCCATTCTCCTTGGCCTTCTTCTCATCGCCCCTGTCCTTCGGATCAATAAACGGCTCGTGGCCCACAACGGCGTTCAGCTTCTCGGCGTCGAAGGCGTCGCCCACCTTCTGCTCCGCATGCTTCTGGGCCAGGTGCGGCAAGAGGTCGGTGATGGTCAGCACCGGATCGCTCGGGTCCTCGCCCACCACGATCTTCACCAGCGTCCCGTCCTTCTTCACCACCACGCCGTGCAGGGCCAGCTCGCGCGCCAGCCACTGGTACTTGCGGATGCCGCCGTAGTAGTGGGTCTTCATCAGGCCCAGGCCGGTGTCCTCGTACAGCGGGTGCTGCTTCAGGTCGATGCGCGGGGTGTCCACGTGCGCGCCCACCAGCCGGAAGCCCTCGGACAGGGGCTTCCTGCCCTTGCGGGCGAAGAGCACGGTCTTGCCGCGCTGCACGCGCACGTAGGCCTTGGTCTTGGCCTCCAGCGTTTCCACGAATCCGGCCTTCTTGCCCTCGGCCAGCAGAAAGTCCGTGGTCTCGCGTTCGGTTTTGCACGTGGAGAGGAAGTGGATGTAGTCCCGGGCGCAGGCCTCCACGGCCTTGCGGTCGGCGGGGCTGGAATACACGTCCCAGCAGTTGCGGGACTGATGCTCAAGTTCGGTCTTTTTCTTGGTCACGGGGATTCTCCGTTGCTATTCGGCCACGCCAAGCGCCTGACGGAGCGCGGCGAGCACGAGGGTGTGTTCCTTGGGGGTGATGGTGCGCGGGTCCAGGCACAGGGCCCCCTCCTCCACCCGGCCCACCAGCGGCGGGTCAGTGGACAGCAGGGCCTGGCGCAGGTCCTCAACACCCATTTCCAGGGGCGAAAGCGCCACCAGAGCGGTCTTCAGGTCGCATTCCGGAAAGGCCCCGCCGCCCACGCGGGACACGCCCGCGCGGACCGAGACGTCGAGCTTCCCGGCGAGATTCTTCTTCAGCAGCGCAGCCAGTCGGCTGGCCTTGGCGCGCAACTCCGGCAGGGGCCGGGTCATCATGGAAAGCGTGGGCACGCGCCTGCGCGCCAGCTCCGGGTCCAGGTACAGGCGCAGCGTGGCCTCCAGCGCGGCCAGGGTCATCTTGTCGATGCGCAGGGCGCGGTTGAGCGGGTTCTGCTTGATGCGAGCGATGTACTCCCGCGTGCCCACGATGATGCCCGCCTGGGGGCCGCCCAGTACCTTGTCGCCGGAGAAGCTCACCACATCCGCGCCCTGGGCCACGGCCTCCTGGGCCGTGGGCTCGCCGGGCAGGCCGTCGCCGTCGAAGCGCATCAGGCTGCCGCTGCCCAGATCCTCGAAGACCGGCAGGCCGAACTGGGTGCCCAGGGCCTTCAGCTCCGGCAGCGGCACTTCCTTCACGAAGCCCTGGATGCGGAAATTGGAGGTGTGCACCTTCATGATGGCCGCCGTGTTCTGGCCGATGGCGCCCTCGTAGTCGCGCAGGTGGGTGCGGTTGGTGGCTCCCACCTCGCGCAGGATGCACCCGCTCTTGGCCATGACCTCGGGGATGCGGAAGCTGCCGCCGATCTCCACCAGCTGCCCGCGCGAGACAATCACTTCGCGGCCCTTGCACAGGGTGTCCAGCACGATGAGCACGGCGGCGGCGTTGTTGTTCACCACCAGCGCGGCCTCGGCGCCGGTCAAGCGGCAGAGCAGCTCCTCCACGTGGCTGTAGCGGCTGCCGCGCTCCCCGGTGGCCAGGTCGAACTCCAGGTTCGAGTAGTGCGCGGCGGCCCCGGTGACGGCCTGGACGGCTTCCTCGGCCAGCAGGGAGCGGCCCATGTTGGTGTGGATGACCACGCCCGTGGCGTTGAGCACGCGGCGGAAGCGCGGGCGCGCGGACGAGCGCACATAGGCCAGCAGGCGCGGATACAGCGCGGAGAGCGCCAGCTGCTCCGGCGCGCTGAAGGCCCCGGCGCGGATCTCCTCGCGCACGAGATCCAGGAAGGCGTTGACCTGGTCCTTCAGCATGGGCCGGGGCACCGAAGCCAGAAAGGCTGCCGCGGCGGCGTCGGCGGCCAGCGCCTGGAGCGCCTGGTCCACGGCGGGCAGGTGGCGGAAAAGCTGTGTGCCCGATTTGCTGGCGGGTGCTGTCACGCGTATACCTCCAGAAAGACTGGACAAGTGAAAATCCTGGTCTGTTTCCAAAAGACGAATTTTGTTCCCTGGCAAGAAGTGAGGCGACTTGGGACCAGGGATAGTACTCTCCTGGTAC
>JAEXRD010000122.1 GCA_023438245.1 Pseudomonadota bacterium | reverse complement strand
CTCCTGCATTCTGGCAATGAGGTTGCGCAGTTCCCCGGCCATGTCCGCCAGGGCGTGCACGGCCTGTGCGGACTGGTTCATGCCGTCGCTGGTTTCGGCGGCCACGCGGTTCACTTCCTCCACGGCGCGGGTGATCTGCTCGGTGGCTGCGGACTGCTGGCGCGCGGCGCTGGCGATGGTCTCCACCTGGGTGGAGCTTTCGGTGGAGAGCTGCACGATTTCCTGGAGCGAGGCTCCGGAGCGGTCGGAGAGTTCGGTGGCCGCGCCGATGGCCTTGGCGGCCTTTTCCATGCTGTCCAGGTTGGCCTGGGCGGAGTTCTGGATGCTGCCGATGATGCCGCCGACCTCGCTGGTGGCGCCCATGGTCTTTTCGGCCAGCTTGCGCACCTCGTCGGCCACCACGGCGAAGCCGCGTCCGGCGTCGCCCGCGCGGGCGGCCTCGATGGCGGCGTTCAGCGCCAGCAGGTTGGTCTGGTCGGCGATGTCGGAGATGACGTTCATGACCTGGCCGATGGCCTGGGCCTGGTCGCCCAGGGAGCGCATGTTGGTGCGCAGCACCTCGGCCAGGGCGTTGACCTCGCCGATGGCGGTGACGCTCTGGCGCACCACCTCGAAGCCGCCCTTGGCCTTCACCTGGGCCTCGTCCGCGCCCTGGGCGGCCTCGTCGGCGCTGCGGGCCACGGCGACAACGGAGGCGCTCATCTCCTGCATGGCGGCGCTGGTCTCGTCCAGGCGCTGGCGCTGCACCTCGGTGCCGCGCGAGACCTGCTCCACCTGGGCGGAGAGCTGGTCGGCGGAGGTGGACAGGCGCTCGGAGATGCCGGAGGCCTGGGCGCAGATGTCCTTCATGCGGTTCATGAGCACGATGCCCTCGGCCTCGCGCTCGGCGGCAAGATTCATGGATTCTTCGGCGCGGCGGGCCTGCTCGGCGGCCTCGGAGCTTTTCAGGTCGGCCTCGGCGATCTTGACCTGGAGGGCCTTGACCATTTCGCGGATGGCCCGGGCCAGCAGGCCCACCTCGTCGGCCTGGCGCACGGGGATCTCGGCGTCCAGGTTGCCCGCGCCCACCTCGCGGGCGTAGTCCACGGTGGCCCCCAGCGGGCGCAGCACGGCGCGGATGACCACCACGCTCAGGGTTCCGCCCACCAGGATGGCGGCCAGGGCCACAATGAGCACCACATTGCGGGTGCTGCGGGCCTCGTCGCGCATTTCCTTGCTTGTGGCGTCGGCCCGCTTTGCCAGCACTTCGCGCATCTCGCCCAGGACCTCCTGCACACCTTTCAGGTGCGCCAGGCTCTCCTTCTCGAACACCGCCTTGGCTGCGGGCGCGTCGCCGCCCGCGCGCAGCTTCTTGATGGCGGCGGCGGACTCGTGCAGCTTCTGGTGCGGCAGTTCGATGCGCTCCAGCAGGGCCTTCATTTCCGGGAAACGGGCCTCGACCTTCCTGCGCTCCTCGCCGTAGAACCATTTGCCGAAGGCGCACAGGGTGTGGTCCACCTGGGCGGAGAGCTCGCCCGCGTGCTCGTCGTTGACGAAGATGCTCACGGTCTGCGCCCACTTCAGGTGGTCGATCTCACGCTGCAGGATGGTCATTTGGAGATTGCGGCTCAGCTCGGCCTCCTCCACGTGTTCCATGACGCCGTTCATGCCGAGGTACGACCAGCCAGCCACAACGGCAAAGAATATCAATACCGGGGCCACGGCAACAGTCATTTTCCGGCCAAGCCCCATGTCGTTCCAGCTCATTTGAAGACCCTCCCAAACAAAAATAGAGCGCCGCAAGATTGTCGCGAGCGCTCACACGCGCGAATATCAGAGTGATCCATACTAATCAAGTATGAAATAGTAATTTGGCGCAACTTTGTGCCGATCAGCACAAGGCGGCAAGAGCAAGGCCATTGACTGGGGACGCGGAGACATTACCTTGGGCAGGCGCGTTGCCAGCGCGCGGGAATTGCGCTACATCCAGCGGGCCGCGAGCGCTTAGGCGCCGCGCCCATACCCGAGAGGTACACCGACATGCCCATCTTCGAATACGTGTGCAAACGCTGCAACAACCAGTTCGAGGAACTCGTGTTCAGCCAGGACGAGCAGACCGTGTGCCCGTCCTGCGGCTCCACCAAGACCGAGAAGCTCATGAGCTGCTGCCGCTCCAAGGTGGCGGGCGCCGGCGGCGGGTCCGCCGAGGACACCGGGGCCAGCGCCAGCCCGGCCCCCGCGCCTTCTCGCGGCGGCTGCGCCGGATGCTCCGGCGGCTCCTGCGCCTCCTGCCATTAAAAGCACCAGGGCCAACCCCCTCCCACAGGACACAACGCATGAAGAAAGTCACCATCGCCACCAGGGGCAGCATGCTGGCCCTCTGGCAGGCGGAACACATCTCCGCCCTGCTGCGCGCCGAACACCCCGGCCTTGAGGTGGAGCTGCTCAAGATCAAGACCACCGGCGACAAGATCCTGGACGTGCCCCTGGCCAAGGTGGGCGGAAAGGGCCTGTTCGTGAAGGAGATCGAGGAGGCGCTGCTGGACGGCCGCGCCGACCTGGCCGTGCACAGCATGAAGGACGTGCCCACCGAGCTGCCCGAGGAGCTCATCGTGGGCGTCATTCCCGTGCGCGAGGCCGCCACCGACAGCCTGCTCTCCGTCAACTACGACGGCCTGGACGCCCTGCCCAAGGGCGCGAAAGTGGGCACCAGCAGCCTGCGCAGGCAGGCCCAGCTCATGACGCTCCGGCCCGACCTGGTCATAGAGAGCCTGCGCGGCAACCTGGACACCCGCGTGCGCAAGCTCCTGGAGGGCCAGTTCGACGCCATCGTCGTCGCCACCGCGGGCCTGAACCGCCTGGGCCTCTCCGCCCCCAAGCACGAGATCCTCGGCCCGCCGCGCTTCCTGCCCGCCGTGGCCCAGGGCGCGCTGGGCATCGAATACCGCAAGGACCGGCCCGAAATGGCCGCCCTGCTGGCCTTCCTCAACCACCCCGCCACCGCGGCCCAGGTGGCCGCCGAGCGCGGCTTCCTTACCGGGCTGGACGGCGGCTGCCAGGTGCCCATCGCCGCCTGGAGCCAGCTGGAGGGCGGCAGCCTGACCCTCACCGGCTTCGTGGCCGGGGTCAACGGCGAGAATCCCATCCGGCTCACCGCCAGCGGCAGCCCGGACAAGGCCTGGGACATCGGCGCGGGCCTGGCCCGCCAGGTGCTGGACGCCGGCGGCAAGGCCATCCTGGACGAGGTCTACGCGCGCTAGCCCGCGCCTGGATATCGAGCCAACGAGAGGGGCCGCCCCGGCGCATGCGCCGGGG
>JAEXRD010000019.1 GCA_023438245.1 Pseudomonadota bacterium | reverse complement strand
GGGGGGAGCCGCCTTTTCTTTTGCTAGCAGGCCTGGGCGGGAACTCGGCCAAGCGCCGCGCCAATGGTGTCGTCGATGCGGCGGGTGGCCTCCTCGTGGGACAGGCCGCGACCGTGGCGCAGCAGGGTGTACAGCAGGCACACGTGCGCGGAAGCGTGCGGGGGGGATGCGGGGGCGGCAAGGGGGGTCGGGGTCGTGGTCATGTCAGGCCTCCTGGCAGGGGAATGACGTGTCCAAGGCAATAATCGGGCCACACGATGCAATTATCGAAAACCATTGAATATGCAGATGCGGAAGGCTTCGGTCCGCACCAAAATGGACGACAAAAGTGTCGCCAACGACAAAAACGTCGTCCGGATTCGTGGATTCCGTCCGGCGGGCAGGACTCAGGCGCAGCGCATGAGCGCGGCGCGCTCCATGTCGGCCTGGCAGTGCACGCACAGCGTGGCCACCGGGTTGGCCATGAGCCGCGCGGCGCCGATCTCGTCGCCGCAGTCCTCGCACAGGCCGTAGCCGCCCAGGTCCAGGCGGCGCAGGGCCTCCTCCACCTGGCGGCGGCGCTGCTGCATGCGGCCGCGCAGGCTCAGGGAAACGCCGAGCTCCGCCACGCGGGAGGCGAACTCGTTTTCGTCGGCGCAGGGGTCCAGGCGCGGCTGGTCGTCTTCGGCCTGGGGGGCGGGGGTGCAGGCGGCCAGGGCCTGCAACAGCAGATTCTTCAGGTGCTCGTGCATGGGGAACTCCGTCAGCCTCGTCGCTCAAGGGTTGGAGGTTCAGAATGCCGTTGAGCGCACCATAGCCGGGCCGGGCCGGGCGTGCATGACCGCAGTGTGACGGGGCCGGGACATCTTGGGGCGGGCTTGCGGGAACACGCTGCTGGGAATCCTTCGCGGTGTCATGGAGCTGTCACGGAACATTCACCGTGGAGCCACCCGCCCGGTGCGGCGTGGGCTAAGTCCTTGGCCTGGAGCGCGACCTCACTTCCCGGCGCGCCAAGCCCCAAGGAGCCGCCCGTGCGCAACATTCCCGTCTGGGCCAAGCTGGCCCTGGCCCTTGCCGTCAGCACCCTCGTCACCCTGGCCGTGGCCGCGGGAGGCTACATCGCCTCGCTGCGCGTGGAGGGCGCCCTGGAGCACATCGCCGGGCGGCGTGCCCCGGCCCTGGAGGCCCTGGCCGTGCTGCGCAACGCGCAAACCGCCATCCAGAGGGCCGAGCGCAGCCTGCTCATCGAGGAGTTCCAGGAGAACCCCGCCGAGCGCGAGCGCCAGAAGGCCGACCTGGCCACCTACAAAGCCCAGGCGGAGGAAGCCATGAAAGCCTACGAGGTCCTGCCCGGCACCGCCGGGAGCGAGGGCTGGAAGGCCTACCGGGAGGCCTGGGAGGCCTGGAACACGAAGCACAGGAAGGTGCTGGAGTTCCTGGAGAACGACATGCGCCCCGGCGCGCTGGCCCTGTCCATGCGCGAGGCCCGGCAGGCCCTGGCCGGGGTGGAGGAGGCCCTGCATGGCCAGGAGCGCGAGGCCGCCCTGAGCTTCGCCGCCCAGGCCCTGCCCCGGGCCAGGAAGGAGCGCGGGCTGCTGCTGGCCCTGGCCGCGCTGGCCGTGCTGCTCTCCGCCGGGCTGACGCTGGTGGTGGCGCGCAACATCAACCGCCCGCTGAAGAAAACGCTGGCCTTCGCCGGGCGCGTGGCCGAGGGCGACTACACCGCCGAGCTGGACGTGCGCCGCCGCGACGAGATCGGCCAGGTGGCCCAGGCCCTGCGCGTCATGGTGGCCGAGCTGCAAAAGGAGATCGCCCTGGCCGACGAGCGCGGGCACGAGGCCGCCCACGAGGCCGAGCGCGCGCGCCTGGCCGTGGAGGAGGCCCGCGAGGCCGGAATCCGGGCCGAGGCCTCGCGCCGGGAGGGCATGCGCGCCGCGGCCCGGCGCATGGAGGAGGTGGTGGAGCGCCTGGGCGTGGCCGTGCGCCAGCTGGCCGCCCAGGTGGCCCAGGCCGCCGAGGGCGCCCGCGAGCAGTCCGGCGCGGCCACGGAGGCCACCGGGGCCATGACGCTGCTGGCCTCCTCGGTGGAGGGCTCGGGCCAGGGCGCGGAACGCGCCTCGCAGACCGCCGGGGCGGCCCAGGCCAAGGCCGAGGACGGCACCCAGGCCGTTGTGCTGGTGGCCCGCGACATCCAGGCCGTGCAGGAGCGCGCCCAGAGCCTGCGCGAGAGCATGGCCGCGCTGAACACCCGCGCGGGCGACATCGGGCGCATCATCGGGGTCATCGACGACATCGCCGACCAGACCAATCTTCTGGCCCTCAACGCCGCCATCGAGGCGGCACGGGCGGGCGACGCCGGGCGCGGGTTCGCCGTTGTGGCCGACGAGGTGCGCAAGCTGGCCGAGAAGACCATCTCCGCCACCAGCCAGGTGGCCGAGGCCGTGCGCGGCATCCAGGCCGAGACCGGGCGCAGCCTGACCGAGGTGGATGAGGCCGGGCGGGCCGTGGACGCAGTGACGCGCCAGGCCGGGGCCTCGGAGGAGGCCCTGCGCGAGATTCTGGCCCTGGCCTCGCAGACCGCCGAGGAGGTGCACTCCATCGCCGGGGCCGCGGCGGAGCAGGCCGGAACCGGGCGCAGGGCCGCCGGGCTGGTGGAGGATATGCGCCGGGTAAGCCAGCGCACCGACGAGGTCATGGCCCAGTCGGCCCAGGCCGTGCAGGAGCTGGCGGCCCAGTCGGCCAGCCTGGCGCGCATCGTGGAGGACATCCGGGGCGAGGCCGACGGCGCTGGCGCGGAGCCGACCGCCGGGCTGCGCGCGGCCTAGGCCGGGTCCGGGCCGCTTTTCTCCAGGAACACCAGGGTCAGGGCCGGGCGGACGGCCCGGCGCTCCGTTTCCCGGTAGCCCAGGCGGGCGTAGAGCCGCAGGTTGCCCTCGCTGCGCGCCCCCGTGAACAGGGAGAAGCGCGCGGCCTGCGGGAACAGCGCCTCCGCCGCCAGCAGCAGCGCCGTGCCCAGTCCCTGGCGCTGGTGGTCCGGGTGCACGATGAGCCTGCCCACGCGGCAGATGTTCCCGTCCAGGCCCGCGCGCACCGACCCCACGATGCGGTCCGGGCGCTCCCGCCGCACGGCCTTGAGGATGCGCAGCGTCTCGAATTCCCGCTCCAGCTCCCCCAGCGTCTGCGTCAGCGGCGGCAGGGACCAGTCGTTGTAGAGCCGGGCCTCGGACTGGTAGGCCCGGCGCTGGAGCTCCAGGATCTCGCTGGCGTCGGCCAGCTCGGCGGGCAGTATGTCGTGGCGCATGGAGTCGGCCTCGAAAAAAAAGGCCCGGGGTCGCCCCCGGGCCTGTGCATGTGAGACGGGGGTTGGCCTACAGGTCGTAGCCGAAGCTGTCCACCACGAGCGCGGTGCGCTTCTTGGACTCGGTCATGCGGGCGGCCAGGTCCTTCTTGTACTGGACCAGGTCCAGCTGGTTCTTGGCCACGCCGGAGTCCATGGCGGCCTTGGCCACGGCGGGCGACACCCACTCCAGCACGCGCGGGTCCAGCGCCTTGGGGATGACGTAGTCGTTGCCGTAGGTGAGTTCCTTCACGCCGTAGAGGGCGGCCACCTCGGGCAGGGCGGGCTGCTTGGCCAGCTCGGCCAGGGCATTGGCGGCGGCGATCTTCATCTGCTCGTTGATGACCTTGGAGCGAACGTCCAGGGCGCCGCGGAAGATGAAGGGGAAGCCCAGCACGTTGTTGATCTGGTTGGGGAAGTCCGAGCGGCCGGTGGCCATGATGCAGTCGGGGCGGGCTTCCTTGGCCACGGGGTAGGCGATCTCCGGGTCGGGGTTGGCGCAGGCGAAGATCACCGGGTGCTTGCCCATGCTCTTGACCATCTCCGGGGAGAGGATGTCCTTGGTGGACAGGCCCAGGAACACGTCGGCGCCGTTCATGGCCTCGGCCAGGGTGCAGTCCTTGTCCTGGGCGTAGTAGGCCTTCTCGGGGTTCAGGCCGCTGCGGCCCTTGTGGATCAGGCCCTTGGAGTCGAACATCCAGATCTGGCTCTTGTCCAGGCCCATGGACTCGTAGAAGCGGCTGGTGGAGATGGCCGCGGCGCCCGCGCCGGAGACCACGAGCTTGATGTTCTTGATGTTTTTGCCGCTGATGTCCAGGGCGTTGAGCAGGCCCGCGCCGGAGATGATGGCCGTGCCGTGCTGGTCGTCGTGGAACACCGGGATGTTCATTTCCTTGATGAGCGTCTGCTCGATCTGGAAGCATTCCGGGGCTTTGATGTCCTCAAGGTTGATGCCGCCGAAGGTGGGCTCGAGCATCTTGCAGAACTCGATGACGCGCTCGGGCTCAAGGGCGCGGATGTTCAGGTCGTAGACGTCGATGTCGGCGAAGATCTTGAACAGGACGCCCTTGCCTTCCATGACCGGCTTGCCGGCCTCGGGGCCGATGTTGCCCAGGCCCAGCACCGCGGTGCCGTTGGAGACGACGGCGACGAGGTTGCCCTTGTTCGTGTACTCGTATACCTGCTCCACGTCGGCGTGGATGGCGCGGCAGGCCTCGGCCACGCCGGGGCTGTAGGCCATGGTCAGGTGTTTCTGGCTCATGCAGGGCTTGATGGAGATGACCTCAAGCTTGCCCTTGCGCTTCATGGAATGGTACTTGAGGGCCTCTTCCTTGGTGTACAGCGCCATGTGCGTCTCCTTGATCGTCGGCTAAAGGGTTCGATCCGGGGTTCCCCGTCCACCTGGGCGAGGGGACTTCACTCTAGTGCGCCGTCGCCCGGCGCGTCAAGGGCCTTGGCCCAGAACGGCAACATCTTCAAGCGGAGCGACCATGTCCCTGTCCGGTCTCGACATCGTTTTGTTCCGGCCCAAGTATGCGGAGAACGTCGGCTCCGTGGCCCGGGCCATGCTCAACATGGGGGTGAATAGCCTCACCCTGGTGGACCCCGTGGGCTACGAGGCCGACCGCGCCCTGCCCCTGGCCACCGTGCACGCCCGCCACATCGTCGAGGGCGCGCGCATCCTGCCGGACCTGCGCCAGGCCCTGGAGGGCGCAAGCTGGGTGCTGGGCACCACCGCCCGCACCGGGGGCTGGCGCAAGGGCATCCTGACGCCTGCCCGCGCCGCCGGGGAGGAGGTGCTGCCGCGCCTGCGGGAGGGCGGGCGCGTGGCCATCGTGTTCGGGCCGGAGGACCGCGGCCTGACCAACGAGGAGACCAGCCTGTGCGACCAGCTGGTGATGATTCCGGCCCACCCGGACTGCACCTCGCTCAACCTCTCGCAGGCCGCGCTCATCCTCATGTACGAGTGCTACCAGTCCTCGCTGGCCACGCCCTTCACCCCGGCGGGGCCGCCCACCGAGGGCGACGTGGGCTTCGAGGAGCGCGAGCGGCTCATGGAGAACATCCAGGCCGCGCTCACCGACATCGACTACCTGCGCCAGCAGAACGCCGACTACTGGATGCTGCCGGTGCGCCGCCTGTTTGCGCGCTTCCGCCTGCGCCGCAACGAGTACAACCTGCTCATGGGCATAGCCCGGCAGGTGCGCTGGGTGGCGGGCCGGGGCAAGGCGGCGCCCGAAGAGAGCTGATCTTGGCGGGGGAGGCGTTGATTTTTCTCCAGTTTCAGGCATAGGTCGTGCGGAGCCAAGGAGCAACGCCACGTGACCGCCGAGGCCCGCAAGGGCGCCCCCACCCCCAAAGCCTGCACGGACCGCACGGTCCGGCTCCCGGCGCTGCTCTCGGCCCTGGCCGTGGCGCTGCTGCTGGCCTGCGCCTGGGGCTTTCCCGGCACCGCCCGGGCCGAGCCGCCCGGCTCGCCGCCAGCGCTGGCGAGCCAGGAGGGCGGCGAGCTGGTCTTCGGCATGTCCGCGGCCTTCAGCGGCTCGGCCCGGGGGCTGGGGGCGGAGTACTACCGGGGCGTCATGGCCGGGTTCGAGCAGGTCAACGCGCTTGGCGGCGCGGGCGGCTGGAAGCTCCGGCTCTCCCCCCTGGACGACAGCTACGACCCCGTGCCCGCCGTGGCCAACACCATCCGCTTCATCGAGGAAGAGCGCGTCTTCGCCCTGCTGGGCTACGTGGGCACGCCCACGGCGGCCCGCGTGCTGCCGCTTTTGATGCGCTACGAGAACACGGGCATGGTCATGCTCTTCCCGCTCACCGGGGCCAACATCCTGCGCGACTCGCCGCATTCGCGCTACGTGTTCAGCCTGCGCGCCTCCTACCTGGAGGAGACCCGCAACCTGGTGGAGGCGCTCTTGGCCGCGGGCAGGCGGCGCATCGCCGTGTTCCACCAGGCGGACATTTACGGCCGCAACGGCTGGGACGGGGTGCGCCGCACCCTGCGCCGCCACAACATGGTCATGGTGGGCGAGGCCGCCTACCGGCGCGGGGCCACCTTCGCCCAGGACTTCCGCACCGAGGTGGGCATCATCGCCAGCGCCAAGCCCGACGCCATCATCACCGTTGGCACGGCCCCGGCCTGCGCCGCCTTCATCCGCGACGCCCGCGCCGCCGGGCTGGACGCGCCCATCGCGGCGCTCTCCTTCGCCGATGCCGACAACCTGGTGAAATACCTTCAGGCGCAGAGCCGCATCACCGGGCGGGACTACGTGCAGGGGCTGGTGTTCTCCCAGGTGGTGCCCAGCTACGAGGACGTGAGCCTGCCCGGGGTGCGCCAGTACCGCCAGGCCATGGAGCGCGCGCCCATAGTGCTGCCCAAGGGGCTGCGGAGGGAGGAGTACCTGCCGCAGAAGTACGGGTTTGTCAGCTTCGAGGGCTACCTGGCCAGCCAGGTGCTGGCCGAGGCCGTGCGCCGCATGGCCGACGCGCCCTCGCGCCAGCGCCTGCGCGAGGTGCTGGAGGGCATGAACGGCTTCGACCTGGGCATCGGCGAGAAGGTGGGCTTCAGCCCGCGCAACAGCCAGGGCCTGCGCCAGACCTACCTGACGGTGTACCGCGCCGGGCGCTTCCACGGCGTGGCCGGGCTGGAGGGAGTGCTGCAGTGGCCCTGACGCGCAGGCTGTTCAGCAAGATGCTCCTGTTCATGGTGGTGGCCTTCGGCGCGGTGGGCCTGGCCACGGCGGTGCTCTCCGGCCTGGAGCTCAACTCCGCCATGACCCGCCAGTACGAGGACCGCTCGCGCGCCCTGGCCCGCAGCATCGCCGACGGCAACACCGAGACCCTGCTCAACCAGAACGCCGGGGCCATCCAGGCGGCCATCGACCTGCACCAGGAGATGGGCGGGCTGTCCTACATCGTGGTGGTGGACCCCGTGGGCGAGGTGGTGGCCCACACCATGACCCCCGTGGTGCCCCGGCAGGTGCTGGAGATGGTGGAGGAGACGCGCTCCCCGTCGTTCATCGGCACCCAGTCGGTGATCCGCACCCTGGAGCTGCCCGGCGGGGTGGAGGTGCTGCACGTGGCCCAGCCCGTGCTGGGCGGCCGCGGCGGCTACGTGCACCTGGGCCTGGACCGCGAGCCCATCAAGAAGACCATCCGCCAGGCGCTCATCCGCCAGCAGTCGCTCACGCTCATCCTGTTCTTCGCCGCGCTGGCCGTGGCCACGCTGTTCATCCGGGGCATCACCAACCCCCTGCGCGAGCTGGCCGACTACGCCCGCCAGGTGGCCCGCCATGATTTCTCCACCGAGCTCAAGGTGGAAACCTCCGACGAGATCGGCGAACTGGCCGACTCCATGCGCGGCATGGCCGGGCAGATTTCCGGCCACGTGGCCCTGCTGGAGCGCTCCGTCAGCGAGGCCACCTCCGGCCTGCAGGACGCCCTGGGCTCGCTTTCGGCCATCGTGGGCAACATCGCCGACGGCCTGCTGGCCGTGGACGCGCGCGGGCTGATCCTGCGCCACAACCCCGCGCTGCTCAGCATGTTCGGCCTGCCCGAGGGCAGCCTGCTGGGCCAGGAGGTGGGCCGGATCTTCGGCCCCGAGCTGGCCGAGGCCGTGGCCGTGCGCCAGGACGAGGGCACGCTGGCCGCGCCCCGCAGGCAGGAGGTCATGGCCCGGCGGGTGGACGGCGGCCTGTTCCCCGTGGAGGTGACGGTGGCCCGGGTGCCGCTCTCCGGCGGCGAGGCCGGGGTGTGCATCGTGCGCGACGTCACCGTGGCCAAAAGGCTGGAGGAGGAGCGCGAGCAGTCCCGCGCGCTTCTGGAGCGCATGGTCGAGGAGCGCACCCGCGAGCTTTCCCGCGCCAACACCCAGCTCAAGATCGAGGTGGCCGAGCGCAAGGTGGTGGGCGACGCGCTGAGGCGCGCGGAGTCCAAGTTCCGCGCCATCTTCGAGTACGCGGTGGAGGGCATCTACCAGATCTCGCCGGAGGGCCGCTACATCTCCGCCAACCCGGCCATGGCCAAGATCTTCGGCCACGACACGCCCGAGGACCTCATGCTGGCGCTCTCCGAGCAGAGCCCCCATGTGGACCAGGGCCGCCGGGAGGCCTTCCTGGCCGCCATGGAGGAGCTGGGCCGGGTGCAGGGCTTCGAGTCGCAGGTGCGCAAGGCCGACGGCGAGGTCATCTGGATCTCCGAGAACGCCCGCAAGGTGGTGGATTCCATCGGCGCCACGCTGTATTTCGAGGGCTTCGTGGAGGACATCACCCTGCGCAAGGAGGCCGAGCGCCGCCTGCTGCACCAGGCCTTCCACGACCCGCTCACCAGCCTGCCCAACCGCCTGCTGTTCCAGGACCATTTGCGCATGGCCATGGAGCGGGCCAAGCGCAGGCCGGACTTCCGCTTCGCCGTGCTGTACATGGACCTGGACCGCTTCAAGATCATCAACGACTCCCTGGGCCACGACATCGGCGACCAGCTCTTGATGCGCGTGGGCAACGTGCTGGTGGGCTGCGCGCGCACCACCGACACCGTGGCCCGCTTCGGCGGCGACGAGTTCGCTATCCTGCTGGAGGATCTGACCGCCCCGCGCGACGCCATCAAGTTCGCCCGGCGCATCCTGGACGAGCTGACCCGGCCCGTGCACCTGGACGGCCACGAGGTGTTCACCTCCTGCAGCATCGGCATCGTGCTGCACACCGACCCCTACGATCGGCCCGAGTCCCTGCTGCGCGACGCCGACACCGCCATGTACCACGCCAAGGCCCTGGGCAAGAGCCGCTTCAAGGTCTTCAACCAGCGCATGCACGAGCAGGCCCTCCAGCTCATGGAGATGGAGGTGGAGCTTCGGCGCGCCATCGACCAGGACGAACTGGTGCTGGTGTTCCAGCCCATCGTGAGCATTCCGGGCCGCAAGCTGGCCGGGTTCGAGGCCCTGGTGCGCTGGCGCCACCCCAAGGGCCACAACGTGCCGCCCGCGGAGTTCATCCCGCTCGCCGAGGACACCGGGCTCATCTACCCCATCGACTACTGGGTGTTCGCCCGGGCCTGCCGCGCGGCCAAGCGCTTCGAGCAGGCCCTGGGCCGGGGAGTGCTGGGCCGGGGCGGGTTCGTGGTCAACGTGAACATCAGCGGCAAGCACTTCCGCAATCCCATGCTGCTGGGCCACCTGGAGCAGAGCATGACCGCCTGCGGCGTGGCGCCGGAGGGCCTGGCCCTGGAGATCACCGAGGGCGTGCTGCTGGACAACGTGGCCAGCGCCCGCGACATCACCGCAAAGATCCGCGAGCTGGGCCTGGGGCTGTGCATCGACGACTTCGGCACGGGCTACTCCTCGCTGTCCTACATCCAGCGCTACACCGTGGACGCGCTCAAGATCGACAAGGCCTTCGTGGCCGGGCTCTCCTCGGAGACCGACGCCTCCGGCGGCGAGGCCATCGTGAAAACCCTGGTGACGCTGGGCGCGGGCCTGGGGCTCAAGGTGGTGGCCGAGGGCGTGGAGAACATGGAGCAGCTCGAATACCTCGAGGACATCGGCTGCCGCTACGCCCAGGGCTATCTCTTCGCCATGCCCATGAGCGAGGACGAGGCCGTGCGCCTCATCGAGGAAGGCGCCGCCGACGACCTGCCGCGTTTCCCCCGGGCCGACCCCCAGGGGGCTGGCCACTAGCCGGGCCGATTCGAAAAAAACGCCGCGCGCCTCCGGGGGGCGAACCCTTCCCAGCCAGCGAACGCGATTCGACTTTTTGCGAGCGGCCCACGGGGCCCGGCTGCGCGGGGCCTCGCGGGGCACTTTTCAGCCGCGCGGGAAGCGTGTATGTGTTCGCTCCTGGCCGCGGCGCCGCCCCCCCCCACCACCGCCGGGCG
>JAEXRD010000139.1 GCA_023438245.1 Pseudomonadota bacterium | reverse complement strand
CTCTTGCGGTACGGCCCCGGTCCCCGACCGGCTCTTGACGATGCCCAGGGGGCAAAAGGCGCTTTTCGAGGCTGCCCGATTAGTCGAAGGTGACGGTTGCGAAGGCCCTGGCCGCCTTGTCCGGGCTCCACATGCTGGCCGGGGGCGGAATCTCCCCGCGCGAGCGCACCGTGAGGCCGAAGCCCGCCTTGACGATCTCGCTCTTGCCCGCGTCGTTCTTCACATACACGCCCGAGCCGGAGATGAGCAGCACGCTCACCTCGTTCTCGCTCAGGTAGCCGCCCCAGAAGTCGGTGCCGCGTATGCCGATGGTGGCCACCGGGGTGCTCACCTCGAACGGCCCGCCGCGCAGGGCGTCCAGCTTGCCCGTGGCCACGCGGAACGCGCCCTTGGCCAGCCTCAGCAGCACCGCGCCCTCGCCGCGCTGGCGGCCCAGGTCGTAGCGCTCCAGGTCGAACACCGCGTCCGCGCCCACGGTGAGCTTGGTCTCGTCCAGCATGGTCAGCTCCACGCGGGCGTTCGGCCCGGTGCGCAGGCTCTCGCCGCGCAGCACCGGCGCGCCCGGCTTCACGTCGCGCAGCTCGCTCCCGCGCACCAGGAACGAGGTGCCCTGCACGCGGCTGACGTGGCCGATGGCGGTGTCCTCCGGCCCTCCGGCCACATCGGCGGCGAAGAGGCTTGCCGGAACGAGGCAGAGCAGCAGCAGGGCCAGGATTCGCACACAGGCGCGGGTCTCGGGCATGGGAAACCTCCGGAAAAGATGACGTGTCCACTCTCCTTCTAGCCAGGGTCGCGGCGTTTGTCATCCCCTTGCCCCCGCCGACACGGAACGCTACAAGGGAGAATCGCACACCCGGCAACGGATACCCGGCAATGGACACCCGGCAACGGGCACCAGCCACGCAGGAGAGCAGCACATGGGCGACGGACGGAAAATCTGCATCCACGGCCATTTCTACCAGCCCCCGCGCGAGGACCCCTGGATGGACGCCATCCTGCCCGAGGGCAGCGCCGCCCCGGCCCTGCACTGGAACGAGCGCATCTGCGAGGAAAGCTACGACCCGCTGGCCTGGGCGCGCAGGCTCGACGGACAGGGCCGCATCACCGAGCTGCTGAACTGCTACGAGTGGATGAGCTTCAACTTCGGCCCCACCCTGCTCACCTGGATGGAGCGCCACGCGCCGACCACCTATGCACGCATCCTGGCAGGCGACAAGGCCAGCCTGGAGCGCCTGGGCCACGGCAACGCCATCGCCCAGATTTACCACCACGTCATCATGCCGCTGGCCACGGACCAGGAGCGCCGGGCCGAAATCGCCTGGGCCCTGGCCGACTTCGAGGCCCGCTTCCACCGCCGGGCCGAGGGCCTGTGGCTCTCCGAGGCCGCCGTGGACACGCAGACCCTGGATCTGCTGGCCCAGGCGGGGGTCAAGTTCACCATCCTGGCCCCGCGCCAGGCCCGCGAGGTGGCCAGCCTGGACACCGACGACTGGACCGCCGCCAACGAGGGCACCCTGGACATCCGCGAGCCCTACCTGGTGGAGCTGCCCGAAGGCCGCAGCATCGCGGTGTATTTCTACAACGGCCCGCTGTCCCAGGCCGTGGCCTTCGAGGGCGTGCTGAACCACGGCGACCGCTTCTGGGGCTGGCTCTCCGGGCTGGCGGGCACGGGCCTGCTGGCCCTGGCCACGGACGGGGAGACGTACGGCCACCATTTCAAGTTCGGCGAGATGGCCCTGGCCCACGCCCTGGCCCAGGCCCGCGCGGGCGTGGACGGGGTGGAGCTGTGCAACTACGGGGCCTACCTGGCCGCCCATCCGCCGCGCAAGCGGGCAAGAATCCACGAGAACAGCTCCTGGAGCTGCGCCCACGGCGTGGAGCGCTGGAGAGCGGACTGCGGCTGCGCCACCGAGCACAGGCCCGGCTGGAACCAGCGCTGGCGCAAGCCCCTGCGCGAGGGCCTGCGCGAGGTGAAAGAGCGCCTGGACGCGCACTTCCAGGCCCTGGGCGCGGGGCTGTTCACCGACCCGGACCGGGCCGTGGTGGACTACGGCCGCGTGCTCTCCGGCCTGGAGACGGAGGAAAAGTTCGCCGCGCGGCTGTTCAAAAAGGGGCTCTCCGCCGCCAAAAAGGACGTGGCCTGGAAGCTTCTCACCATGCAGAAGTGGGCGCTGTCCTCCTTCGCCAGTTGCGCCTGGTTCTTCGACGACCTGGGGCGCATCGAGCCGCTGAACGCGCTGACCTACTGCCTGCGAGCCATGGGCCTGGCCCGGCGCACCGGCTGCGAGGACCTGGAGCCGCTGCTACTGGCGCACATCGGCAAGGCCAGCTCCAACGACCCGGCCCTGGGCAGCGGGCTGGACCTGTGGAACCGCGAGGTGCGCCTGCGCCGCGAGAGCGATGAGAGCCTCATCGCCCAGGCCCTGCTGACCCTCTGGGCCGAGGGCAGGCTGCCCGCGCCCGGCGGCTCCGCCAAGGCGAGCTGGCCCGGACTTGCCGTGGACATCCGCGTGGAAAAGGACGGAGGCGCCCTTGAGGGCACGGCCACCATCGCCTGGGCGCGCGAGGGCGCGGGCGAGATCTGCCGCTTCCAGTGGGAACGCCCGGAGCGCGGCAACCCCTTCGCCGGATGCGTGCAGATCTTGGACGGCGGCGGGCGCGGGGCCAAGTGCGTGCCCGCCTCCTACCTCTCCTGGGGCAAGCGCCAGGCCATCGCCCTGGCCTGGGTGGACCGCGCCGAGGAGGAGTGCTGGCTGGCGCAGCTGGCCGAGACCGTGAGCGGCGCGCACCTGTTCCAGGGCTACCGCGAGGCCCAGACCACCCAGAGCCACGCCGAACGCTGGGCGCGGCTGTGGGCGGCGCTGTGCTGGCAGTGGGTGCTGGGCGAGGTGGAGCCTGCCGGCGATTTCCTGCAGTTCCTGGAGCAGGCCGGGGCCGGGCATCCGGAACGGCCCCTGCTGGCCCGGCGGGTGGGCGAGCATCTGCTGCGGCTCCTGGACGGGCCCCGTCCGGACTTCGCCGGGGTGCGCGGGGTGGTGGCGCGCGCCGCCGACGCCGGGCTCACGCTGGACCTGCGCGCGGCGCAGAACCGCTGGTGGGCGGAGCTGCGCGGCATGCCCGAGGCCGCGCAGGCGGGCGAGGCGCTGGGCTTCGCCCCAATGTAGGGGGCCGGGGCTCCGGCACGGGCCTTGCCCGAAACCACGCTCCGGGGTAAGGGGCTGCTGACGATTCATCCCGCGACCCCAACCGGAGGCCCCCTTGCTCACCGAGCTCATTTCCACTTTCGCCATCACCGTGCTTGAAACCACCGGCTATGCCGGGGCGGCCTTCCTCATGGCCCTGGAGAGCATGATCTTCCCCGTTCCCAGCGAGGCCGTCATGCCCTTCGTGGGCTTCCTGGTGGCCGACGGCAAGTGGGGCATGACGCAGGCCGTGCTGGCCACAAGCCTGGGCTCCTTCCTGGGCAGCTACATTTCCTATCTCATGGGCTACTATGGCGGCAGGCCCTTCGTGCTCAAGGTGGGCCGCTACCTGCTGCTGGACGTGCACGACCTGGAGCGCACGGAGCGCTTCTTCCAGGGCCGTAAGAGCGCCTGGACCCTGTTCCTGTGCCGCTTCATCCCGGTGGTGCGCCACCTGGTGAGCATCCCGGCGGGCATCGGCAAGATGCGCTTCTGGCCCTTCGCCATCGCCAGCACCGTGGGGGCCACCCTGTGGAACGGCTTCCTGCTCTACTGCGGCTACAAGCTGCGCGAGAACTGGAGCATGGTGCAGACCTACCGCCACCACTTCGACGCCCTCATCGTGGGCATGCTCGTGGCCAGCATCGCCTGGTACGTGTGGTACAAGATGAAGCGCCGCAAGGCCGAACGGGCCTAGCCCCCGGCGAAAAAAAACAAGCCCCCGGCCCTCTGCTTCGAGGACCGGGGGCTTTTTGCGTCGCCTTCAAGCTACTTGAAGAGGATTTCCGCCCGCGCGGTCTCGGCGTCCTGCACCTGCACGGTGATGGTCACCGGGGTCTTGAAGAACTCGGCCGCGCCCAGCAGGATGCCCTCGAAGTAGTGGTGGTAGCCCCGGCGCGACTTGTAGATCATGGTCAGCTTGTTGCCGCGATCCTCGTAGGTGAACCTGGGCGGAACGATGCCCGGGTTGGCCTTGGTCAGCGCCGCGTGGGTGTCGTTCATGGTCAGGTAGAACTCCTTCAGGGTCTGGGCCTTGAAGTAGGGCCGGTACATCTTGTGGAACTGGCTCAGGGTGTACTTGCCCAGGTCTACGAACACCTGCCGGGTGTCGGTGCCCTTCTCGCGGGCGATGATCTCGGCGATCTGCCTGAGCACCTGGTCGGGGTAGCTCTGCGCGGGCAGGAAAACGGGGTTGCCCAGCTCCTCGCTCACCGTGCGGTGCAGCCCGTCGCCGTGCCTCACCTTCACGTAGTCGAGCATCAGCTTGGGCAGGATGCCCTTGATCTCGCCGCTGGAGGAGCGGAGCTTGCTCGCGTCGGACTTGGTGGCGGTGAAGCTCATGGACATCTGCAAGAGCTTCTGGGCCAGCTCGGCCAGCTCGCGCGTGGCCCCGGCGGCCTGTCCAGCGCCCTCCTCGGCCTCCTTGGCGATGCCCGCGATGTCCTCGATGTTCTTGTTGATCTCCTCGGCGGCGGCGGACTGCTCCTCGGCGGCGGTGGCGATCTGGGACACGCGCATGTTCACGTCCTCGATGCGCTGCATGATCTCTTCCAGGGCCTGGCCGGTGCGGTTGGAGAGGTCCGTGCTGGTCTCCACCTGGCGCTCGGTCTCGCGCATGGTGGTCACGGCGTTCTGGCTGCGCTCCTGGATCTCGCGGATGGAATTCTCCACTTCCTTGGTGGCGGTCATGGTCTTTTCGGCCAGCTTGCGCACCTCGTCGGCCACGACGGCAAACCCGCGCCCGGCGTCTCCGGCGCGGGCGGCCTCGATGGCGGCGTTGAGCGCCAGCAGGTTGGTCTGGTCGGCGATGTCGTTGATGACGTTGATGATGCGGTCGATCTCGGCGGCCTGGCTGTCCAGCTGGCCCAGCACCTGCGCCAGCCTGCGCGAGGAATCGGCCACCTGGTTGATGCCGGTGACGCTCTGGCGCACGAGCTGCACGCCGTCCTCGGCGGCCTTGCTGGCCGTGGCCGAGGCGTCCGAGGACTGGGTGGCGTTCTGGGCCACCTCAAGCACGGTGGCGGTCATCTCCTCCATGGCGGTGGAGACGGACTCGGTCTGGCCCTTCTGGCGGTTGGCCCCGCGGGCCTGCTCGTCGGCGCTGGCGGAGAGCTCCTCGCTGGCGCTGGCCACGCGCTGGGCCAGGTCGTTGATGGCCATGCCGGCCTCCACGAGCCGGGCCTGCTGGGCCTGAAGGGCGCGCTGCTGCTCCCGGGCCAGGGTCATGTCGGCCAGGCACAGCACGGCGCCGATGACCTTGCCCTTCACGTCCAGGATGCAGTTGACGTAGAGGATCACGTCGATGGTGCGGCCGTCCCAGAGCTTGAGCTCATGCTCCTCCGCCAGGTTGCAGGAGGAGCTCATGCACTTCTCGGTGAAGGCGTGGCCCTTTTCGTTGTAGAAGGCCTCGGACACGGTCTTGCCCACCACGTCCTTCTCGCTCTTTTTCAACATGGCCAGCAGGCTGGCGCTCACGTGGGTGATGGCCCCGGCGGCGTCGCACAGCAGGAAGGGCGTGCCCACGCCGTGCACCGCGCCCCGGTAGTATTCGCGGCGGTGCAGGTTGTACTCCACCAGCTCGCTCACCAGGGCGGGAATCTCGCCCTGGTCCTTCCAGGCGCGCACCTCGTCGAAAAGAAACTCACGCTTGTTGGCCAGCAGTTTCTGCAGGCCCGCCCGCAGGGGCTCCTGTCCCGGGCCGGTGACGCTGGCGAAGTAGGCGGCCAGGCCCAGCACGACCACGGCGCAGCCCACGGCCACCCAGAGGTTCCCGGCAAAATGCGCGCCCACAATCACCGCGGCGGCCAAGCCGCCCACGCTCCAGATGCCGACCGAAGGGCTGACGCCCCCGCCTTTGCTGCTCATGTACGCACTCCTTGGAAAATACCGGCGCCCCAATACCCAGTTGTTGGCATTCCTCGTCCGCGTCGCAGCAGTGTTCGACTCTGCGGCTCCTGTCGTGCTCATCGTCACCACGGGCGTTCCACGTTAGGCGCATTGCACCAAATTCCTGCCCAAATTGCAACCTCGCCCTTGTTACGGAACGTGCGCGGACGCATATCCCCATCCCAGCACCTGATTGACTTGGCCGCGCGCTTTTGGCAGGTTCCGCGCACCAGCGGCCCGCAGCGGCCACTGCGCGGAGGGGTGGCCGAGCGGTTTAAGGCGGTGGTCTTGAAAACCACTGGCGGGGTGACCTGTCCGGGGGTTCGAATCCCTCCCCCTCCGCCACGCCCCAGTTCAAGACGCCCGAGGCGCGCCAAGGTCGCAGCTCCGCCCAACGCGGCGGCCTCGCCAGCCCCGGCGCCCCCCACTCCCATAAGCGGCAAGGACCGGCCATGAGCGGGAACACCCTGGTGCGCTGCACCTTCGAGCGGCATGCCGCCGCCATCCTGGACATCTTCAACGACGCCATCCTGAATTCCACGGCGCTGTACGACTACAGCCCGCGCACGCCCGAGAGCATGGTGGGCTGGTTCGAGGCCAAGCGGGCCGGGAACTTCCCGGTCATCGGCCTTGAGGACGGCGCGGGAACCCTGCTGGGCTTCGCCAGCTACGGCACGTTCCGGGCCTGGCCCGCCTACAAGTACACGGTGGAGCACAGCGTGTACGTGCACCGCGAGCACCGGGGCCGCGGGCTTGGCCGCACGCTGCTCCAGGAGCTGGTGGCCGCCGCCCGGCAGCACGGCCTGCACGCGCTGGTGGGCGGCATCGACGCCGCCAACGCCGGGAGCATCGCCCTGCACGAGCGCCTGGGCTTCAAGCATGTCGGCACGCTGCCCCAGGTCGGCTTCAAGTTCGGCCGCTGGCTCAATCTGGCCTTCTACCAGCTGCTGCTGGACACGCCCGCCCGGCCCGTGGACGGCTAGGCCCCCGCACGACCCGTCGCCCATGCGCCGACTGCGGCGCTAGAAAGCCCAGCGCAGGCCCAGCTCCAGGCTGTGGGCCTGGAAGCCCTGCCGCAGCGTGCCGGAGTAGCGCGCGAACCGGCTCAGCCCGTCCGCGTCCCGATGCGCCAGGCCAGCGCCCAGCGTCAGGCTGTCGCGCGGCTCGTCGTCGCCATAAGCTTGGAACCCTAGAGAATAGCCGTTGAACGCGGCGCGCTGCACGCGGCTGTCCAGGGGCGTCTCGCGCCGCCAGCCGATGCGCGCCTCGGCCACGAGCGAGGCCCCCGGGCCCTGGTCCGTCCGACGCACGGCCCCCATCTCCGCCCCGGTCACCAGCGTCTGCGCCGTGGCGGCGCGCACGTCCAGGCCCAGGTCCCCGGCCCCGTTCTCGCGGAAGGGGTTCTGGCGGTGCAGGGCGTAGCCCAGCTCCAGGGCCGGAACCAGGGTCCACTCCCCGTCCAGCGCCAGCCGCCTGCCGGTCCGCAGCCGCAGCGAGCCGCCCTCCCCGGTCTGGTCGGAGCGCGCCACCCGGTCGGCCACACTGGTGCGGATGCGGCGGCGCGCCTCGGTGTAGCCCGCGTCCAGGCCGAGCTCGCCGTCCGCGAACCACTCCCCGCCGGTCCAGAAGGCGTAGCCCGCCAGGCTGGCCGTGGTGGTCACGGCGTCGCCGCCGTCCTGTTCCCAGTCCAGCAGCGTGCGCGCCAGGCCCAGCGCCAGGCCCGCCGTCCAGCCCTGGCCCAGGGGCCTGTCCGCGCCCAGGTGCAGCGCCGCCGTGCCCGAGGCATAGGGCGCGGAGCCGGACGTGTGGTCGCGCACGTACTCGCCCGTGGCGCGGGTCCACAGGCTCCAATCCCCGGCCCGGCGCGGCAGAATCCCGCGCAACGTCTCCAGCCCGCCAGCCGAGGCCAGCAGCACCGGCTCAGCGACAGTTCCGTCCCCTTGCGCAAGAGCCGAGGAGCGGGCGTCCAGCGAGCCGCCCAGAAGCGCGCCCGTGCGCAGCGACACCGCGTTCAGGGCATCGAAGCGCACGGGCGAGAACTGCTCCATGGCCTGGCCCACGCTGGCCTGGCCGCCGGCAAACACCAGCGTGTCCAGGGCGTTGTACACGCCCTCCAGGTCGGAACCCGCGCGCGGGGCCAGGTCGTCCATGTACGCGCCCACGGAGGAGGCGGAGCGCGACCCCGAGGCCGGGGCGCGGTAGGAGAGCACGGCCGCGCCGGAGAGCGCCTGGGCGTTGACGTAATTGCCCGCCGCCAGCCAGGGGTCGGCGGCGATGTCGCCGGAGGGCGGCTTGTTGGCCATGAGCCGGTTCTGCAGGCCGCCGCCGTCGCCCCAGCCCGCAATGGGCGCGGCGATGCCCGTGTACAGCGCATAGCCCGTGGGCACGAGGACCTGCACCATGTTGGTGGGCAGGGCGGGCAGCGCGAACTTGTCGCGGATCTGCGCCGCGGTGAGCCCGCGCACCTCGCTGGCGCGCATCATCCAGGAGCCCACGGCGTTCGACGGATTGGCGAAGTCGGTTGGGTTGTAGAAACGCACGAACTGCTGGGTGCCCGTGAGCCGGATGAGCGTCACCGAGGTGCCGGAATCAAACGGCGGAGTGCCGCCCAGCACGGTGTTGATGGTGGCCGGGGCGTAGACGCCGGAGGGGTTGGCCGTGTCGCCCACGAAGGTTCCGGCGGGCTGGGCCAGGGTGCTCCAGTCCAGGGCGCGCGCCGGGGCCGCCCAGCACAGCAGGGCCAGCAGCCAGACCTGCGACAAGACCAGCCAGATGGCCGGGCGCGAGCGGAGATAGGCTCGGGGCCGGGCGCGAGGTGCGTGCATGGGCGCGGGGGGCATGCCCCAGTACTATACGGGCCGGGCGGTGCGGGCAAGGCGTCCGGGCGCTGTTGCGCCGTTCGTAGCCGCCGATTCCCGCGGGGCCAGGTCGGCTAGGCCGTGATCTCCACCGCCAGCTTGGCGAAATCGGTGCGCCGCGCCACAACGCGGTAGTCGCGCCTGCAGGCGGCGCAATAGTCCTCCAGGGCGGCGAATTCGTCGGTGAAGCCGCGCGCGCTGAACTCGTCGAAGAGCAGCACGGCGCCGGGGCGCACATGGCGGTTCATGGCCATGAGCACGAACAGCGTGGAGGAATAGAGGTCCGCGTCCAGGTGCATGACCAGCCGGTTCTGCGGCGCAAACCCCAGGCTGAAAGCGTCCACGGTGTCCTGGAACAGGCCCTTGACGAAGCTGGCCCGGGGGTCGTCCACCACGGGAACGCAGCCGCCGGTGCTGAAGGTGCCCGCCGGGGTATCGGCCTGCCAATTTTCCGGCAGCCCCTCGAAGGAGTCGAAACCGATGAACCGCGAGCCGGGGTTGCGGTCCAGCGCCAGCCAGCTGCGGAAGCTCTCGCCCCCGGCCACGCCGAACTCCAGGTAGTCCACCGGGGCGCACCGCAGCACCCGGTTGTACAGGTAGGTGTAGAAGTTCCGTCGTTTTTCATACGGAAAATCCATAACCTGGCACGCCTCGTCGATGCCCTGGGCACGGCGGTTGAACTGCCGACTGCGGTAGAGCTGGTGAAAATCCTCGACCTGCCCGTTGGCCAGCAGGTACACGGCCTGGTGCACCAGCTGGGTGGTGCTGTGCTGCTTCGCGGCATCCATGCGCATTCCTCCTTGGTGGCCCGTCCGGTTGGCTGGGCGGGAACGGCAAATCCGTAGCAAACATCGTTCCAGAACCTTGGCGAGGCCTCCCTGGCACGCCCCGGTTGCCAAGCGCCCCGCGCGGGACTATGTTCCGTGCTCGCGGCGGGCCACTCCGCCAGACACCACACGAGGAGCATCCCATGCGCTGCGCATGCCTGAATTGCGGCTATGTCTACATTCCCGAGAAGGGCGACCCCGAAAACGGCATCGCGCCCGGAACCCAGGGCGAGGACCTGCCCCAGGAATGGCTCTGCCCCAAGTGCAAGGGCGGCCAGGACGATTTCGCCATGATGGAGGACGACGACTAGCCGCCCAAGCGGAATGAGGGAATCTTCAGCCAGGGGCGGGGCCCGGGGCTGGTTCCCTCAGAACAAATGTTGGTCACCGGCAAGAAAAGAGCCGGTTCGGGGCCAGGGGAGTACTCTTGCGGTACATTCCCGGCCGCGAACCGGCTCTTCACGATGTCCAGGGGACACAAGGCGTCTTTGAGGACCGGCCCCTACCCGACGATGTCCAGCAACCTGCCCACGGTCTGGTCCACGTTCTGGATGGCCGCCACGTTGGCCGAGAAGGCGCGCTCGATCTGCATCAGCTCCACCATCTCGCGGGCGATGTCCACGCCGTTGTGGTCCGGGCTTGCGGCCACGGGGCGGATCATGCCGTTCTCGTAGTCCGTGGGCCTGCCCTCCGGCACCAGCGGCATGCCGGGCCCGCCCACGCCCCAGTCCGCGCCGTTCATGCCGCGACCGCCCACGCCGGTCAGCTCCACCACGTCGGCCACCATGACCCCGCGCCCGCCGGGTCCGTCCTCGAACTCGGCGCGGTGCGAGCGGTAGTTCTCCGTGCTGGAATTGGCGATGTTCTCCGAGGCCACGAGGGCGGAGACGTCCAGCGCCGAGAGCGCTTGCTGATTCCAGGCGATGTCCATGGCCATGTGGCGTGCCCCCGGCCCGTCCCACTCATCTGCGGCCCCGATGCGGAGCCGCCTTTTCCGGGCCTTGCGACTATTCTCTACACCGATCGCGCGGGACTTTCAATAGTGGCCGTGGCCGAGTGGCCGTGGATGGACTCGAAGGCCTCCACCTCCACCTTGAACCAGGTGATGCGCGGGTGGTCGGACAGGCCCTTGGCCGCCGCGCGCACCACGTCCTCCACGAAGGCCGGGTTGGCGAAGGCCGTCTCGGTGACGTACTTCTCGTCCTCGCGCTTGAGCAGGGTGTACACCCGCGAGGAGCCGGAGCGCTCGGCGATCTCGATGAGGTCCTCCAGCCACACGAAGCCCTGGAACCGGGCCTGGATGCGCACGCTGGCCCGCTGGGAGTGCGCGCCCTCGTCGCTGATGGCCTTGGAGCAGGGGCACACGGTCATCACCGGCACGTCCACGGCCAGGGTGAAGTCCAGCCGCCCGTCCTGCCACTCGCCCACCACCACGCAGGGGTAGCTCATGAGGCTCTTGGCCTTGCTCATGGGCGAGCTCTGGCGCAGAAAATACGGGAATTCGAACCGGGCGTAGGCGCGCCGGGCCTCCAGCCGCTCGGCCATGTCGGACAGGAGCTTCTCCAGCGAGGCCCGCGAGAATTCCTCCTCCCAGTCCTCCAGCGCCTCCACGAAGCGGCTCATGTGCGTGCCCTTGAAGTGCGCGGGCAGGTCCACGGAGAGCTCCACCCGGGCCACGGTGTGCTGGGTTCCGGCCTCGCGGTCGCGCACCACCAGCGGCAGGCGCAGGTCCTTCACGCCCACGCGGTCGATGGGCAGCTGCACGCTGGCCGGGTGCTTCTGGACGTCTTCCATGCCTGCGGAAAGCTTGCTCGCCATCTAGTCGATCTCCTGGCCGGTGGTGGTGAGCACCAGGTGCCCGTGCTTCACGCCCTTGGTGGAGATGAGCTTCTGCCCCAGGGTCTTGATGGCCTCGGCGCTGCCCTTGAGCACCAGCACTTCCAGGCAGTTGTGGTGGTCCAGGTGCACGTGCATGGTGGAGAGGATGACCTCGTGGCTGTCGTGCTGGGCCTCGGTGAGGCGCTGGGCCAGCCCGCTCATGTGGTGGTCGTAGACCAGGGTGAGGGTTCCGGCCACCTCGCCGTCGCTGTTCTCCCACTGGCGCTGCACCAGCATGCTGCGGATGAGGTCGCGGATGGCCTCGCTGCGGGTCTGGTAGCTCTTTTCCTTGCACAGCACGTCGAACTTGTCCAAGAGGTCGGAATCAAGCGACACGCCGAAGCGGATGGTCTCTCCCATGATGCTCTCTCCTTGGCGTTAGCGCCTGCGTATGCGGCGCAGATGCACGGTCATGTCCTGGCCGCCCTGGGCGACCTTGCCGGTGAGCGGGGTGTCCACGCGCCAGCCCAGCCCGGAAAGCCGCTCCCACACGCCGGAGGACACGCTGCGCTCCGGGTCGGCGATCCAGGCCTCGCCGCCGGGAGCCAGGGCGTGGTCCAGCAGCGCGGCCACGGGCTCGAAGAAGCGGCGCTCGTACAAAATGTCCGCGCCCATGACAACCTCGGCGCCGCCCCGCGCGATGGCGGGCCTGCGCCAGTCCATGAGCGTGAACAGCGGCGCGGGGTTGCCCCCCAGCAGCTCCCGGTTCACCCGGGCGTTGCGGCGGGCGTAGACCAGGGCCTCGGGCTCGTAGTCGAAGGCCAGCACCCGCGCCCCGCGCGAGGCCGCCACCAGGGCCGAAAGCCCCAGGCCGCAGCCCGCGTCCAGGCACACGCGGCCCGTGAGCGCGTCGCCCTGGCCGTCCAGCCAGCGGGCCAGCAGCACGGCGGCGGGCCACAGCTCCACCCAGTAGGGCAGGCGCTCGTCCCCGCCGTCGAAGCCGGGCACGGCCCCCAGGCCGGGCTGGCCTTCGCTGGCCTCGCACATGGCCTCCCACAGGCTCTCCAGGTCCGCCGGGCGCTCCAGAATCCAGCGCCGGCCTTCCACCTGGGCCTCTATGCGGCCATTCTCGCCAGCCTGGTCCTCAGCGGCCTGCGCCATACCTTCATCCTGCGACACCGATGCTCCTCCCCGGGCGAACCCAGGAGGCAATTGCACCAGAAGCGCACAAAAAGTCAACGAAGCGTGACACGAAATGCGAGCGCTTTGCGGGGGGGCTAGTTGTCGCTGCCGCCGTCTCCGCCGCCGAAGCCGCTGTCGGCCCCGCCGCCGCCGAAGTCGCCGCCGCCGCCGGAAAATCCGCCGCCGCCACCGCCGCCGTATCCTCCGCCGAAGCCTCCCCCTCCGAAACCGCCAGGCCCGCCGCGGCCCCGGAAGATGCTGGACAGGATGCCCAGGATCAGGCCCATGAGGAAGGAGTAGTCCTCGCCGGAGCGGTAGCGTTCGCCGTGCCTGCGCCAGAGGAGCCCCATGACCAGCAGCAGGAAGATGGCCAGCAGCACGCCCGTGAACATGACCGGCGGGCCGTCGCCGCCTGGCTGGACGGGGCGGGGCTCGCCGGGCGGGGCCTGCGGCGATTCCCCGGCCTGGGGAACATCGCCCAGGGCCTGCATGACCGCCTGCGCGCCGAGCAGAAGCCCCGGCCCGAACTGCCCCTTGCGGAAGCGCGGGACCATGACCTCCTTCTGGATGCGCGAGGCCAAGAGGTCCGGCAGGCGGTCCTCCACCCCCCGGCCCACCTCGAAGCGCACCCGGCCCTCGGCCTTGGCCACCAGGATGAGCACGCCGTTGTTCTTGTCCTTCTGGCCTATGGCCCAGGCCCGGGCCACCTTGTTGGCGTAGGCGGAGATGGCCTCGCCCTCCAGCCCCGGCACGGTGAGCACCACGACCTGGTTGCCGGTGCGCACGGCGTAGGCGGAGAGCTCGCGCTCGATCTGCGCGGCCTCCTGCGGCTGGAGCAGCCGGGCCTGGTCCGCCACCCAGCGCCCGCCCTGCTCCGGCACCTCAAGCGCCAGGGCCCTCCCGGCCAGCACAGGGGCCAGGAGGACCAGAACGGCGAGAAGGAGCGGGCGCAGCGCCCGGGTCATAGCGTGAAGCAAGGGGGCCTAGGACTTCTTCTCGGTTCCGAAGCTGACCTTGGGCGCGGTCTTGGCCGCTTCCTCGGCCTGGAACACCTGGCGCTGGCTGATGTGGGACATGAGCGCGTTGACCAGGCTGCCGGGGAAGGTGCGGATGCGCGTATTGAGCGCGGTGACGGCCTTGTTGTAGTTGTCGCGCTCGATCTTGATGCGGTTCTCCGTGCCCTCAAGCTGCACCATGAGGTCGGCGAACTGGCGGTCGGCCTTGAGGTTGGGGTACTGCTCGCTGACCACCATGAGGCGACCGAGGGCGGCGGAGAGCTGGCCCTGGGCCTGGTTGAACTGCGCCAGCTTGCCCGGGTCGCTCAGGGTGGAGGCGTCGAGCTTCACGGCGGTGGCCGCGGCGCGCGCCTGGATCACGGCGGTGAGGGTCTCGCTCTCGTGGGAGGCGTAGCCCTTCACGGTCTCCACAAGGTTGGGGATCAGGTCCAGGCGGCGCTGCAGGGCGCTGTTCACCTGGCCGGTCATCTGTTCGCACTGGGCGTCCAGGGTGATGATCTCGTTGCTGGTGGAGACCATGGTCATGCCGCCGATGGCGAGCAGGGCCACAAGGACGATGGCGGCAATGGCGAGCGGTTTCATTCGTGTTCCTCTCTGGTTTGCGCCCGCGCAAAACCCGCCGGCGGATGAGGGAATCCGGCGCTTGCGGAGCGTTCCCGGAAGATGCGTCCTCGGCCCCCAAGTGTCAAGACGGGTTTTCGCGCCGAATCTTCTTCTGCCATGCGGGGCGAACAACCCGCGAAAAGGCTTGCCCGCAAGCCATATTTCGTCTGCCCGGCCCGGAAATTCGGGGTTTTCATTCTTGCCGGGGAGTGCTATCTACCCTCACCCTGAAATACAAAAACCTTGCTGCAGGGAAACGCCAGGCCGCAAGGCATCATTCTAGGAGGAAACCCCGCATGATTCCCAACGAACTGAAGTACGCCAAGAGCCACGAGTGGGCCAAGATCGAGGGCGACACCGCCACCGTCGGCATCACCCACTTCGCCCAGGAGCAGCTGGGCGACCTGACCTACGTGGAACTGCCCAAAGTCGGGGCCACCGTCACCGCCGGGGCCGAGATGGGCTCCGTGGAGAGCGTGAAGGCCGCCAGCGAGCTGTACAGCCCCGTGTCCGGCACCGTCACCGAGGTCAACGCCGCCCTGGAAGGCGCGCCCGAGGCCATCAACCAGGACCCCTACGCCGCGGGCTGGATGATCAAGGTCAAGCTGTCCGCCGCGCCCGAAGGCCTGCTGGACGCCACGGCCTACGCCCAGGTCTGCGCCGACGAGGCCCACTAGGCCGCGCCCGCCGCACAATTCAGGCCCACATATTCAGGCAAGGAGACTGCCATGCCTTATGTTCCGCACACCCCGGAGGACATCCGGCGGATGCTTGAGGTCATCGGCGCGCCCTCGGTTGAGGCGCTGTTCGCCGAGATCGGCCCGGAGATGCGCCCCAAAAGCTTCGACCTGCCCGAGGGCAAGAGCGAGATGGACGTGCTGGCCCACATGGAGGGCCTGGCCGCCAGGAACGCCGTGGGCCAGGTGAGCTTCCTGGGCGCCGGGTTCTACGACCACCACATCCCGGCCGCCGTGGACGCCCTGTCCATGCGCAGCGAGTTCTACACCGCCTACACGCCCTACCAGCCCGAGGCCAGCCAGGGCACGCTGCAGGCCATCTTCGAGTACCAGACCGCCGTGACCCGGCTCACCGGCCTGACCTACGCCAACGCCAGCGTGTACGACGGCGGAAGCGCGCTGTTCGAGGGCGCCATGATGGCCGTGCGCCACACCGGCAGGCGCAAGCTGGTGGTGTGCGAGGCGCTGAACCCCATCTACAGGGTGATGCTCTCCTCCTACACCTCCAACCTCAACCTTGAGCTGAAGGTCATTCCCCACCAGCACGGCAACTGCGACCTGGCGGCCCTCACCGCCGCCCTGGACGAGGACACCGCCGCGGTGCTGGTGCAGAATCCCAACTTCTTCGGCACCTTGAACGACTTCACCACGCTGTTCGCCGCGGCCAAGGCCAAGGGCATCGTGTCGGTGATCTCGGTGTACCCCGTGCTCCAGGCGGTGCTGAAAAGCCCCGGCGAAATGGGCGCGGACGTGGCCGTGGCCGAGGGCCAGAGCCTGGGCCTGCCGCTTTCCTTCGGCGGGCCGTACCTGGGCATCATGACCTGCAACAAGGAAATGATCCGCCAGATGCCCGGCCGCATGGTGGGCCGCACCGTGGACGGCCAGGGCCGCACCGGCTACGTGCTGACCCTGCAGGCCCGCGAGCAGCACATCCGCCGCCAGAAGGCCACGAGCAACATCTGCTCCAACCAGGCGCTGTGCGCCCTGCGCTCGCTGATGCACCTGTGCCTGCTGGGCCAGGAGGGCCTGACCCGCACCGCCGAGACCTGCATCGAGCGCGCCCACTACGCCGCCGAGCGCCTCACCGCCATTCCGGGCGTGAAGCTCCTGTCCGGCGGGGCTCCCTTCGGCAACGAGTTCGCCATCGAGCTGCCCGTGAGCGCCTACCAGGCCATCGACAAGCTCACCGCGCGCGGCTACGTGCCCGGCTTCCCGCTGGGCCGCTACTACCAGGGCCTGGAAAACGCCCTGCTGGTGGCCTGCACCGAGAAGACCAGCAAGGAGCACATCGGCATCCTGGCCGAGATGCTGCGCGGTATTCTCTCGGAAAGGAGACTGGCATGAAGAACGAACCCATGACCACCGTGTTCAAGAAGTCCGATCCGGGCCGCGAAGGCGTGTGGCCGAAAAAGGCCGACAAGCCCGCCTCGGACCTGCTGCCCCAGGGCCTGCTGCGCCAGAAGTCCGCGGGCCTGCCCGAGCTCTCCGAGCTGGACGTGGTGCGCCACTTCACGCGGCTTTCCAGCCGCAACTTCGGGGTGGACGGCAACTTCTACCCGCTGGGCTCCTGCACCATGAAGTACAACCCCAAGTTCGCCGAGACCGTGGCCGCCATGCCCGGCTTCACGCGCTTGCATCCGGTGCTGCCCCAGCTGGGCGGCGCGGGCAGGCTGTGCCAGGGCGCCCTTGAGGTGATGTACGAGACCGAGCGCCTGCTGTGCGAGATCTGCGGCATGAAGGCCTTCACCCTGCACCCCATGGCCGGGGCGCACGGCGAGCTCACCGGCGTCATGATCATGGCCGCCTACCACAAGGACAAGGGCAACAAGAAGACCAAGATCATCTGCCCGGACAGCGCCCACGGCACCAACCCCGCCAGCGCCGCCATCGCCGGATACGAAGTCGTCAACCTGCCCTCCAAGGACGGCATCGTGGACCCCGACGAGCTGGCCAAGGTGCTGGACGACGAGGTGGCGGGCATGATGATGACCTGCCCCAACACCCTGGGCCTGTTCGAGAAGAACCTGCCCAAGATCGTCGAGATGCTCCGCAGCGTGGACGCCCTGCTCTACTACGACGGCGCAAACCTCAACGCCATCATGGGCAAGATGCGCGTGGGCGACGCGGGCTTCGACGTTGTCCACCTGAACCTGCACAAGACCTTCGCCACGCCCCACGGCGGCGGCGGTCCGGGCGCGGGCCCGGTGGGCGTCTCCGAACGCCTGGTGCCCTACCTGCCCGTCTCCCGCGTCGAAAAGCTTGAGGACGGCCAGTTCTTCCTCAACTACGACTTCCCCAAGAGCATCGGCTACGTGGCCCCGTTCTACGGCAACTTCGGCGTGGTGCTCAAGGCCTACGCCTACATCCTGCGCCTGGGCGGGGCGGGCCTGACCCGCGCCACCGAGGCCGCCGTGCTGGCCGCCAACTACCTGCGCAAGCGCCTGGACACCACCCTTGAGGTGCCCTACGACCGCACCTGCATGCACGAGTTCGTGGCCAGCGCCTGCAACCTGGGCCAGTGCCACGTGCGCGCGCTGGACATCGCCAAGATGCTGCTGGACAAGGGCTACCACGCCCCCACCATCTACTTCCCGCTCATCGTCAAGGAATGCCTGATGTTCGAGCCCACCGAGACCGAGAGCCTGGAGACGCTGTCCAAGTTCGCCGACGACCTCACCCTGCTCATCGAGAAGTCCAAGGCCGACCCCGAGTTCGCCACGGGCGCGCCGCGCACCCTGCCGGTGACCCGTCTGGACGAGACCCGGGCCGCGCGCAACATGGAGCTGACGGACGACCTGTAGGACGACCTGCACCTCGGACCAACAAGGAAGAATCAGGGGCGGTCCGGCTTGGGCCGCCCCTCTTTTCAAGGCCGATCAGACAAGGAAACACGCATGACCACGACCTTTGACCTCGTTGTGCTGGGCGGCGGGCCGGGCGGCTACGACGCCGCCGTGGAGGCCGCAGCCGCCGGCCTCAAGACCGCGCTGGTGGAGGGGGACCTCCTGGGCGGCACCTGCCTGAACCGGGGCTGCATCCCCACCAAGATGTGGCTGGGCGCCACCCACGCAGTGGAGGAGCTGGCCGCGCAGTCCAAGCTTAAGCTGGCCACCGGCGAGGTGCGCGTGGACTTCCCCGCCCTCCAGGGCCGCAAGGACAAGTACATCGCCGCCACGCGCAAGGCCATGGCCGCCCGCCTGGGCCAGCTCGGCGTCGAGGTGGTGGCCGGGCGCGGTCGCCTCGCCGGGGCGGACCTCGTGGAAGTCGAAACCGCGGACGGGACGACATCCCTCAATTTCAAGAGCTGCATCGTGGCCACGGGCACGCGCCCGGCCGCCTTCCCGGGCCTGGCGCCCGACGGCGCGCGGGTCATGGACTCCACGGGCTTCCTGGCCCTGGCGGAGATGCCGAAGTCGCTCATCGTGGTGGGCGGCGGGTTCATCGGGCTGGAGATGGCCCAGGCCGCGCACCGCATGGGCGCGCACATCAGCATCGTGGACGCCCTGCCCCGCCTGGCCGGACTGGAAGACCCGGAAGTCAGCAAGGTGCTGGAGACCGTGTTCAAGCGCCAGGGCTGGGACATCCGCCTGGGCGTGAAGGTGGCCGGGGTGAAGACCGAGGGCGACAGCGCCGTTCTCACGCTGGAAGGCGGCGAGACCATCAGCGCCGAAGCCGCGCTCATCGCCGTGGGGCGCAGGCCCAACACCGAGGGCCTGGGCCTGGACGCCCTGGGCGCGCAGTTCGTCGGCCCCGGCTACCTGGCCACGGACGAGAACCTGCTGGCCGCGCCGAACATCTACGCCGTGGGCGACGTCAACGGGCGCATGCTGCTGGCCCACGCCGCCAGCCACCAGGCGCACTACGTGGTCTCGCGCCTGCTCGGGCACGAATCCGGCGCCTATGACTCCGGCCCCATCCCGAGCATCCTCTACGGCAGCCCGGAGGTCATGCGCGTGGGCCTCACCGCCGAGGCGGCCAAGACCCAGGGCGAGGGCGTGCTCGTCTCCCGCGCCCAGCTCATCGCCAACCCCATCGCCCAGGCCCACGCCGCCACCCAGGGCTTCGTCAAATGCGTGTGGCGCCAGGGCAGGCTCATCGGCGTCAGCGCCGTGGGCGCGGATGTCTCGCGCCTGGCCGTGGCCGCCACGCTCATGGTGCAGGCGGGCTGGACGCGCGAGCAGGCCGAGTCCTTCATGTTCCCGCACCCCACCCTGGACGAATCGCTCAAGGCCGCGCTGCTGGCCGACAAAGAGGCCGCCTAGGCGGCCCCAACGAGGTACCCCATGACCACCAAGAAATCCGCCGCCAAATCCAAGATCGCCGCCAACGTCACCGTCGAGGCCCTCAGCGTCCAGCCGGAATTCGACATGTTCACCTACTGCGAGCTCTCCGGCGAGACGCGCATCGACGACGGCCTGCTCGAAGAACTGGAGCCGCGCTTCGACAACTGGATGGAGAACCACCTGCGGGCCTACGCCATCACCGATCCGGACGCGCCCGGCGCCTCCAAGACCGGCGGCAAGCACGTCATCATCTGGCTGGACCAGCCCGTGGAGGACGAGATCGAGGGCATCTGGCAGGACTCGCCGTCTGCTGGCATGGCCTTCCACAACCTGGCCATCCACATGGTCATGAGCGCCGCCCAGAACCTCATCCCCGAACTGGCCGACAAGGGCTGCGCGCCCCTGCCGCACCCCAGCAAGGGCATCATCCAGGCCTTCCAGGACCTGGGCCTGACCTGGAACCCCGAAGGCACCGTGAGCCGCCAGTTCGCCGTGTTCACGCGTCTGCCCTTCAGCGCGGGCTGCTCCATCTGCATGCTCAGCGCCAAATGCCCCAACGTCGGGCAGGTGGAGTA
>JAEXRD010000073.1 GCA_023438245.1 Pseudomonadota bacterium | reverse complement strand
GACCGGGGCCGTACCGCAAGAGTACTGTCCCCGGCCCCCGACCGGCTCTTTTCTTGCCAGCGAACAAAATTCAACTTTTGGAGGCTGCCCGTTTTTGAAAATCCTTATTCGGGCGCGGACTGGCCTTCCGCTTTGAGCTGCGCCTTGGCCTCGTCCCAGAGCCGGTTCTTCTCGTCCAGGGGCAGGTCGGGCAGGTCCAGGCCGCGCTCCCGGGCCAGCGCCTCCATGCGCTCGTAGCGGGCCAGGAATTTGGCGTTGGCCGCGTCCAGGGCGGCGTTGGCCTTCAGCCCGTCGCGGCGGCCCAGCTCCACCAGGCAGAACAGGGCGTCGCCGAACTCCTCCTCCATGCGCTGCCGGTCGCCCGCGGCCCTGGCCTGCTCCCATTCCTGCCATTCGGAGTCGAACTGGGCGCGGGCGGCTTCGTCCGTGGGCCAGGTGAAGCCCAGGCGCGCACTCTTGGAGTGCAGGCGGTAGGCTTTGAGCAGCGCGGGCAGGCCCTTGGGCAGCGAGTCGAAGGTTCCGGCCGGTGCCTCGCCCTCGCCCTTCTTGTCCTTTTTCTCGCCGCGCTTGATGCGCTCCCAGTTGCGCAGCAGCTCCTCCTGGTTCTTCACCACCGTGTCGCCGAACACGTGGGGGTGGCGGCGGATCATCTTGGCGGCGTTGGTCTCCACGGCCTCGGCCAGGGTGAAGCTGCCCTTGCGCTCGTACAGCGTGGCGATGAACAGGAGCAGGAAGAGCACGTCGCCCAGTTCCTCGGCGGTTTCCGCCTCGTCGCCGGAGCGGATGGCCGAGACCAGCTCGTGGGCCTCCTCGATGACGTAGTCGCAGAGGGTCTCGGGGGTCTGCTTCTGGTCCCAGGGGCAGCCGCCGGGGGCCAGCAGCGCGTCGATGACCTCCTGCATGCGGGCCAGGGAAAGGGTATCCGTGCTCACGGGGGAGTCTCCTTAGATGTGGAAAAGGGTGGAAAAATCGGAAGGCTAGATGGTCTGCTGGCCCTTTTTGGGCTGGGGCCGGGCGGGGACGAACTGACCGGAACCGGAAGGAGCCTTGGGCTTGGGCATCTCCAGTGGCCTGGGCAGGGCGAAGCCGCCTTCCTCCAGCGTCTCGCGCACGGGCTCGGGCGTGAAGTTGGACAGCACGATCAGCATCGGGTCGGTGTGTTTGGCGAACACCGAACCCCGGATGATGGCCGTGCCGGGCATCACCGCCTTCATGAGCAGGAGCAGCACCAGCGAGAACAGCAGGCCTTCCAGGCAGCCGAAGGCGGCCCCGGCGGCCTTGTCCACGGTGGTCAGCATGGCGATCTTGAGCACGCCCTTGAGGAAGCGCACCAGGAAGAACAGCGCGATCATGGTCAAGAGGAAGGTGATGAGGTAGGACAGCGCCTGCACCGTGCCGGGGCTTTGGATGTACACCCGCAGGTGCGGCACGAACACGCCGTGCAGCTTGGCCGCGCAGAACACGCCGATCAAGAGCGAGCACAGGGACACGGCCTCGTGCACCAGGCCGCGGCAGAAGCCCCGGAAGCCCACCAGGACAATGATGGAGATGATGATGATGTCCAGCGAATTCATGCGTTCCCGTCCGCGCGTCGCGTCTTGCGACACTTGGTAGCAGAGGCCGGGCCGAAAGGGAAGTGCGCGCGGCCCGCGCCGGGGCGGTTGTGCTGCCCCGTGATTTGGGGTACCTGTGCCGGGTCGCCCGCCCTTCGCGCGGGGGACGGGGGAGGGACAGCGCGTTTCGGGGGTGTTCATGGAGGTGTCTCAGACAGGGCTGCCCGGGCTTGTGCTCGTGCGGCCCAGGGTGTTCCAGGACGAGCGCGGCTTCTTCCTGGAGGGCTGGCAGCGCGACAGGTTCGCCGCGCTGGGCGTCAACGCCGATTTCATGCAGGACAACCACGCCCGCTCCGGCCCGGCCGGGGTGCTGCGCGGGCTGCACTTCCAGCGTCCGCCCATGGCCCAGGCCAAGCTGGTGTGGGTCACGCGCGGGGCGGTGTACGACGTGGCCGTGGACCTGCGCGTGGGCTCGCCCACCTATGGCAGGCACTTCGGGGTGGAGCTTTCCGCCGAGAATTTTCTGCGCCTGTTCGTGCCCAAGGGCTTTGCCCACGGCTACGTGACCCTGACCCCGGACGCCGAGTTCCAGTACAAGGTGGACGCGCCCTACAGCCCGGAGCACGACGCCGGGCTGCTCTGGAACGACCCGGACCTGGCCGTGGCCTGGCCGGAAATGGCCGGGGGCCAGCCCGTGCTCTCCGCCAAGGACAAGGTTCTGCCCCTGTTCAAGGATTTCGTGTCGCCTTTTGTGTACGAGGCCCCGGCGGCGGGCTAGGGCCCGGCTTCGCCCAAACCGCAACAGAGCGCATCCCGATGTCCGACACACACGCTAGCAAATCCGCCGCCACCGCGCCGAGCCGCCACGCCGTGATCCTGGCGGGGGGCTCCGGCACCCGGCTGTGGCCGCTGTCGCGCAATCTTTTCCCCAAGCAGCTGCTGGCCCTGGACGGCAGCCTGACCCTGCTGCAGCAGACCGCCGCGCGCATCCTCAAGGTGTTCGGGCCGGACAAGCTCTGGATCGTCACCGGCGAGGAGCACGTGTTCGAGGTGCGCAGCCAGCTCTCCGCGCTGAACCCCGGCCTGGAGGCCCAGGTGCTGGCCGAGCCGCAGGGCCGCAACACCCTGCCGGCCATCCTGCTGGCGCTGGACAGGATCGCCCGGGACGGCGGCGAGCTGGTGGCGGTGTTCCCGTCGGACCACATGGTGGACAACCTGGACGGCTTCGCCGCCACGCTGGAGCACGGCATGGAACTGGCCGGGCAGGGCAGGTTCGTCACCTTCGGCGTGGCCCCGCGCAAGCCCGAGACCGGCTACGGCTACATCGCGCGCGGCGCGCAGCTGGGCGGCGGGGCGTACGAGGCCGCGGAGTTCATCGAAAAGCCGGGGCTGAAGCGGGCCCTGGAATACGTGCGCGGCGGCCGCCACTACTGGAACAGCGGCATGTTCGTGTTCCGCGCCAAGGAATTCCTCTCCGCCGTGGCCCGCCACGCGCCCGAATTGTGGACCTGGTGGCAGGAGCGCGAGGACAAGCCGCTGATCCAGGGCTACGGCAAGATTCCCAATATTTCCGTTGATTACGGCATCGTGGAGAAGATCGGCAACATCGCCGTGGTGGAGGCCAGGTTCGACTGGGACGACCTGGGCAACTGGGAGGCCATCTACCGGCTGGGCGAAAAGGACAAGAGCGGCAACGTGATCCAGGGCGACGTGCTGGCCCTGGACTGCCGCGACTGCCTGCTCATGAGCCAGGGCGGCAAGCTCGCCGTGGTGGGCCTCACCGGCATGATCGTCATCCAGACCCGCGACGCCACCCTCTCCCTGCCGCTCACCGACGTGCAGCGGGTCAAGGAGATCGTGGCGCTCTTGAAGGCCCAGGGCAGCCCGCTGGTGGAAAGCCACCTGACCGTGAAGCGCCCCTGGGGCAGCTATTCGGTGCTGGAGGAAGGGCCGCACTACAAGATCAAGCGCATCGAGGTGCTGCCCGGGGCCCGGCTTTCCTTGCAGATGCACCACCACCGCAGCGAACATTGGGTCGTGGTATCTGGAACCGCGCTGGTGGAGATTGGCGGCGAGGAACGGCTTCTGGTGGAGAACCAGGCCGTGGACATAGCCAAGGCCACCACCCACAGGCTGGCCAATCCAGGCAAGGTACACCTTGAAATCATTGAGATTCAGAGCGGACCATATCTTGAGGAGGACGATATCGTGCGCTTCGACGACGTCTATGGCCGGATCAAGGATGACTCGTGAATTTTTTCGTAAGCTCTTGACACGAGAAATATCCGTCCTTTATGGAAACGTAGTTTTCCGGGGCAATTTTTTGGTCCAAAAACACAGGAGCGATGGGGCGAGGTTATGGAGGAAAAGAAACAGTGCAAGGGGTGTGGAGGGGCTCTTCCCTTCGTGATCGGCTTTGTGGCCGCGGTGATCGCGGGCTGGGTGCTCTTCCCTGACTTGCTCTATAGCAAGAAGACGCAGCCCATCCGTTTCAGCCACAAGATCCATCAGGAACAGGGGATGGAGTGTTCGAGCTGCCACGTCTTCCGTGACGACGGCAGCTACGCAGGCCTGCCCAACAACGAGAAGTGCATGGAGTGCCATGCCGACGTGGTTGGCAGTGATCCGGCCGAGGCCAAGTACGTGGAGCAGTACGCCAAGACGGGCAAGGAAGTGCCCTGGCTGATCTACCAGTACCAGCCGGACAACGTGATTTTCAGCCACAAGGCGCACGAGTCCTTCGAGTGTAAGTCCTGCCACCCCGATATGGCAAAGAACGACACTCCGCCGGTCTACTACGAGAACAGGCTGTCCGGGTACAGCAAGCAGACCATGAAGATGTGGCAGTGCGAGCGCTGCCATGCCGAGAACGGCGTCAGCAACGCCTGTCACGTCTGCCACAAGTAAAAGAGGGGTGCGTAAGATGGGTTTGGATCGCAGAGGATTCGTCAAATTCGTCGTGGGTGGCGTCGCGGGCACCCTGTTCACGCCTGTCATCTGGCAGAGCCTGGACGATGTGTCCATCTGGTCGCAGAACTGGCCGTGGATTCCCCGCGTGCCCAAGGGCGAGGTCAAGAGCAAGGCCGCCCTGAGCAAGCTGTGCTCCGCCGGTTGCGCCGTGAAGGTGAAGACCGTGGAGGGCAAGCCCTTCGCCGCCATTGGCAATAACGCCAACCCCATGAGCAAGGGCGGCATCTGCCCGGTTTGCGCCGGCGGCGCCCAGCTCATGTACAGCCCGTCCAGGGTCAAGTCGCCCATGAAGAAGGTGGGCGAGGGCAAATACGAGGCCATCAAGTGGGAAGACGCCGAGGCCATGCTGGTCGAGAAGCTCACCCCGCTGAAAGGCCAGGAAGGAAAGCTCGCCGTGATCTGCGGCGATGAGACCGGCAGCGCGGGCGACATCTTCTCCGCCTTCGCCGCGGGCATGGGCGGCTCCTACTGCCTCATGCCCAGCGAGCTGGTCACCGCCACCAAGGGCGTGAAGCTCATGGGCGGCAACGGCCAGCCGGGCTTCGACCTGGCCGGCAGCGACTTCGTGCTGATGATCGGCGCCGACGCCCTGGACGGCTGGGGCACCAGCGTCGCCAACCAGAAGGCCTTCGCGGCCACCCGCCCCGCGGGCGGCGCCGCCACCGCCACCTACGTCTACGCCGGTCCGGTGCTGAACAACACCGCCTCCGTGTGCGACAAGCAGATAGCGGTGAGCGCCTCCGGCCTGGCCGCCTTCTCGCTGGGCCTGGCCAACCAGCTCATCGCCGCGGGCGCCTCGGCCTCCGCCGCCGACTTCGGCGACTACAAGGCCCTGGCCGCCAAGTTCACCCCGGAGGCCGTCGAGGCCGCCACGGGCGTGAAGGCCGACGTGCTGAAAGACCTGGCCGCCAAGCTCAAGGCCGCCAAGGCCCCCGTCGTGGTGGCCGGTGCGGGCGTGGGCCAGGCTGGCGGCGCGGTGGACTTCGTGGCCGCCGCCTCGCTCAACGTGCTGCTGGGCCGCGTCAACGTGGCTGGCGGCATGACCGTGCTGCCCGCCGCCGCCAAGGCCGTGGCCAGCGCCGTCGGCCGCGAGTCCGCCAAGGACGCGGGCGGCTACCTGGCCAGCGTGGCCACCGGCAAGGCCGCTCCCGCCGCCCTGCTGGTGTACGAGGCCAACCCCGCGTACGCCCTGCCGCAGGCCGCCGAAATGGCCAAGGCCCTGGGCAACATCGCCTTCAAGGTCAGCTTCGCCACCTACATGGACGAGACCGCGGTCGTGGCCGACCTCATCCTGCCCGCGCCGCACCCGTACGAGCGCTTCGACGACGCGCTCAACCCGTACGGCGTGGCCAAGCCCACCTACCTGGCGGGCAAGCCCGTGGTGAAGAAGCCCGCGTTCGACTGCAAGGACGCCGTGGACGTGCTCCTGGCCGCCGCCTCCAAGGTCGGCGTGAGCCTGGGCGCGGAGACCATGGCCGACGTGGTGAAGGCCAAGGCCAGCGCCCTGGGCGCGGACCTGGACGCCCTCACCGCCGGTGGCGTGTGGACCAGCGAGGCCAAGGGCGGAGCCCTGGGCCTGGGCGCCGCCGCCCTGGCCAAGGTGGCCCCCGCGGCTCCCGATGCCAAGGCCCTGGCCGTGGCCCCCGTCGGCCGCCTGGCCTTCGGTTCCGGCGCGCTGGCCACCCCGCCCGCCAACCTGCTCATCGTCCGTGACACCGAACTCAAGGGCAAGGACCTGGTTGTGAAGGTGAATGCCGCCACCGCCAAGGCCGCCGGCCTGGCCGACGGCGCCAAGGTCAAGCTCGCCGCCGGCGGGGCCGAGATCAAGGCCGTGCTGAGCGTCAGCGAGTCCGTTGCCGCCGGAACCGTGGCCGTGCCCATGGGCTTTGGCCGTACCGCCTGGGACGAGTTCACCAAGGGCAAGGGCGAGAACGTCTACAAGATCCTGACCGCGAGCGAAGAGGCCGGCACGAAAGTGTGGGCGGGCTCCAGCGTCGCCATTGCTAAGGTCTAGGGGGGACAGCGATGCAAGCAAAAGAATTCAAAATTAAGTGGGGCATGGTCATCGACCTGGACAAGTGCACGGGCTGCGGCGCGTGCATGACCGCCTGCCAGGTTGAGAACAACATCGCCCCCATGGTGGACGCTTCCAACAAGCTGCGCACCTTGAGCTGGATGCTCGTGTACGAGCTGTCCAACAAAAAGGCCGCTCCCGAGGCCGAGATCGCCTACCTGCCCCGTCCCTGCATGCAGTGCGGCAACCCCGCCTGCGTGCCCGTGTGCCCGGTCGTGGCCACGGACAAGAACGAGGAGGGCGGCATCGTCAGCCAGATCTACCCCCGCTGCATCGGCTGCCGGTACTGCATGGCCGCCTGCCCGTACCATGCCCGGTACTTCAACTGGGAAGACCCCGTTTTCCCGAAGGGCATGGAGAAGGCGCTTTCGCCCAACACCAGCGCCCGGCCCCGCGGCGTGGTCGAGAAGTGCAACTTCTGCCACACCAGGCTGATGAAGGCCAAGGACAAGGCTCGTCAGGACGGCGGCAATCCCGAATCGCTGGCTGACGGCGCCTACATGCCCGCCTGTGTCGAGATCTGCCCCACCGGCGCCATCACCTTCGGCGACCTGAAGAACCCGGAGCACAAGGTGCACGAGCTGCACAAGAACGAGAACGCCTTCCGCCTGCTGGAAAAGCTCGGTCTGGCTCCTCAGGTGTACTACATGAGCAAGCGCGAGTGGGTGCGCAAGCTTGGCGACAACTACGCCGCCACCGGCAAGCCCGGTGCCGCGAAGAAGCATTCCTAGGGGGCGCACAAAATGGATAGAGCACTCTTCCCTGATGGCCTGGAGCGTTGCTCCTTCGGCAAATTCGCTGTGTGGATGGGACTGATCACCGCCTTCTTCCTCTTCGGCCTGTATGCGATGCTGCTCATCTTCTACAAGGGCATCGTGGTCACCGGCCTGGACAACTACTTCGGATTCGGCCTGTGGATCACCTTCGACCTGGCGGTCATCGCGCTGGGCGCGGGCGCGTTCTTCACCGGCTTCCTGAAGTACATCCTGAAAATCAAGCAGCTTGAGAACATCATCAACCTGACGGTCATCGTCGGGTTCATCTGCTACTCCGGCGCCATGCTGGTGCTGACCATGGACATCGGCCAGCCGATCCGCGCCTGGTTCGGCTACTGGCACCCCAACGTCCACTCCATGCTCACAGAAGTCATCTTCTGCATCACCTGCTACTGCCTGGTGCTCATCATCGAGTTCCTGCCGCTGGTGTTCGAGCAGAAGCAGCTGAACCAGATCCCCTTCCTGCACCACCTGGCGCACAACATGCATGTGAACATGGCTCTGTTCGCGGGCATCGGCGCCTTCCTGTCCACCTTCCACCAGGGCTCCCTGGGCGGCATGTACGGCGTGCTCATCGGCCGTCCGTACGCTTTCCGCGAAGGGTTCTTCATCTGGCCCTGGACCTTCTTCCTGTTCGTGCTCTCCGCGGTGGGCTGCGGCCCCATCTTCACCGTGCTGTGCTGCACCTTCATGGAGAAGCTCACCGGCCGCAAGCTGGTGGACTACAAGACCAAGGCCCTCATGGGCAAGATCGCCGGCACCATGCTCTCCGTGTACATGGTCTTCAAGATCCTGGACACCTGGGCCTGGGCCAACAACTACCTGCCCAGCGTCGGCATGACCTTCGACCAGATGTTCTACGGCGTCATCTACGGCAAGTGGCTGATGTTCACCGAGATCGTGCTGTGCGGCGTCGTGCCCGCCATCATGCTCATCACCCCGAGCATCCGCAACAACCCGACCATGCTGTACACCGCGGGCATCCTGGACTGCATCGGCATCACCCTGAACCGCTACCTGTTCACGGTGCAGGCCATCGCCATCCCGGTCATGCCCTTCGACTCCTGGCAGACCTACGCCCCCAACTGGGCGGAGTGGGCCACCAGCGGCATGATCGTGGCCTACGGCTTCCTGGTCATGAGCCTGTCCTACCGCTACCTGCCCGTCTTCCCCCAGGAGAAGATGCTCAACAAGTAGCCTCTCGCCTCACTCGGTTTCATGGAGCCCGGTCGCAAGACCGGGCTCTTTTTTTGTCTCGCGACCAGGACGGCAGGGGTCGGAACCGGGCACGGCGAAGGCCCGGGGGGACTCGTGCGGAGGGCGGGGCATAGACCGGGCAGAGGACACGGACAGGGCACAGGGGGGCAAGCCCGGCACGGCACTGTGCGCGCAATTGCCGGGAAGCGTCTGTGCCGCTGCCAGCATGCTCCGGGGAGTGGCGGGGGCGGCGCCGTCCGGTCTGGCGGCATCGCCAAACAAAGGCCCCCGACTCCACATGGGAGCCGGGGGCTGTCTCGTTCGGAGAGGCGGGGCCTATTCCGGCTTGCTCTCGTCCCTGGCCTTGTCCTTGGCCTCGTCGTGCGCTTCGGGCCTGGGTTCGTCCTTGCCGTCGGGCGTGCTCTCGTTCTTGCTCTCGGGCTTGCGCACGATGTCGCGCAGGCCCTGGCGCAGGTCCACCGTGGACTCGAACTCGCCCGTGGCGATGAGGCGCACCACACGGCGCAGGAAGTCGCGCGCCGCGTCCCAGCGGGTGCGCAGGGCGGCGGCACAGCGCGCCAGCAGCCCGCACAGGCGCTGGTACCAGCCGAAGCGCTCCAGGCGCTCGCCCAGGTGCAGGCGCAGCCAGGCCAGCGCCCGGGAGAGATGCCCCAGCGCCCAGGCCAGGCGCGGGTGGTTCCTGATGTGTCGGCCCACGCCGCCCAAGCCTTCGCGCTCCAGCAGGCGGCTGAAGTCGTCCATGTAGGTGTAGAACACCGGGGTCAGGTAGAGCGTCACCACCTGGGACAGGATGAGGCCGCCCACGACAACGAGGCCCAGCGGACGGCGCGCCTGCGCGCCCGCGCCGATGCCCAGGGCGATGGGCAGCGCGCCCATGATGGCGGCCATGGTGGTCATCATGATGGGCCGGAAGCGCACGATGGAGCCTTCGAAGGCGGCCTCCGCCGGGGTCATGCCCTTTTTCTCGGCCTCGATGGCGAAGTCCACCACCATGATGGCGTTCTTCTTGACGATGCCGATGAGCATGATGATGCCCACGAAGCCGTAGAGGTGCAGCTCGTAGCGGAAGGCCAAAAGCGACACCAGCCCGCCGAGCGCCGCGCTGGGCAGGCCGGAGAGGATGGTGATGGGGTGGATGTAGCTTTCGTACAGGCAGCCCAGGATGATGTAGATGACGAAGATGGCCACCAGGAGCAGGAAGCCCGCCGTGCCCATGGACCCGGCAAACGAGCTGGCCGTGCCCTCGAAGTTGGCGTTCACCGTGTCCGGCAGCTTGGCGTGGGAGGTCTTCTGGATCTCGGCCATGGCCTCGCTCAGGGCCACGCCCGGGGCCAGGTCGAAGGACACCGTCACCGAGGGCAGCTGGCCGGTGTGGCTGATGGTGAGCGGGCCGGTGTCCTCCGTGATTTCCACCAGCGCGTCCAGGCGCACCAGCGTGCCGGACTTGCTGCGCACGTAGAGCATGGACAGGGCGCGGGCGTCCTGGCGATACTCGGGCAAGAGCTCCAGGATGACCTTGTAGGTGTCGTTCTCGGAGTAGATGGTGGAGATCTGCCGGGTGCCGTAGGCGCTGTACAGCGCGGTCTCGATGGCCTCGGCGCTGACGCCCAGCGTGGCGGCCAGGTCGCGATTGATCTTCAGGTCCACCTGGGGCGAGTTCACGAGCAGGTCGTTGGACACGTTGCGCAGGCCCGGCAGCTTGGCCAGCGCGGCGGTGAGCTCGCCCGCGGCGCGGTAGAGCAGGTCTGTGTCCGGGGCCAGCAGGGTGAACTGGTAGGTGCCCTTGGTGGGCTTGCCGCTCATGCGGATCATGGGCGGGTTCTGCACAAAGGCCAGGATGCCCGGCACGGAGTTCAGGTTGCGCTGGTTGCGCTCCAGGATGACGTCCGCCGAGGCCTTGCGGTGCTCGTTGAGGAAGATGACGCAGTAGCCCTGGTTGGGGCTGGCGCCCACGCTCACGGCCTCGATGACGCCCTTGATGTCCTTGTCGGCCAGGAGCTTGGGCGTGAGCGCGTTCTGGTTCCTGGCCATCTCCTCGAAGGACACGCCCTGCGGGCCTTCCACGATGCCGAAGAGGTAGCCCATGTCGTCTGTGGGCAGAAAGCCCTTGGGCACCACCACGAACAGCGCCAGGGTGAGCACGAACAGCACGGCGGAGGCGATCATGGTCTTGCGACGGTGGTCCAGCGCGTAGTGCAGGGTGCGGCGGTAGAAGGCCACCACGCGCTCGAACAGTGGGTCGGAATGGGCCAGGTGGCTGCCGCTTTTCAGCCAGCGCGAGCAGAGCATGGGCGTGAGGGTGAGCGACACCACGCCCGAGACAAGGATGGCCGCGGTGATGACCACCGCGAATTCGTTCAGGATCTTGCCGATGATGCCGGGCATGAACAGGATGGGCACGAACACCACGGCCAGCGAGAGCGTCATGGACAGGATGGTGAAGCCGATCTCCTTGGAGCCGTCCAGGGCGGCGTCCATGGGCGACTTGCCCATTTCCATGTGGCGCACCACGTTCTCCAGCATGACGATGGCGTCGTCCACCACGAAGCCCACGGCCAGCGTCAGCGCCATGAGCGAGAAATTGTCCAGCGTGAACTTCATCAAATACATGACGGCGAAGGTGGCCACGATGCAGAACGGGATGGCCACGCCCGCAATGATGGTGCCGGGAATGTTGCGCAAAAACAGGAAGACCACCAGCACCACCAGCGCCACGGCCAGCACCAGCGAGAACTTCACGTCGTCCACGCTTTCCTTGATGGGCTTGCTCATGTCGTAGAGCTCGATGAGCTCGATGGAGGAGGGCAGCTGCTTGCGGATGGTGGGCAGCTGCTTGTTGATGCGGTCCACCACGTCGATGGTGTTGCTGCCGGGCTGGCGCTTGATGGCGATGACCAGCGTGCGCTCGTTGTTGTACCAGGCGCCGGAGCGCTCGGACTGCAGGCCGTCGCGGGCGCTCCCCAGGTCCTCCAGGCGCACGGGCATCTCGTTCTGGTAGGCCACGATGATGGGGTTGTAGCGCTCGGCGCGCTTGAGCTGGCCGTCGGCGTCGATGGTGGTGGTGAAGTGGCGGCCTTCCAGGCTGCCCATGGGCAGGTTCACGTTCTCGGCGGCGATGGCCCCGGCCACCTGGTCGATGCCGATGCCCTTGGCCGCCAGCTTGCGCGGGTCCACCTGCACGCGCACGGCGTACTTCTGGTCGCCGAAGATCTGCACCTGGGCCACGCCGGGCACCATGGACAGGGTCTGGGTGACGAAGGTGGTGGCGTAGTCGTTCACCGTGGAGATGGGCAGGGTGCTGGACTTCACCGCCATGTACAGGATGGGCGAGTCCGCCGGGTTGACCTTCTCGTAGGTGGGCTCGTCGGTCATGGAGCTGGGCAGGTTGCTGCGCGCCTTGGTCAGCGCGGCCTGCACGTCCATGGCGGCCTTGTCGATGTCCTTGCCCAGCTCGAACATCAGCGTGACCATGGTCACGCCCTGGCTGGAGGTGGAGCTCATGGCCTCCAGCCCGGCGATGGCCGAGAACTGGCGCTCCAGGGGCGAGGCCACGGAGGAGGACATGGTCTTGGGGCTGGCGCCGGGCAGCACGGCCTTGACCTGGATGACCGGGAAGTCCACGGCGGGCAGGTAGCTCACCGGCAGGTTCACGTAGCTGGCCAGGCCGAAGAACAGAAGCCCCAGCATGACCAGCGAGGTCATGACCGGGCGGGTGATGAAGAGCCGGGTGTTCATGGCGGGCTAGTCCTTGCGGCTGGCGCCAGAAGCGGATCCTGTAGTCCCGGGGGCTCCCGCGGCGTCGGGCTGGCCCGGCTTGGCCTCGCCCTTCTTCTCCTGCGGGGCCTTCTCTTGCGGAATGACCGCCGCGCCGGGGAACAGGCGCAGCTGGCCCTCGGTGACCACTTCCTCGCCCTTTTCCAGCCCCTTCTCGATGACGAGCATGTCGCGCACGCGGAAGCCGGTGGTCACCGGCCGCATCTCGGCCTTGCCCTCCTTGATGACGAACACGAAGCGACCGTCCGGGCCGGTCTGCACCGCGCGGGCGGGCGCCAGCACGCAGTTCGGCACGGTCTTGAGCACCAGGCCCACGTTCACGAACTGGCCGGGCCAGAGCCTGCCCTCGGGATTCTCGAACCGGGCCTTGAGGCGCACGGTGCCGGTGCCGGTCTCCACCTGGTTGTCCAGGAAGGTCAGCACGCCGGCCTCGGGGTGGTCCTCCATGCCGGGGGCCGCGGCCTGCACGGAGAGCTGGCCCTTCTGCATCTCCTTGCGGATGTCGGAGAGGTAGCGCTCCGGCAGGGCGAAGGTGACGTCCAGCGGGCTTGAGGTGTTGACCACGGCCAGGATGTCGTCCTTGTCCTTGACGAAGCTGCCCTCGTCGAACAGCGAGGCCCCGATGCGGCCGTCGATGGGCGAGGTGATGGTGTTGTAGGTCAGGTTCTGGCGGGCGATGGAGGCCCCGGCCCCGCTGGCGCGCATGGCGTTTCTGGCGCGCACGGTGGCGGTCTGCTTCTCCTCGAACTGCTCGCGGCTGATGACGCCCTGGTCGGCCAGGGTCTTGTAGCGCTTCAGGTCGCGCTCCAGCTGCTCGTAGTCGGCGCGGTCGCGCTGGTAGGTGGCCCCGGCCTGCTGCTCGGTGAGCGCGTTGACCTGCGGGTCGATGGTGTAGAGCACGTCCCCGGCCTTGACCAGGCTGCCCTCGGTGAAGTGCACCTTCTTGATGTGCGCGGCGTACTTGCTCTTGATGTTCACCGACACCGAGGCCTTGATGGTGCCCACGGTGGAGAGCACGTAGGGGGCGTCGCCCACCTCGGCCTTGGCCGTGACCACCGGGGCCGGGCGCTGCGTTTTCTGGTTCCGGCTGCACCCGGAAAACACCGGGAGACTCGCGGCGATTGCTACGATGATGAGCGAAGTCAGGATCTTGCGCATAAAGGCACACCCCTGCAACAATGATTGAAACAGCTGTTTAACGCATCTTCAGATACTTGGCAAGCGCCACCGGGAGCTGCGCGATATGCTGCGCGCCGGTCTTGACCGGGTCTTGGGTGTATGTCTAATAGACGCGAGCGACCGCGTCGGCAAGTCCGGCGACATTTCCCGCCCCGCAGCATCCGCGCGGGGCCATCTGGAGTTTTCATGTCACTGATCGAAATCAAGGGACTGCAGAAGTGGTTCGGCGAGTTCCACGTGCTGCGGGGCATCGACGAGAGCGTGGAGAAGGGCGAGGTGCTGGTCATCTGCGGCCCCAGCGGCTCGGGCAAGAGCACGCTCATCCGTTGCGTCAACAGGCTGGAGGAGTACCAGAAGGGCACCATCCTGTTCGACGGCAAGGACATCCACGACCCGGACCTGAGCATCAACAGCCTGCGCGCGGACATCGGCATCGTGTTCCAGCAGTTCAATCTCTATCCCCACCTCACGGTGCTCAAGAACATCATCCTGGCGCCCACCAAGGTGCGCGGCGTGCCTAAGGACGAGGCCACCGAGACGGCGCTGACGCTGCTTGAGCGCGTGGGCATCCACGACCAGGCCCACAAGTACCCGGCGGAGCTCTCCGGCGGCCAGCAGCAGCGCGTGGCCATCGCCCGCGCCCTGGCCATGAAGCCCAAGGTCATGCTCTTTGACGAGCCCACCAGCGCGCTCGACCCGGAGATGATCAACGAGGTGCTGAACGTCATGAAGGACCTGGCCCGCGACGGCATGACCATGCTCTGCGTGACGCACGAGATGGGCTTTGCCCGCGAGGTGGCCGACCGCGTGCTGTTCATGGACGGCGGCGAGGTGCTGGAGCAGGCCACCCCGGCGGAGTTTTTCACCAATCCGAAGCACGAACGGGCCAGGATGTTCCTGCGGGAGATCCTGTAGCAGGCCCACAAACGGCAGAAACCCCCAAACATCAAGGAGAACGGCATGAAGAAACTGACCATGCTCCTGGCGCTGGTGCTGGCCCTGGGCCTGGCCGCCTGCGGCGGCAACAAGCCCGCCGAGAAAAAGGCCGAAACCGCCGCCGCTGGAACGAGCAAGCTCGACGAGGTGAAGAAGCGCGGCGTGCTGGTGGCCGGCGTGAAGGACGCCACCCCGCCCTTCGGCTTCGTGGACGAGAACAAGCAGCTCGTGGGCTTCGAGATCGACCTGCTCAAGTACATCGCCGACAAGCTGGGCGTGAAGCTTGAGCTCAAGCCCGTGACCTCCTCCACCCGCATTCCCATGCTGACCCAGGGCTCGGTGGACATCATCGGCGCCACCATGACCCACAAGCAGGAGCGCGAAAGCCAGGTCGACTTCTCCATCACCTATTTCATGGACGGACAGTCCCTGCTGGTGAAGAAGGGCAGCCCGGTGAAGAACGTGAAGGACCTCACCGGCAAGAAGGTGGGCACCGCCAAGGGCTCCACCTCCGAGAAGAACGTCATGGCCGCCAACCCGCAGGCCCAGGTGCTCTCCTTCGAGGACTACCCGCCCGCCTTCCTGGCGCTCAAGCAGGGCAAGGTCGTGGCCGTCACCACCGACTCCTCCATCCTGGTGGGCCTGAAGAACAAGGACGAGAAGCCCGAGGACTGGGAGATCGTGGGCGGCACCTTCACCGAGGAGCCCTACGCCTTCGGCGTGCCCCAGAACGACTCCAAGTTCCGCAACTTCGTGAACAACACGCTCATCGAGATGTGGCGCAGCGGCGAGTACGCCAAGCTGTACGAGAAGTGGATGGGCCCCAAGACCAAGTACCACATCCCGCTGATGTGGAAGATGGAGCTCTGGCCCTAGGCCGGGCGCTTTGCCCTGTGTGACGCACCTGCGGGGCGCGGTCGGCCATGTCTGCCGCGCCCCGCGTTTCTCATTGTGGAGAATTCGTGGGATATCAATTTGACTGGAGCCTGGTGCTCACCGGCGAATACCGGGACTGGCTCATCGACGGCTTCCTGCTCACGCTCAAGATTTCCGGCGTGGCGGGCGTGTGCGCCCTCATCCTGGGCACGCTCATCGCGGTGATGCGCCTGTCGCGCGTGCGCCCGCTGGAGTGGTTCAGCCTGGGCTTCACCGAGTTCTTCCGCAACACCCCGCTCTTGGTCCAGATCTTCTTCTGGTACTTCGGCAGCGAGGCCATCCTGCCGAAGTTCCTCAACCAGTGGCTGTACGAGCACGACTTCGAGTTCGCGGCGGGCACCATCGCGCTCACGGTGTACTCGGCGGCCTTCATCGCCGAGGAACTGCGCGCGGGCGTGTTCTCCATCCCCAAGAACCAGCTGGAGGCCAGCCGCGCCACCGGGCTGTCGTTTTTGCAGGCCTACCGCTACGTCATCCTGCCCCAGGCCTTCCGCATCGTCATTCCGCCGCTGATCTCGCAGTTTTTGAACCTGCTGAAGAACTCCTCTCTGGTCATGACCATCGGCGTGATGGAGCTGACCTACCAGGCCCGGCAGGTGGAGAGCTTCACCTTCCACGGCTTCGAGTCCTTCACCGTGGCCACGGTGGTGTACCTCCTGGTCTCGCTGACCGTCAGCTTCGGCATCACCATGTACAACAAGCATTTCCTGCGTCAGATCAGGTACTAGGAAGGCCGCCGTGCGTTTCGACATCGTCATAGAAAACCTGGACTACCTGCTCTGGGGCGCCTACCCCAACGGCCCGCTGGGCGGCCTGGCCGCCAGCATCGCCATGGCCGCGCTGGGCATCTTCGGGGCCTTCTGGCTGGGCCTGGGCGCCGGCCTCATGCGCCTGTCCAAGCGACCGCTGCTCAAGTGGCCGGCCATCGTGTACGTCGAGGTGGTGCGCGGCACCCCTCTGCTCATGCTCATCTTCTGGTTCTATTTCCTGGGACCGGTGCTCTTCGGCTACACCCTGCCGGAGTTCGAGAGCGCGCTCATGGCCTTCATCGTGTTCACCGGGGCCTACATCGCCGAGATCGTGCGCGCGGGCGTGCTGGCGCTGCCGCGCGGCCAGATGGAGGCGGCGCGCGGCACGGGCCTGACGCAGCTGCAGGCCATGCGCTACGTCATCCTGCCCCAGGCCCTGCGCAACATGATCCCCTCGTTCGTGAACCAGTTCGTGAGCCTGACCAAGGACACCTCGCTGGCCTACATCATCGGCGTGAACGAGCTGACCAAGGCCGCCACGCAGATCAACAACCGCGAGGTGGTGGCCCCGGCGGAGATCTTCCTGGCCATCGCCGTGCTGTACTTCCTGGTCTGCTGGGTGCTCACCAGCGCCAGCCGCCGCATGGAGAAACATCTGGCGCGCTACCAGGCGCGGGGCCGGTGATGCACGTCCCGGCCGCCCCGCATGACATGGATGCGCAGGCGCTGGCCGGGCGCATCGACCACACGCTGCTTTCCCCCGCCGCCACGCGGGCGGACGTCGAGCGCCTCTGCGCCGAGGCCGTGGCCCACGGCTTCAAGGCCGTGTGCGTGAACCCCTGCCGCCTGCCGCTGGCCGTCGATCTTCTGCGCGGCCATTCGCCATTGCCCATCACCGTGTGCGGCTTCCCCCTTGGCGCATCCGACCCCGAGGCCAAGGCCCGCGAAGCCTCCCTCGCCGTTCAGGCAGGGGCGGCCGAGGTGGACATGGTGCTGAACATCGGCGCGCTGAAGGACGGCGCGGCGGATTTCGTGCGCGCGGACATCGCCGGTGTGGTGCGGGCATGCTCCGGAGTCCCCGTGAAGGTCATCCTGGAGACCTGCCTGCTGACAGGCGCGGAAAAGGAGCTGGCCTGCCGCCTGGCCGTGGAGGCCGGGGCGGCCTTCGTCAAGACCAGCACCGGATTCTCGACCGGAGGGGCCACGGAGGAGGACATTGCGCTCATGCGCCGCGTGGTGGACGGACTGGCGACAGGGATCGGCGTGAAGGCCAGCGGGGGCATCCGCACCCGTGAGGACGCCCTGCGCATGCTCGCCGCCGGGGCCGACCGCATCGGGGCCTCGGCCTCGGTTGGCATTGTGACCGGATAGGAGGCGCTCCATGACCGTGACGCTGATGAATATTTCCCGTGGCGAGGACATCGAGGCCGAGAGCCTGCGCATCATCGATTCCGAGCTGCCCGAGCCCCGGCCCCATCAGGGCGCGGAGTGGGCCATCGTGCGCAGGCTCATCCACACCACGGCGGACTTCGAGATGGCGTCGCTGACGCGCTTCCACCCCCGGGCCGTGAGCGCCGGAATCGCCGCGCTGAAGGCGGGCTGCCTCATCCTCACCGACACCGAGATGGCCCGCGCGGGCATGACCCCGCGCCGTCTGACCCCCTTCGGGGTGGAGGTGAAATGCTTCCAGGGCGACGCCACCGTGGCCGCCCGCGCCCAGGCCGAGGGCATCACGCGCTCGCGCGCGGCGGTGGACCTGGCCGTGGAGCGCATCGCCGCGGTCTCGGGCGGGCCCAGGCCGGTGATCTGGGCCATCGGCAACGCGCCCACCGCGCTCATCCGCCTGTTGGAGCACGTGGAGGCCGGGCGCGCCAATCCCGCGCTGGTCATCGGCATGCCCGTGGGCTTCGTCAACGCCGCCGAGTCCAAGGCCCTGCTGCTGGCCCAGGCGGGCGGTCCGTCCATCGCTCCTTACATTGCGATTGAAGGCCGCAAGGGCGGCTCGGCCATGGCCGCCGCAACCGTCAACGCCCTGGCCATCCTGGCCGCGCAGGGCTAGCTGGAGGTCCGCATGGATTTTCGCCTCACCGTGGTCACCCTGGGCGTGGACGACTTGAAGCGCGCCCGCGCCTTCTACGAACAGGGCCTGGGGCTGCAGGCCCGCGACGAGGACTGCGAGGCCATCGCCTTCTACCGCTGCGGACCGGCGGTGCTGGCGCTGTATCCGCGCCACCTGCTGGCCGAGGACGCCACGCTGCCGCCTTCGCGCCTGGCCGCGCCCGGCAGCTTCGACGGCGTGACCCTGGCCTGCAACTGCGCCAGCCGCGAGGAGGTGGACGCGCTGCTCTCCCGTGCCGCAGGGGCCGGGGCGCGCATCGCCAAGCCCGCGCAGGAGACCTTCTGGGGCGGGTATTCCGGCTATTTCGAGGACCCCGACGGCCACCTCTGGGAGGCGGTCTGGGCGCCCATGTTCCTGCCCCTGGACGAGAAGGGAGGCATCACGCTGTGAGCACCGCCCTGCGCCATCTTTCGCGCGTCCTGCTGCTGTGTTCGCTGCTGGCCCTGTGCGCCTGCGCGGGCAAGCGGCCCGAGTCCCCCGCCGCGCCCCCCCTGGCGGCACGGCTGGCTGGCAGCGGCCAGCTCGTGCTGGTGCTGGCCAAGGACCTGAGCGCCACCACCGGCGAGCTGCGGGCCTATGACCGCGTGGACGGGGCCTGGAAGCTGGCCGACGGTCCGCTCAGTGGGCCGCTGTTCGTGAACCTGGGCCGGAAGGGCCTGGCCTGGGGCGCGGGCCTGCACGGGGAGAACCCGGCGGGAGCGCCCGTGAAGCGCGAGGGCGACGGCAAGGCCCCGGTGGGCCTGTTCGCCATCGGCGAGGGGTTTGCCTACGACCCGGCGGAGGTGGGCGCGGCGAAGGTGCCCCTGCTCAAGGCCGACGCGGACCTGCTCTGCGTGGACGACGTGAAGAGCGCGCACTACAACGCCATCGTCCGGGCCTCGCAGGTCGCCAAGGACTGGGACAGCGTGGAGGACATGCGCCGCAAGGACGAGGCCTACCGCTACGGGGCGCTGGTGCGCCACAACATGGACCCGGCCATGCCCGGCGGCGGTTCCTGCATCTTCCTGCACGTCTGGCTGGGGCGCGGGGTGGGGTCCTCAGGCTGCACCAACATGGCCCCGGAGCACATGCTGGCGCTGCTGCGCTGGCTGGACGCGGGCAGGAAGCCCGTCATGGCGCTGCTGCCCGAGGGCGAATACCAGCGGCTCAAGGTGGCCTGGGGCCTGCCGGAGATTTCGCAATGACCGGAGCCTCTCGCGTGGCTCGCGTGGCCCTGGCCATCATCGACATGCAGAACGATTTCGTGCTGCCCGGCGCACCGGCCCGCGTGGCCGGGGCCCAGGCCACGGTGCCCGCCATCGCCCGGCTGCTGGAGAAGGCCCGCGCCGGGGGCTGGGCGGTGTTCCATGTCATCCGCCGGCACGCGCCCGACGGGAGCGACGCCGAGATTTTCCGCCGCCACCTGTATGCCCAGGGTCGGGGCATCTGCGTGGAGGGCACGCCGGGGGCGGACATCGTGGAGGGCTTGGCTCCGGCCCCGGGTGAGGCTATCATCGTCAAGCGCCGCTTCAGCGCCTTTTTCGGCACGGATTTCGACGAGCGGCTGCGCCGGGCGGGAATCGACACGCTGGTGCTGGCCGGGACGCAGTATCCCAACTGCGTGCGCGGCACGGCGGCGGACGCCCTGTACCGCGACTACCGCGTGGTGGTGGTCACCGACGCCTGCTCCGCCCAGAGCGGGGAGGTGGCGCAGGCCAACATCCGCGACATGCGCGGCATGGGCATGGCCTGTGTGGATTTTTTGGGCCTGGACGCCGCGCTGGCCCAAGACAAAGGAGAATAGCAGATGCGCGACATCGCCAAGTTCATCAAGGGTTTCCAGCGCTTCCAGCAGAACTTCTTCTGCAAGGAGGACGGGGTGTTCGAGTACCTGAAGAACGCCCAGCGGCCCCGCGTGCTCATGATCGGCTGCTCGGACTCCCGCGTGGATCCGGCCATCCTCATGGACTGCGAGCCCGGGGAGATCTTCGTGGTGCGCAACGTGGGCAACCTGGTGCCGCCCTTCGAGGACGACCAGAGCTACCACGGCGTGTCCGCGGCGGTGGAATACGCCGTGAAGAACCTGGCCGTGGAGCACGTCATCGTCATGGGCCACTGCCGCTGCGGCGGCATCAGCCGCCTCATGGACGGCATCCAGCCCGGCGAGGAGGACATCTTCGTCACCCGCTGGGTGCAGATAGCCGCCAAGGCCCGCGAGCGCGTGCTGGAGGAGCTGAAGGACAAGCCCCGGCACATGCAGGAGATGGCCTGCGAGCAGGCCGCCATCCTGGTGTCGCTGGAAAACCTGCTGACCTTCCCCTTCGTGAAGCGCAGGGTGGAGGCCGGGCGGCTGACGCTGCACGGCTGGTACTTCGACATGGAGCGCGGCGACCTCTTGAGCTACCTGCCGGAGACCGGCCAGTTCGAGCCGCTGGTGCCGGTGTGCGAGAAGATGTGAGCTTGGGGCTGCTTCAAAAAGAACGAATTTTGTTCACTGGCAAGGAATGAGCCGGTCCGGGGCCAGGGATAGTACTCTTGCGGTACAGACC